>JAJTDE010000086.1 GCA_021298085.1 Rubrivivax sp.
GGCCTGACCTGCAGCAGCAGGCTGTTCAGGCGCAGCGCGGCGGCCGTCTCCAGCATGGCGTTCATCTCGGCACGCTGCTGCTGCGCCGGCAAACCCTTCTGGCTGGGCCAATCGATGTTCGCCACCGTGGCCACCCAGGCGCCGCGCAGCTCACGCGGCGCTTCGGGGGGCATGAGGTGGTCCGGCAGGCGCTCCAGCGGCTGCGCCTGGTTGGCAGGCGGCAGCCAGCCCGCGGCCGGGCCTGCGCAGCCGCCCAGCCAGGCCGCTGCGCCGCCGGCCGCGCCCGCGGCCAGCCAGCGCCGGCGCGAGAAGCCGGCATCCATGTCTGCGGACCTCATGCCACCACCACCCCACACGCCCTGGCCAGCCTCATCTGGCGTCCTCGGCCCGCCCGAAATCGGCCGGCAACTTGAGCATCGTGGCCACCACCAACGAGGGCACAGTGGCCACCGTCACCCACACAAAGAAGGTCGTGTAGCCCAGCCAATCCTGCAGCCAACCGCTCCACATGCCCGGCAGCATCATGCCCAGGGCCATGAACCCGGTGCAGATGGCGTAATGCGCCGTCTGGTGCGGATTGGCCTGGTCAGCGTCGGCCGCAGGGCCGCGGGCCACCCAGATCATGAACATCAGGTAGGCCGTGAAGCCAAAACCATAGCCGAACTGCTCCACCGCCACTGCGGCCGCCGCGACCCACAGGTCCTGCGGCAAGGCCATGGCCAGGCCCACGTACAACAGGTTGGGCAAGTGCACAGCCACCATCAGCGGCAGCAACGCGCGCTTCAAGCCAATGCGCGAGATCACCCACCCGCCCAGCAGGCCACCCAGCGTCAGCGCACCCACACCCACCATGCCATAGACGATGCCCACTTGCGAGGTGCTGAGGCCCAATCCGCCCTGTGCGGCGGCATCCAGCATGAAGGGCGCGGCCAGCTTGAGCAGCTGCGCCTCGCCCAGCCTGAAGAGCAGCAGAAAGGCCAGCACCAGGCCGATGTCCGGGCGGCGAAAGAAGGCCACGAACACGGTCACAAACTCGCGCAGGTGCTGGGCCACGGGGGAGCGGCCGGCCGCGGTGACGGCGCCCACCTGATCGTCCACCTGCCCTGTCATCCGTCCACGCACCGGCCCATCGACTGCCGGGCGTGGCAGCACCAGGCGGTGCCACAGCGCCAGCACGGCAAAGCCCACTCCCAGCGCCACAAACACGATCTGCCAGGCCCGCACCACACTGCCCAGCTGCTCTTCCAGTTGCCCCGCCAGGTAGACCAAGCCACCCTGCCCGGCAATCATCGCCAGCCGGTAGAAGGTGGAGCGCACACCCACAAAGGCCGCCTGCTGGCCGGTCTTCAGCGCCAGCATGTAGAAGCCATCGGCTGCGATGTCATGCGTGGCCGACGCAAAGGCCATCAGCCAGAACACCGCCAGCGTCATCTGGAAGAAGCCCGGCACGGGCAGGACCAGCGCCACGCTGGCCAGCGCCACGCCCACCCCCAGCTGCAACCAGACCACCCAGCCACCCTTGCGGCCGAACAGGTCCACCAGCGGCGACCACAAGGGCTTGATGACCCAGGGAAGGTAGAGCCAGCTGGTGTAGAGCGCGATGTCCGTGTTGGAGACGCCCATGCGCTTGTAGAGCACCACCGACAGCGTCATCACCACCACATACGGGATGGCCTGGCCAAAGTAGAGGCTGGGAATCCACACCCATGGGCTGCGCCCCGCCGGGCTTGCCGCCGCTGGGCTGGTGGCGCCGTGGGCAGGGCTGTTCATGGCGCGCGGTGGGCCGCGGCGTCTCGGCCATCCAGGGCCGCGCGCACACTGCCATGCGCCGCGTCCAGCCAGGCCTGTGCCACCGAAGGCTCCACCCCCGCCCGCAGGGCGACGATGGCCAGCTTCACGTGCTGCCCGCAGCGCTGCAGCATCTGTGCGGCGGCAGCCTCGTCGCAGCCACAGGCGCGCACCGTCAGCGCCAGCGTCCGGCGCAGCAGCTTGGCATTGGTGGCCTTCATGTCCACCATCAGGTTGCCGTAGACCTTGTGCAGGCGCACCATGACCGCACTGGAAAAGGCATTCAGCGCGATCTTCTGCGCGGTGCCGGCCTTCAGGCGGGTGCTGCCGGAGATGACCTCCGGCCCGGTGTCCAGCGTGATGCCGATGTCGGCCTGGGCGGCCAGCGGCGAACCCGGGTTGTTGGCCAGCGCCACTGTCAAGGCGCCGCTGTGGCGGGCCGCCTGCAGCGCACCCAGCACATAGGGTGTGGTGCCAGAGGCGGCGATCAGCAGCACCACATCCCGCGGACCCAGCGCCGCCTGGTCAACATCGGCAGCACCCAGCTCGTGGCTGTCCTCGGCGCCTTCGATGGCCCGGAACATGGCGTCACGTCCACCCGCGATCAGCCCCAGCACCTGCTCCGTGGGCCAGGAGAAGGTGGGCTGCAGTTCGGTGCCGTCCAGCACGCCCAGGCGGCCCGATGTGCCAGCACCGACGGTCACCAGGCGCCCACCCGCGCGCAGGCGGGGCACGGCCGCCGCCACGGCGCGGGCCAGATCGGGTGCCGCTGCCTGCACGGCGCGGACGGCCAGCTGCTGGTCGTCAACCAGCGCCTTCACCAGGGCCTCGTCGCTGTAGAGGTCCAGCTCAGGGTGATCGGCGTTGGGCTGTTCGGTCTTCAGCATGGACAGTCACCCAGGGCAGCGCGAGGACTCAA
Organism: Rubrivivax sp.; assembly: GCA_021298085.1. GTDB lineage: Bacteria > Pseudomonadota > Gammaproteobacteria > Burkholderiales > Burkholderiaceae_C > Rubrivivax. Next base: position 2,708 of record JAJTDE010000086.1, read on the forward strand.
CGGCGGCGCTTGGCGGCATCGGGGGTGTGGGTCTTCCAATAGGTGAACGGCTCTTCATGCAGATCGATGTCGAGATCGGCGATGCGCTGCTGCAGGTGGGCCTGGGCCTGGGCGACCGCATCGTTGTAGACCAGCGGCGCCACTTCCTGCAGAAAGAAATTCAGCAAGCCCCCCGCAGCGATATTGCCGATGCGCTGGTCGAGGTGGTCCTGGAAGTAACGTTCCAGGGAACGGATGGCGGCAGCACGCGCGTCCTTGCTGAGTTCGATCGGCATGGGCTCAGTATGGCACTGGCCTGGTGCCGCAGGCGGGCCTTGGCTGACGCGGCCACGCGCTGAACACGACGGTTGGTAGGCCGTATTGGACTTGAACCAATGACCAAAGGATTATGAGTCCTCTGCTCTGACCAACTGAGCTAACGGCCCCCTGGACAGCGCCGACACCCGGCAAGCCGGGGCCGGTGCGACCCATAGGCAGTTTACCGGGGAAGCTGCCCGCGCCGGCTCACTTGCCCGACTTGAAGCTCTGGAACAGACGGGTCTGCGCGCGGCGGCCGTCGTTGTTCAGCGGCGTGGGGAAGGCCAGCTTTTCCACGTCAGCCGCACGGGGAAAGACCACCGGGTTGTTGGCGATCTCGGGCTTGACGAAGGCACGCGACGCGCTGTTGGGGTTGCCATAGAACACGGTGTTGGTCAGCGACGCGTGCACCTGCGGGCGCAGGATGTAGTCGATGAAGCGGTGGGCGTTGTCCACGTTCTTGGCGTCCTTGGGGATGGCCATGGTGTCCATGAACATGGTGGCCCCACGCGGCGGAATGAGCGCCTCGATCTTCTGGCCCGTCTTGTTCTCGGTGGCGCGCTGGTTGGCGATCAGGAAGTCGCCGGAATAGCCCAGCGACACGCAGATCTTGCCGTTGGCGAGGTCGTTGATGGGGCCTGGCGAATTGATGCGGGTGATGTGCGGACGCACCTTCATCAGCACATCACGTGCGGCGTTGTAGTCGGCGGCGCTGTTGCTCCAGCCGGGCTTGCCGGCGTGCAGCATCACCACCGGCACCACTTCGCTGGCGGAATCCAGCATGTGGGTCCCGCAGGTCTTCATGCGCTCGGCGTAGCGAGGGTCCAGCAGGAGGTCCAGCGGGTTGGCGGGCATGGGCAGGTTGCCCAGTGCGGCCTTGACCTTGTCAGGGTTGATGCCGACGGTGACAAAGCCCCACAGCCAGGTCACCAGGTGCTGGTTGCCGGGGTCGACGGTCTCCAGCTTCTTCAGCAGGGCCGGATCGAGGTTCTTCCAGTTGCTCAGCTTGCTGCTGTCCAGTGGCAGCAGCAGCTTGCCGTCGATCTGCATCTTGGCAAAGTGCGCGCCGGGTACGACGATGTCATAGCCCGTCTTGCCGGCCACCAGGCGGGCGTGGAGGGTCTCGTTGGCGTCGAAGTTGTCGTACCGCACCCGGATGCCGGTCTCCTTCTCGAAGTTCTTGATGGTCTCCGGGGCGATGTAGTCAGCCCAGTTCAGGATGTTCAAGACTTTCGATTCGGCCTGGGCCGAGCCCGCGCCAACAAGGCTGGCCAGGAGGCCCAGGGCCAGGCCGGTGCGGCGAGCGGCAGCGAGGGCTTGCGAAAGGGGCTTCGTCACAAGTGGCTTCATGGCGAGGGCTCCGACAGTACGGGTGGACAACGGGTCCGCGCAGCGTCCGCAGCCAGCGAAGGCCGCACGGTGTGCGGGCCTTTTTCCGGGCCATCTCGGGAACGCGACAGGTTGGGTGCCATCCAGGGCCGGCTGGCCCAGATCGCTACTTCTGGCTCAGCGCGCTGCCCACCAGCCTGGCGGTGATGTCGACGATCTGGATCATCCGGCCATAGGCCATGCGGGTCGGCCCGATGACGCCCAGCGTGCCCACCACGCGACCATCCACCTCGTAGGGTGCCGTCACCACGGAAAGCTCCTCGAACGGCACCACGCGAGATTCGCCGCCGATGTAGATGCGCACCCCTTCGGCCCGGCTGGAGACGTCCAGCAACCGCATGAGTTCGGTCTTCTGCTCGAACAGGTCAAAGAGCTTGCGCAGCGTGCCCATGTCCTGGCCGATGTCCTGCAGGCGCAGCAGGTTGCGCTCGCCGCTGACCACCACCTGGTCACCGGTTTCGATGGCCTCCGTGCCCGCCTGCACCGCCGCCTGCATCAGGGTGGCGATCTCGGTGCGCAGATCGTCCACTAGTCGCGCACCGTGAAGATGACGCGGTTCTGCACATCGCCATCGGGCGAGACGATGATGACCAGCACCCGCCGATCGCCCAGGCGCAGGAACTCGATGTGGCGGAACAGGCTTTCCTTGCGGGGCGTGCTGATGATGCCCACGTAGCTGGACAACTGCGACAGCGTCTGCGCGGCGGCGGCGATCACCCGCTGCGGCTGGTCAGGGTGCAGCTGCCCGCGGGCATGTTCGATGTCAGGCGTGGTGTTCTGCAGGTCCAGCGGGCCGGCCGTCAGCATGGTGTCGACAAACAGGCGGTAGCCACGCGCGGTGGGGACACGCCCGGCGCTGGTGTGGGGGCTGGCGATCAGGCCGAGTTCTTCCAGGTCACTCATCACATTGCGGATGGTGGCCGGGGAAAGGTCCAGGCCCGAGGCGCGCGACAAGGTACGAGAGCCCACGGGTTGGCCGTCGGCAATGTATCGCTCGACCAGGGTTTTCAGCAGCGTGCGGGAGCGGTCGTCCAGCATGACACTCATTTTATGGACCGGCGCAGACCCGGTGTGCCCCCCGAGACGCTCGGGGGGTGAAGTCCCAGGGAACGCACACCGGCAGGCGTGCGGCCCTGGAGAGAGCCTGTCGACACCATGGTCAAATCCCACCATGTCCAAGCGCTTCCAACATGTGGCCATCGTCGGCAAATTCCAGGCACGGGGCATTGCTCCTTTGCTGAACGAACTGGCCGCCTTCATGGGCGCCCAGGGTCTGGACGTCAGCTTTGAACGCGACACGGCGCTGAGTATCGGCGCGCACGACGACGAAGCGCTCACCCCCGAACAGATTGGCCAGCGTTGCGACCTGGCCGTGGTGGTCGGGGGCGACGGCACCATGCTGGGCATTGCCCGGGAACTGGCGCGCTACAAGGTGCCCCTGGTAGGCATTAACCAGGGGCGCCTCGGCTTCATCACCGACATCCCCCAAGACCGCTTCCGAGAGGCGCTGCTGCCCGTGCTGCAGGGCGACTACGAGGAAGAGCACCGCAGCATGCTAGAAGGCGGCGTCTGGCGCGACGGCCAGCGCATCTTCGAAGGCCTGTCGCTGAACGACGTGGTGGTCAGCCGCGGCGCCACGGCCAGCATGGTGGAGTTGCGCGCCCACATCGGCGACGAACTCATCGCCAACATCCGCGCCGATGGCCTGATCATCGCGTCGCCCACGGGCTCGACGGCCTACGCCCTGTCGGCGGGCGGGCCCATCCTGCACCCGCGCATTGCGGGCTGGGTGCTGGTGCCGATTGCCTCCCACACGCTGTCCAACCGGCCCATCGTGCTGCCCGACGCCGATGAAGTGCGCATCGAGATCGTCGCCGGGCGCGACGCGTCGGCCAACTTCGACATGCAAAGCCTGGCCAGCCTGCTGCACGGCGACCAGGTCCGCGTCAAGCGCTCGCAGCACAGCGTGCGTTTCCTGCACCCCCGCGGCTGGAGCTACTACGCCACCCTTCGGCGCAAGTTGCGCTGGTACGACGGGGTGGCCTGAAAGCCGTTCCCACTGCGGTGTGACACCCTGACTCCCTCCAGGCGGAGGCCGCTTCGGCTACGCTAGCAACCATGTTGCGCAGACTCATCCTGAAAGACTTTGTCATCGTGGCCGAGCTCGAGCTGGAACTTGCCGAGGGCTTTACCGCGCTCACGGGCGAAACCGGTGCTGGCAAGTCCATCCTGATCGACGCGCTGCAGCTGGCGCTGGGCCAGCGGGGTGATGCCGGCGTGGTGCGAGAAGGCGCCGCGCGCACCGATATCTCCGCCGAGTTCGACACCCCTGTGTCGCTGCAGGGCTGGCTGGATGAAGCCGGTTTTGACACCGCCGACACCGTGCTGCTGCGCCGCGTGGTGGACACGCAGGGCAAGAGCAGGGCCTGGGTCAACGGCAGCGCGGCGACGCTGGCGCAGCTGCGTGAAGCGGCCGAACACCTTGTCGACATCCATGGCCAGCACGCCTGGCAAAGCCTGACTCGGCCCGCGGCGGTCAGGCAACTGCTCGACGAACAAGCCGGCAGCCATACGTCCGAGGTGGCGCAGGCCCACGGGGCGTGGCGCCAGGCAGAGCAGCGCTTGGCCGCGGCCCGCGCACAGCAGGCCCTGTTGCTGCAGGAACGTGAACGCCTGGTCTGGCAGATCGGCGAGCTGGAAAAGCTCTCGCCGGCACCTGGCGAATGGGAAGACATCAACACCGAACACCGGCGGCTGTCCCACGCGCAGGCCTTGCTTGACGCCGCGCGCCAGGCGCTGGATGCCCTGTCCGAGGCCGAGGAGTCGGCCTCGACGCTCACAGCCCGGGCGGTTGAAGGCCTCAGCGCCGTCGCTGACCACGACCCGGAACTCGCCGCGGTGGCCCAGGTGCTGCGCGATGTGCAGGCCCAGCTGGACGACGCCGCGCACACGCTGCACGCCTACGGCAACCACCACGAACCCGATCCAGATCGGCTGGATACCCTGGACCAGCGCCTGGGCGCCTGGCTGTCGCTGGCGCGGCGCTACCGCCGCCCGCCCGAGGAGTTGCCGGGCCAGCTGGCCGATTGGAAGCAGGAGCTTCAGGCGCTCGATGCCGCGGCCGACCTGCCCGCCCTGGAGCGCGCGGTGGGTGACGCGCGCGCCGCCTGGCAGAAGGCAGCCGCCCGGCTCACGCAGCAGCGCACCCAGGCCGCACCACGGCTGGGCAAGGCCGTGACGCAGGCCATGCAGCAGCTGGGCATGGCCGGCGGGCGGTTCGAGGTTCAGCTGATCGCCCACGACGAACCCCAGGCCCACGGCGCCGAAGACGTCGAGTTCTGGGTGGCTGGGCACGCCGGCAGTTCGCCGCGGCCGCTGGCCAAGGTCGCTTCCGGCGGTGAGCTGTCGCGGCTGGCCCTGGCCATTGCTGCCACCACCGCCGGCGCGCCCGCCAATGCCCGCACCGTTGCAGCGCCCCGCGCCCAGGGAACGCCTGCCGCACCGGCCACCCTGATCTTCGACGAGATCGACGCTGGCGTCGGCGGCGACGTGGCCCACGCCGTCGGCCGCCTGATGAAGCAACTGGGGCGCGGGCACCAGGTAATGGCCGTCACACACCTCGCCCAAGTGGCCGCCTGTGCCGACCACCATTGGGTGGTGGCCAAGCAGCGCCAAGGGGCCAGCACGGTGAGCAAGGTCAGCGCCGTGCAGGGTGAAAGTCGCGTGGGGGAACTGGCCCGCATGCTGGGTGGCGGGCAACTCGCGGCCCAGACCAGCCGGGCCCACGCCCAGGCATTGCTGGAAGCCCAACGATGAACACGACCACCCTCGCCACCCCGCTGCGCCAGGAACAGGCCCAGGTAGTGCTGGTCAGCGGCATATCCGGCTCGGGGAAGTCGGTGGCACTGCACGCGCTCGAAGACGCCGGCTTCTTCTGTGTCGACAACCTGCCGCCCGAGCTCCTGCACGAATTCATCCGCCTGGAAACCGCGCGCCAGAGCCTGCGGGTGGCCATTGCAGTAGACGTCCGCAGCGCCAGCTCACTGCCCCACGTGCTTCCAGTGGTGAATGAGCTGCGCGCCCGCGGCACCTCGGTCAAGGTGCTGTTTCTCGATGCCTCGACACCGGTGCTGGTGCGTCGGTACTCGGAGTCGCGGCGCCCACACCCCTTGTCCAAGTCGCCGCGCGGCGGTGACAGGCTGCAGGCGCTGGAAGAATCCATCGAACTCGAACGGCTGCTGCTGGCCGAACTGCGGGACATCTCCCATGTGGTGGACACCACCCAGCTGCGCCCGGCACAGCTGCGCAGCTGGGTGCGCGACATGGTCGGCGCACGCTCGTCGTCGCTCACACTGGTGTTTGAATCCTTCGCCTACAAGCACGGCGTTCCGCTGGATGCCGACTTCGTCTTTGATGTCCGCGTGCTGCCCAACCCCTTCTACGTGCGTGAGCTGCGCAGCCTGACAGGACAGGATGGCCCGGTGGCCGATTACCTCCGGGCGCAGCCCGAAGTGGCCGAGATGCTGCAGCAGATCGACGCCTTCGTGCGGCGCTGGCTGCCGGGTTTTGCGTCCGACCAGCGCAGCTACCTCACGGTGGCCATCGGCTGCACCGGCGGACAGCACCGATCGGTCTATGCGGTCGAATGGCTGAGCGCCCGCTTTGCCGGTGAACAATCCACGCTAAAGCGTCACCGCGAGCTCGACGCACGTGACGACCGACGCGAGCACGGCCACTGAGCCCGGCCTGCCGCACCGACCGGATGCCTGCCGCATGAGTTTCACCGTCCCCCAACCCTTGTCGCTGTTTCCCCTGCGCACCGTGGTGTACCCGGGTGGCTGGCTTCCGCTGAAGATCTTCGAAGCCCGCTACCTGGATCTCATCAGCCGCTGCTGGCGTGAACGTGAATCCTTTGGGGTGGTCTGCCTCAACCAGGGTGCAGAGGCCGGCGCCTCGGACGGTGACTATCGCTTCGAGAAGCTGGGTACCGTTGTCGAGCTCGATGCGGTGGACAGCGAAACCCCCGGCGTGCTGCTGGTGCGCTGCCGAGGCACCCGCCGTTTCCGCTGGAGCGGAGAGCCCTCTCAGAACAGTCTGGGCCTGTGGAGCGCGACGGCCGAACTGCTGCCCGAAGAGCCGGTGGTCGAGCCCACCCCTGAGCTGCAGCGAACTGCTGTGGCCCTGCGTGAGCTCGAGCAGCAGATGCAGCAGCAGGGCGTGAGCCTCTGGACGCAGGCACCTCAGTACGACGATGCAGGCTGGGTGGCCAACCGCTGGTGTGAGCTGCTGCCACTGCCCCAGGCGTTGAAGCAGCTGAGCCTGTCGATGTCTGACCCGCTGGCCAGGCTGGGTTGGGTAGACCGCTGGCTGCAAGACCAGGCCACCGCCAGCGACGAGTGAGTCTGGAGCGTGCGAAGTCTCGCTCAGCTCACCGTTGCGGGGTCAAACACTCAGCTGAAGTAGGCCAGGTAGCCGTTGTAGCCAAAGTTCTTCGGAATGTGGTTCACAAACCCGAGCTTCAGGGGCCCGCTGGGTGGGTTGAACAGGATGGGCAGTGGCGCACCGGGCTCGCGTGTCGGGTCAGCCACGATCACGTAGGCCGCGTTGATCTCGTTGACCACGCTCCACATCTGCCGAACCACCTCGAAAATGGACCTCGACACGGTTCGGGAGGCGCAATCCGGCATCAGGCTGCGCGCCGACAGCACGATGTCCGATTCAGGGCGCGTGCCGTTGGCGGTCTCGATCAGCAGCAGCTGCTCCAGCGGCGCTGACGCCTGCTTGGCAAAGACCTGGTGGCGCCCGTAATCCGGGCCGGCCGTGATCTCGCAGCAGCGCTCTGCGGCCTGGCCATTGCGTTCCTGGATGTACTCGACCCAGTCCATGGGATCCAGGTTCAGCGCAGACATCGGACAGGTAAATGCCGCGCCATGCGGTTGACGGGGATCTTCGGCGCTGGCGAGTTCAGGCTGGGCGAGCATGGACGCAGCAGTGCGCGCCAAGGTACGCCGGAGCAGCGGGCCGTTGGCCGCCAGCCGTTCGATGGCCTGGCCCGTGAAACCCGCCGCGGCCATGGCGGGCAGGAGGACCTGCGTCAGGCTGTCCGACAAGGGGTCTTCTGCGTGGTATCCGACACACGCCGAATGTACGCCTTTCCCCGACGCTGACGATTGCATTTGTCTCACCGACATTCGCCACGATTCAAACCATTTGAATCCAAGTGTTTCGACGTGAATCCAGGCAGGGCAGACAGAACATCAGTCAAGCGATGCCAGCAGCTTGCGCACCGGCGCGGGCACCCCGACACCCACCAATTCCTCATCGGCAACCCACCGGCCGGCGGGTAGAGCGGCCAGCAGGCGGCGGGTCTCGTTGGCACTCAGGCCCTGAGGCAAGACCCACTGCATGGGCACCAGGTCCCAGTCCAGGTGGGTCAGCACGTGGCGCACCGCGGGCAGGCGTCGGCCCTCCCCGGGCCAGCCCGCCAGGCACTCGGCCAGTGCCGCCTCGTCATCCCACAGCGGGAAGCACCACAAGCCCGCCCAGACGCCTTGGTCAGGGCGCTGCACCAGCCACTGCCGGCTGCCGTGGCGCAGCCACAGCAGCGCGCTGCGCCGTTGGCCTCGCTTGAGCCGCCGTGTCTTCACCGGGAAGGCTGTCATGCGCCCCTGGGCATGCGCCGCGCAATCGGCCTGCCAGGGGCAGCGTTCGCAGGCTGGCCGTGTACGGCTGCAGACACCCGCGCCCAGGTCCATCAGGCCCTGGGTGTAGTGCTCGATGCCGGTGTGGGGCAGCAGCGCATCGGCCAGCGCCCACAGTCGGGCAACGGCAGCGGATTCGGCCAGGTCGGCGTCGTAGGCCAGCACACGCGTCAACACACGCTTGACATTGCCGTCGAGGATGGCCACCCGTTCGCCAAAGCAAAAGGCTGCGATGGCTGCTGCGGTGCTTCGGCCCACGCCGGGCAGCGTCTCCAGCGCAGCGGCCGTGCCGGGAAAAGCCCCCCCATGCTGCGCCATCACCGCCTGCGCGCAGCGGTGCAGGTTGCGGGCACGGCTGTAGTACCCCAGGCCGCTCCACAGCGCCAGCACGTCATCCAGCGAGGCCTCGGCCAGCGCGCGCACCGTCGGAAAGCGCTCCAGGAACCGGCCGTAGTAGGACAGCACGGTACTGACCTGCGTCTGCTGCAGCATGATCTCCGACAGCCACACCCGGTAGGGGTCTCGGGTCCCCTGCCAGGGCAACTGGTGGCGGCCATGCTGGCGCTGCCAGACGATGAGCTTGTCGGCCAGCCCGCAGGGCACTGGCGTGGGAGGCGGTGAAGGGGCCGCAGGTGTGCGCATCAGCCCATTGTGCAAGCCTGGTGCACGCATGGCACCGACGTTGCCGACGTCAGGCCCCCGTGCACCCGACATGACGCGCTCAGGGAGCGCAACGACCAGGCCCTCAGGCCACAGCGGCGAGCGTGGGAAGTTCGCTGGAGGCCTGCAGCGCCGCCCGCTGGGCACTGTGCACACGCTGCTCCAGCGACTGATGCAACTCGCGCAGCTGCTGCTCCTGCTCTTCCAGTTCGCTCAGCCGGGTCTGCAGCTCACCGGATGCCGATTCAATGCGCTCCAGCGTCTCTGCGCGCTGCCGGTACATGCGACGGCGCTCCTTCAGCTGCACCCGCACCTGGTTTTCTGCGGCCTTGCCCCACATCTCGAGTTCGCTGCTGGCCGACTCAAAACTCACGCGCAGGCGCGACAGCAGCATCCTGCAGAAGTGTTCCAGCGCCCCGGGGGCCGCCAGGCGCCAGCTCTGCGTGACGCCCAGGTGGGCGCCATAACGGGTCTCGATGCGCTGCAGATCGTTCTTGAAGCGGCCCAGGTCGGGCAGGGGCGCCAGCACGAAGGAGAAGCCGTGATCGGCGTTCAGTTGCGTGAAGCTGGCGTCCATCATTTCCCACATTTCCTGGGCCTGGGTGCAGCACTGCTGCAGCTCGTCGCGCACCTGGTCCATCAGCTGGGCAAACGCCCGCGACAAGCCGAGGCTCAGCAGCCGGGCACCGAGCGAGCCCTGCAGCGTATTCACCCCTGTGCGCAGTCGGTCGCTGGAGAGGTGATCCGTACAGGCCTTTTGCATGCGCGCCAGCACCGACCGCATGGCCTGCAGCCGAGAGACGCAGCGCTCGAACTCTTCCGACTCCTCGGCCACACGCCCCTGCATCATGCGCACCTTGGCGCTGCTCTTGCCCTTGAGGCCGCGCAGCTCCAGCATCTCTTCGGCCAGTTGCCGGCGGCGGTCGGCGAGCTGGTGGGCAGCGCTCTGCCGCACGCCCTCCAATGTCTCGCGCACGGCGGCGGCCAGCAGTTCCTGCTGACGTGGCATCAGCTCGGTGGACAGCGCTTCTTCCAGTGCCTGCAGGCGGCTGCGCGCCAGCCGCTCGGCGTCGCCGTCCAGACGCGCCGTCAGGGCGTCACGCGCCGACAACGGAAACACCCGAGTCAGCGGCACCTGCAAAGTCTGCGCCGTGGCCTCGCATTGCTGCTCGATCTGCAGTTCCACAATGCCGGGCAGGCTCAAGGGGTCGGCCAGCGTGTCGATCTTGTTCAGCACCACAAACCGCTCGAGCGAGCGGGAATCAAGGTGGCCACGCCACACGGCCAGGTCGCTGCGTGTCACACCCGCATCGGCGCTCAGCATGAACACCACCGCATGCGCCGAGGGCAGGAGGTTGAGCGTCAGCTCAGGTTCGGCACCGATGGCGTTCAAACCCGGCGTGTCCAGCACCGTCAGGCCCTGCTGCAGCAAGGGGTGCGGGTAATTGATGCTGGCATGCCGCCAGGCGGGCACATCGACCTGCCCGTCGGCGAGCACCGGCGGGTTGAAGTCAGGCTGCTCGTCATTCCACAGGCCGTGGCTGCGGGCCTCATCGATGCTGACGCGACGTGTGCGGGTCACCTCGGCCAGCGCCTGCGCCATCAGCATCGGCTGGGAAGGGTCCAGCGGAACCCGCACCCACATCTCGTCGCGGCCTTGCACATCGGCCAGCGCGAGGCCGCGCCGGCGGGTGTCGATGGGCAGCAGCGCCAGTTCGGGTGTGCGATCGGGCGTCCAGGACAGCTCCACCGGGCACATCGTCGTGCGCCCTGGGGTGGCGGGCAGCATGCGCACGCCCGTATCGGCAAAAAAGATGGCGTTGATGAGTTCGGACTTGCCGCGCGAGAACTCGGCGACAAAGGCAAGTTTCAGGCGGTCGGTGGCCAGCCGTTCGCGCAGTGCCTGCAGGCGCTGCAGCTCGACATCACCCACCATGCCTTCGGCGTGCAGCCAACGCGCGAGATCGGCCGCGTTGCGTTCCATGCGGCTGCGCCACTGGGCCAGTGCCTGCAGGGGGTCGAACAGCGGAGAAACCATCGGCGGAGGGGCGCTGAGCATGGGTCGTCTTGAAACCATGTTAGCCCTGGGTCCCGCGCGTCCCAAGCGACCGATACAACCGCTGACAACCTGCCGCCCCCGTGAATACTCAGCCAGCGTGTCAGCCGTGGCGCCAGGCCCAGGCACGATGACGCCTGCCGTGGCGCATCAACGCCGCTGGCAGGCTGCGCAGTAGAACGTGGAACGCTGCCCCTGCACCATCCGGCGCACAGGCCTTGCGCAACGCAGGCATTCCTGGCCTTCCCGCCCGTACACGGCCGCCTGGCCCTGGTAGGCGCCGTCCATGCCGTGGGCGTCCTTGAAGTCACGCAGCGTCGAGCCGCCCAACGCCAGCGCACGGGCCAGCGTGGCGCGCACCTCGGCCAGCAGCCTCTCCGCACGGGCCCGGCTGATGCGGTCCGCGCGCAGCCGGGGGTCAATGCCCGCATGGAAGAGCGCCTCGCACGCGTAGATGTTGCCGGCCCCCACCACGATGTCGCCGGAAAGCAACAAGGGCTTGATCGCCACGCGGCGTCTGCGCAGCGATTGCCAGAAGCGCTCAGGCGTCAGGGTCGCATCGAAGGGCTCGGGCCCAAGCCTTGACAGCAGCGTGGCCGCCGGTTCGTGGTCAAGGCCGGCTGCCCACACGACGGCGCCGAAACGGCGTGGGTCATGCAGCCGCAGCGCGCCACGGGTGGTGTGCAGGTCGAAGTGGTCGTGCGGGCCGGCCTCGGGCAGCCGGGCGTGCCAGCCCAGCGAACCGGACATGCCCAGGTGCCACAACAGCCCACCCGGCCCAGCGGGCGCCCGATCGGCGGGCGCCGACAGTGGCATCCAGATGTACTTGCCACGACGCACAAGGGCGCCGATGGTGCGCCCCATGAGCTCGTCCGGGTCGCAACCCAGCGGCCAGCGCAGTGGCTTGCCCAGCGCAGCGGCCGTGATGCACGCACCCTCCACCGCAGCCGCGACAGAACGGCGCGTGACCTCGACTTCAGGCAATTCCGGCATGGCCCATTATCATGATCCCGTGAATACCCCAACCGCCCCCAGCGCAGCGCGGCCAAGGCGCCCGTGTGCCGCCTGGTTCACCCCGCGTGCCAGGCTTGCCATGTGCGGGCTGGTGCTTGCCGCCACCGCGCTGCCGGCCGCTGCGCAAGCACCGGGCGCTGCACCACGCCCGCCGGGGGGTGTGCCGTCAGCGGGTGCGGGTGCCGCTGACGAGGCCCGCTCGCCGCCGTCGGCGATGGACGCGCTGCTGTTCTACCAGCTGCTCATCGCCGAGATGGAGTTGCAGAACGGCCGCCCGCAAGTGGCAGTGGAAGTGCTGATCGACGCAGCACGCCGTTCCCGGGATGAATCGCTCTACCAGCGTGCGGTGGACATCGCCTTGCAGGCGCGGGCAGGCGACAAGGCCCTGTCGGTCATTGCACAGTGGCGCTCGGGTATGCCGGAATCGGTGCTGGCCGTTCGCTACCAGGTGCAGCTGCTGGGCGCACTGGACAGGCCCGCAGAGGCCCTCGAGCCCGTCCGCACCTGGCTGGCGCGCTCCACACCCGCCGAGCGCCTGGCCGTGTTTGCGTCGCTGCCGCGCATCTTTGTGCGGGGCAACGCCGCCAAGGCGGGCGCGGAGATGATCGAGCAGGCCGTACAGCCCTATGCCGCCAGCGGTACCCAGCGCGACGCGGCGCTGGTGATGGCCGGCCGGGCCTGGATGCTGGCCGGTGATGACCCCAAGGCCTTGCAGCGGGCCCGCCAGGCCGCACAGGCTGACCCGAAAGCCATCTCACCATCCCTGCTGGCGCTGGAGCTGATGCCGCGCCTGCCGGCGGCCGAGAGCATCGTGACCCAGCGTCTGGCCGTGGGTGAGGTGGAGCCGGCGGTGCGGCTGGCCTACGTGCGTGTGCTGACGCGCCAGCAGCGCCTGGGCGACGCCTTGCAGCAACTCCAGAGGGTGACCCAGCAGCAACCCACCGTGGCCGGGCCCTTCCTGACGCTCGGCGCCATCGAGCTCGAGCTGCGCCACCCCAAGGAGGCCGAGGTGGCGCTGCTGCGCTACCTGGAGCTGACCAAGGCAGCCCCTGATACCGCCGACGACGACGAAACCAAGGACAGCATCGCGCAGGCCCACCTGATGCTGGCCCAAGCCGCCGAGTCCCGGCAGGACTGGGCCGCTGCCGAACGCTACCTCGCACAGGTGCAGGACCCCTCCCGGGTGCAGGATGTGCAGGGCCGCCGCGCCTCCATGCTCGTCCGGCAGGGGCGCTGGCAGGAAGCACGCCGGCTGGTGCAGGCTTGGCCGGAAGACACCAGCGCGCAGATTCGGCTCAAGGTGATGTCGGAAGTGCAACTGCTGCGTGAAGCGCAGCAATGGCAGGAAGCCTTTGGCGTGCTGTCGGCGGCAGTCGCCCGTTATCCCAATGACATCGATCTGCTCTACGAGCAGGCCATGGTGGCCGAGAAGCTCGAACGCCTGGAGGACATGGAGCGCCTGCTGCGACGGGTGATGGCGCTCAAGCCAGACCACCAGCATGCGTACAACGCGCTCGGCTACTCATTGGCCGACCGCGGGTTGCGGCTCGACGAGGCGCGTGCGCTGGTCGAGAAGGCGCTGTCACTGGCGCCGGGAGACCCTTTCATCACCGACAGCCTGGGCTGGGTGGAGTTTCGGGCGGGGCGCCACCAGGAAGCCTTGCGTTGGCTGCAGCAGGCCTACCGGGCCCGTCCTGACACCGAGATCGCCGCACACCTGGGTGAGGTGCTGTGGGTGACCGGTCAGAAGGACGAAGCCCGGCGCATCTGGCGCGAAGGCCAGCGCCGCGATGCCAACAATGACGTGCTGCGCGACACACTGAAGCGGCTGCAACCGGAAGGCCTGTGAACACGCGGCTCACGCGGCGCGCTGCCCTGGCCCAGGTTCTGCGAGGCTGGCCGACGGTGGCCCTGTCTGCTGCCGCGCTTGCGCTGGTGGGTTGCGCCAGCTTCGGCACGCGTGAGCAGCCTCCAGCATCCGTGTGGTCGGGCCGACTGGCACTGAGCATTGCCGCCACGCCAGGGCAGCCAGCACGCGGCTTCACTGCGTCGTTCGAGCTGCGCGGTGAGCCTGCCCGCGGGGAGCTCAGCCTGAGCGGGCCCCTGGGCGCACAGGCGCTGCGGGTCAGTTGGGCGCCTGGGCGCTATGAACTGGACACCGGCAGCGGCCCACAGGCCTACCCCAGCATCGACAGCCTGATGCAGGCAGGTGTTGGCGAAAGCCTGCCACTGCCAGCCCTCTTCGACTGGCTGCAGGGCCGCGCCTGGCCGGACGCGCCCCACAGCCCCTTGCCCGACGGCTTTGCGCAGCTGGGCTGGCGACTCGACACCCAGCAGCTGGGCGAAGGTTGGGTGCGCGCGCAACGCGACGCCGGCCAACCCCACGCCCACTCACCGGCCCTGTCGCTGCGCATTCGGCTGCAGCAGCGCCCCGCACCCGACACACCCCCTCCTGCCCGATGAACCCCGTTGCGCTCTACGACGTGCCGGCACCGGCCAAGCTGAACCTCTTCCTGCACGTTGTCGGCCGCCGCGCTGACGGCTACCACCTGCTGGAATCGGCCTTTGTGCTGATCGATTGGTCGGACACCCTGCACTTCGAACTGCGCGACGACGGCCAGCTCTGCCGCCACGACCTGACGGAAGCCCTGCCCGAAGACGACCTCTGCCTGCGCGCCGCGCGGGCTCTGCAGGCGGCCAGCGGCTGCCGGCTGGGCGCCGACATCTCGGTGGCCAAGCACATTCCCAGTGGCGCGGGCATGGGGGGCGGCAGCTCGGACGCGGCCACCGTGCTGCTGGCCCTCAACCGCCTGTGGGGGCTGGGTTGGCCGCGTCAACGCCTGCTGGAACTGGCGCAGACGCTGGGCGCCGATGTGCCGTTTTTTGTCTATGGCCAGAACGCGCTGGCCCAGGGCACCGGGGAACAACTCAGCCCGCTGGCCCTGCCGCCCCAGGCCTACGCGGTGGTCAAGCCACAGGCCTCCATCGCCACCGCCAGCATTTTTGGAAGCCCTCTGCTCAAACGCGATACAGCTTCGGTTATACTCATGGGCTCTTTGGAAAGCACAGCGCTTGCTGGCTTGGCCCAAGGCTTCGGTCGAAACGATCTGCAGCCCCCCGCCGAATCAGCATGCCCCGAGGTGGTTCACGCCTTGGAACTGCTCAAGGCCCGCTTCGGCAACAGCCGAATGACAGGTTCAGGCAGTGCGGTGTTTGCCAGGGTTGGCACAGACGTCCCTCCCAAGGCGACAAGTCCTGAAGGACAAGCTGGCACAGTCTTCGGCGACGTGCCCTTGCCGGATGGTTGGGCAGGACGCTGGTGCCACAGCTTGCCAGAGCATCCTTTGCGGGGCTGGGCAAGTTGACCGAAGAACGACACAGGGAGTGATACAGAGTTTTTGGTCTTCGGCGCAAGCCGGGGTCCTGAGTAGGGGAGTCGCCAAGTTGGTAAAGGCATCGGATTTTGATTCCGACATGCGAGGGTTCGAGTCCTTCCTCCCCTGCCAAACCTGATGGAAGCGGCCACTCTGGAACAGAGTGGCCGTTGTGTTTCTGAGCCGACCTTTCTGCGGTTCCATCGCTGCCCTATTTGTCACCTGTTTGGCCTGCGCGAGACCCCCATGCTGTTCAACACCATGCTGTTTTCCGGGAATGCCAACCTGGCGTTGGCCCAGGAGATCGCGGCCAGCCTCGGCGTGGAACTGGGCAAGGCGACAGTTGGCCGTTTCTCCGACGGTGAAGTCACTGTCGAGATCCAGCAGAACGTGCGCGCCCGCGATGTCTTCGTGGTTCAGCCCACCTGCAGCCCGACCAACGAAAACCTGATGGAACTGCTCATCATGGTCGATGCGATCAAGCGCGCCAGCGCGCGCCGCATCACCGCGGTGATCCCGTACTACGGCTACGCCCGGCAAGACCGTCGGCCCCGTTCAACTCGCGTGCCGATCAGCGCCCGGGTGGTGGCGAACCTGCTCGAGACCGTGGGTGTGGAACGCGTGCTGACGATGGACCTCCACGCCGACCAGATCCAGGGCTTCTTCGACATCCCGGTGGACAACATCTATGCGTCGCCGGTGCTGCTGTCAGACCTGAAGAACAAGAACTACCCCGAGCTGGTGGTGGTGTCACCTGACGTCGGCGGCGTGGTGCGCGCCCGAGCACTGGCCAAGCAGCTGGGCTGTGATCTGGCCATCATCGACAAGCGCCGCCCGAAGGCCAATGTCTCGGAAGTGATGCATGTCATCGGCGAGATCGAAGGCCGTAACTGCGTGATCATGGACGACATGATCGACACCGCCGGCACGCTGGTGAAGGCTGCCGAAGTCCTGAAGGAGCGCGGTGCGGGCAAGGTCTATGCGTACTGCACGCACCCCGTGTTCTCCGGGCCGGCGATCGACCGCATTGCCAACTCCTTGCTCGACGAGGTGGTCATCACCAACACCATTCCGCTGTCGGAAGCCGCCAAAGCCACGCGCAAGATCCGCCAGTTGTCAGTGGCGTTCCTGTTTGCCGAAACGATTCGCCGCATTTCTGACGGCGAGTCAGTCACCTCGCTGTTCTCGGAGCAGAACAACAACTTTTGAATTCAGCCGCATCTGTCAGCACCCGTGTGTCTGGCAGAGGCCTGAACGGGGCGGTGCACATCGCACCACCCCTGAACCCAACGCCTGGTCGCGGGCGTTTTCCAACTGGAGCATCACATGAAATTCACCGCTTATGAGCGTTCACTGCAGGGGACCGGAGCGAGCCGCCGCCTGCGTATCGCTGGCAAGGTTCCTGGCATCGTGTATGGCGCTGGGACGCCGGCCATGATCGAGCTGGACCACAACGCGCTCTTCTTCGCGCTGAAGAAGGAAGCCTTCCACTCGTCCATCCTCGAGATGGAGCTGGCCGGCAACGTCCAGAAGGTCCTGCTGCGCGACTTCCAGATGCACCCCTGGAAGCAGCAGGTGCTGCACGCCGATTTCCAGCGTGTCGACGAGACCACCCGCCTGCGTAAGAAGGTGCCGCTGCACTTCGCCGGCGAGGAAAACTCCCCCGCCGTGAAGACCGACAAGTGCCTGGTCAGCCACGTGGCCACCGAGCTGGAAGTGGAATGCCTGGCCTCGCAGCTGCCCGAGTTCATCACCATTGAGCTGTCGGGCCTGGTGAAGAACAGCTCGCTGCACGTGAGCGACCTGAAGCTGCCCGAAGGCATCAAGGCCGTGCGTCACGGCACGCTGAACCCGGTGGTGGTGGCGGTGACGACCCCCAAGGTCGAGGCCGAGGAAGCCGCTCCGGCCGCTGTGGTGGCGCCCGCCAAGGGCAAGACCCCTGCGAAGAAGAAGGACGAGAAGCAGAACAAGAAGTGATGCTTCAGTGGGCCCGCCCCTCGTGCGGGCCCCACCCAAGACGGCCCCACGCGTTGGGGCCGTTTTTGTTGGCGCCCGTCTGACAATGCGCTGCCATGACACAACTGATCGTTGGCCTGGGCAACCCGGGCCCTGAGTACCAAGACACACGCCACAACGTCGGGTTCTGGTGGGTGGACGAACTGGCGCAGCGGCTCAAGCTCTCGCTGCAATCCGACAGAGCCTACTTCGGCCGGGTGGCCCGGCTGAACCGGCCTGACCACGGGCCCCTGTGGCTGCTGCAGCCGCAGACCTACATGAACCTGTCGGGCAAGTCGGTGGCGGCGCTTGCACGGTTTTTCAAGATCGAACCGGCGCAGATCCTGGTAGTCCACGACGAACTGGACATCCCGCCCGGCCAGCTCAAGCTCAAACGAGGCGGTGGCCACGGCGGCCACAACGGCCTGCGCGACATCCACGCCCAACTGGGCAGCCCCGACTACTGGCGCTTGCGGCTGGGCATCGGCCACCCCGGCGTGAAGGCCGAAGTGGCCGACTACGTGCTGCGCAAGCCACCGGCGAGTGAACGCGAGCTGATCGAAAGAGCCATGGCCGATTCCATGGCCGCCGTCGACCTGCTGCTGGCGGGAGACATGGACAAGGCCATGGCCAGGCTGCACGCCAAGCCGGAACGGCCCAAGCCGCCCAAGCCCGGGGCACCGGCGTGAGCGCCAGAGAACCCATCGGCGCGGGTGGCTGCACGCAGGCGCGCAGGCCATCGCCCCCATTGCAGTCGATCGGCTCGAGGCGCTTCGCCGGGTGGGCGGGGCACCTGGCAGGGGTCCTGCGGCCAACGCTGGGCCGCCGCATCGCCTTGTGCCTGGGCTTGGGCTTGCCCTGGGTACTGCCGCTCAACCAGGCCTATGCGTCGACCACCGTCTACCGCTGCCCGCAGGCCGGCGTCTACAGCGATCAGCCCTGCCCAGGGGGGCAGGCCATGCCCGAGCCCCCACAACCCAGCCCGAGAGCTCGCACCGAGGCACAGCAGATTGCCGCCCGTGAGCAAGCGCTCGCATCCTTGCTGAGGGCCGAGCGTAAAGCACGCGAGCGGGAACCGGTGGCCAACATCCCGGCGGGCATACGGGTTGCTCCGCTGCAACTCTCACCGTCTCCACCAGCGCAAGCGGCGCCAGGGCCGCGCAAGCCTGTCGCCATCAAGCCTGCCAAGCCATCCCGCACGCAGCCAGGAGACGGCGGCTCGTCGGGTTCATCAGTCCGGCGTTAGGCGAGCCTGGCGCACCACGGACCATCCGCCCGCGGGCTCACCCAAGGGTTCACGTCGCGACAATCGGCACGATGGCGCGGCCCGTCAGTCGCTCGTACTTGGCTTCCAGTTCGGCGCGTGTTTCCACATGCTGTGGGTGCACCGGAATGCAGCTCACGGGACACAGCTGCACACACTGCGGCTCCGCAAAATGGCCGACACACTCGGTGCACTTGTGCGGGTCGATCTCGTAGATCTCCTCACCCATCGAAATCGCGTCGTTGGGGCACTCAGGCTCGCAGACATCGCAGTTGATGCACTCGTCGGTGATCCACAGGGCCATGGTGCGGTACTCGTGAAAGGCGTGGTCGGGAGGGCCGGCTTTCAGCCTCAGTTGTCGCTGCTGCTGACGCGCTCCTGAAGGCGTTGAAGCACTGACGGTGCCACGAACTTGGAGACATCACCGCCCAAGGTGGCAATCTCCCGCACGAAGGTGCCGCTGACAAACTGGTACTGGTCGCTGGGCGTCATGAAGACCGTTTCGACGTCGGGCATCAGCTGCCGGTTCATCCCCGCCATCTGGAATTCGTATTCGAAGTCGCTGACGGCTCGTAGCACGCGAACCACCACCCGGGCGCCGGCGTTGACCACAAAATCGCGCAGCAGGCCCCGGAAGGCCTGAACCTCGACGTTGCCGTAGGGGCGGCAGATATCTTCGGCCATCTCGATGCGTTCGGCGATGGTGAACATCGTCCGCTTGTGGTGCCCTGCGGCCACCGCCAGGATCAGATGGTCAAAGAGACCCGCCGCACGGCGCATCAGGTCGGCATGACCGAGCGTCATCGGGTCAAACGTGCCAGGGTAGACGGCGGTCAAACGGGTGCGCTCGTTCACGGTTCTCGCTCCAGTGCCGCTCGGCAGGCGGC
>JAJTDE010000247.1 GCA_021298085.1 Rubrivivax sp.
CGTGACCAGCTCAAGCTGGGCATGTCCGTGGAAATCGACGGCGCCGGGGTCGACATGAGCAAGGGCACGGGGCGTGCGCTGCGCATTCGCTACGGCAGCGCGCTGGTGGGCCCGCTGACGGCCATCGACACCGCCGGCGGTGTGCTGACGGTGCTGGGGCAGAAGGTCTCGGTGACCAGCACCACGGTGTTTGACGACAGCCTGGTGGGCGGCATCAGCGGCCTGGACACCAGCGACGTGCTGGAAGTGCACGCGCAGTACAACGCGGCCGACAACACCTACACCGCGCTGCGCGTGGAAGACGCGGGCACGGCCACCACCTACAAGCTGCAGGGCACGGTGAGTGCGCTCAGCACGACGGCCAAGACCTTTGTGCTGGGCGGCCAGACCATCAACTACGCCAGTGTGGCCACCAGCGAGGTGCCCAGCGGCCTGGCCGATGGCGTGCGCGCCGGTGTGCGCCTTCAGCCGGCGCAGGTCAATGGCCAGTGGGTGGCCACTGCCGTGCGGGCACCGGGCAGCAAGCCCGCCGATGGCCTTGCCGGCCACCTGCGCGGCCGCATCACCAGCTTCACCTCGGCCACGCAGTTCCAGGTCAACGGCACGGTGACGGTGGATGCCACCAACGCCACCTTTTCCGACGGGCAGGCCGGGCTGGCCCTGGGTGTGGCTGTCGAGGTGAAAGGCACCGTGACCAACGGTGTGCTGGTCGCCACCAGCGTGGAGATCGACGACCGCCACGCCAGCGACCGCCACAAGTTCAAGCTGATTGGCGCCGTGGCTGACCTGGACACCACCGCCAAGACCTTCAAGCTGCGGGGCATCACCGTGAACTACAGTGCCAGCACCGTGACGTTCACCCGCGGCACGGCGGCTGATTTGGCCAACGGCAAGAATGTCGAGGTTCGCGGCACGCCCTCCAGCGACCGCACCCAGCTGGTGGCCAGCGAGATCCGCTTCAACTGAGGCCTTCAACCCCCCCGATGAACCCGGCCGAGCCGCGCCCCGCGCCCGACGCAGCCTCCCGCGAGCAGGATGCCCTGCTGGCGGCGCTGCGCGCGGTGCTCGGCCCGCTGGCACGGCTGGCCGTCTCGCGGGGGTTGCCCTATGCGGCCATGGAAGAGACCTTGAAGCTCAGCGTGGTGCAGGCCGCGGCCGCCGCCAACCCGGGGGTACCGCTGCAGCGCGGTGTCAGCCGCATCACCGCGGCCACCGGCATCAACCGCCGGGAAGTCACCCGCCTGGTGGAGCTGCTGCTGGCCGATGACGGTTCGGCCGCGGCGGTGGCACCGATGGCCCGGTCTCTGTCGGCCGCGCTCTACACCCACTGGATGAGCACCCCGGCCTACCGGGGCTCCGATGGCCAGCCGCTGACCCTGCCACGCCAGGGGCCCGCGCCCAGTTTCGAGACGCTGGCGCAGGAGATCACCCGCGACGTTCATCCGCGCAGCCTGCTCGACGAACTGCTGCGCCTGCAGATGGCCCGGCTGGACGAGGCCAACGACACCGTCAGCCTGGCCGGTGAAGGTTTTGTGCCCAGCGGTGACCGCGCGCGCCTGCTGGGCTTTTTGGCCGACAACGTGGGCGACCACCTTCAGGCCGGCGTGGACAACGTGCTGGGCCCGCGCAAGCACTTCGAGCAGGCGGTGTTTGCCGATGGCCTGAGTGCCCAATCCGTGCAGGCCGTGCGTGCGCTGATCGCGCCGCAGTGGCAGCAGCTGATGCGCAGCCTGGTGCCGCAGCTGGAGGCCCTGGTGGCCGCCGACGAGACCATTCCCTTGGCCGAGCAGCACCGTGTGCGCATCGGCCTGTTTGCCTTTGACGACCGCACACCGGGCGCCCGGGCCGCGGCGGCGCAACCCGGCGCGCCCGCGGCGCCCGGTGCACCCCGCGTGCCCTTGCGCCGCGTGCGCAAGCGCTGAGCGATCAACGCTGAACCCGGCGCCGCTTCAACCCCTTGCAGGAACACCCCATGCCCACACCACCCCTTGCGCCCCAGGGCGGCATGCCCCTCCACCGCCGCCCTGTGAGCTCGGCCGTGCGCTGGGTTGCCGCGGCCTGGCTGGCCGCGCTGGCCAGCGTGTCGCTGCTGCCGGGCTGCGGTGGCGGTGTGGGTTCCGGTGGCACCGGCACCGGCAGCATCGCCAGCGGGCCGATCACCGGCTTGGGCTCGATCTTTGTCAACGGCGTGCGCTTTGACGACAGCGCCGCCACCGTGCGCGACGATGACGACAACCCGCGCAGCAGCAGCGAACTCAAGCTGGGCATGCAGGTGGAGGTGCAGGCCGACGCCATCGTCGGCAGTGGCGACAGCCGCAGCGCCAAGGCCAGCGCCATCCGCGTGGGCAGCGAAATGATTGGCCCGGTGGCCAGCCTGAACAGCAGCGCCGCCAGCCTGACCGTGCTGGGCCAAACGGTCTACACCAGCGGAGAAACCGTCTTCGATGCGGCCTTGCCGAATGGTCTGGCCAGTGTCAGCCTGGGCCAGGTGCTGGAAGTGCACGCCAAGTTTGACGCGGCGGTGAATGGCTACCGAGCCACGCGCATCGAGCCGCGCGCGGGTGCGTCAGCCTGGGCGCTGCGCGGCGTGGTGGCCACGCTGGACACCACCGCGCGGGTGCTGCGGGTGGGCACCGCGTCGTTTACCTATGGCTCGGCCACCGGCACACCGGCTGACCTGGCCGCTGGCAGCGTCGTCAGAATGCTGCTGCGCACCGGCACCGATGCGCTGGGGCGTTATACCGTCAGCAGCTTCGGCACCGCCCAGCGCACCCCGCCCGACCTGCCGCAGGCTGAGTTCAAGGGTTTTGTCACCCGCTTCACGTCGGCCGCCAGCTTTGCCGTCAACAACGTGGCGGTGGACGCCAGCGCCGCCAGCTTCCCCGATGGCACGGCCGGCCTGCGGCTGGGTGCCCGGGTGGAGGTGGAAGGCCGTATCCAGGCTGGCACGCTGGTGGCCAGCAGCGTCTCCATCGAGAACGATGAGGTGGTGGACCGCCGCGAGTTTGAATTCCGCGGCAACATCAGCGCGGTGGACACCGTCGGCCGCACGATCACCGTGCGCGGCGAGACCATCAGCCTGGCCCGCGCTGACCTGCGCATCGACAACGGCACCCTGGCTGACCTGGTGGTCGGGCGCGCGGTGGAGGTGCGGGCGCAGTTGACGCCTCAGCGCACGCGCCTGGAGGCGGTGCGCGTGGTGCTGCGCTGACGAGCCTGGGTCAGCGCGGCGGCTGGCCCCAGCCCCAGCGTTCCATCAGGCGGCGGTCCCGTGCCGTCTCGGCGTCGATGCTGTCCCGGGGCAGTTGGCGCAGGCAGTCTTCCAGCGCCGCGGGGTCAGGAGCGGGCGCGGCGGTGGGTGGGCTGCGGGGTGTGCCACCCGCTGGTGCACTTCGGCCGTCCCAGGCAAAGGGGTTGCCATGTTCAGGCTTGTCGGGTTCGCAGTCGTACCGGTACAGCGGTGGGCCGTCCACCGCATGCGGGGTAAAGGCAATCGTCCGTTCAAAGACCAACGGCCTTCCGTTGGGCGTGGGCGGCCACTGCGGCAGGCTGCTGATGGCCCGGCGCGCCCGCTGTTCGGCGGTGTCGGACGTGGACCACAAGGTCTGCAGCCGGGTGAGCCGGCCGTCGGCCGCGATCTCCACCCTGAAACGGACCAAACCCTGCTCAGGGCCTTCGGTGACGCTGCCCATCATGCTGCGCACCTGCTGGCCCCAGGTATAGCGGTAGGCCTTGCTGTTTTTGAGGGTGTAGCGGCTGGCAAAGGCCCAATCCTCGGCGCTGGGTGCGGGTGGGGCTTCTGCTGTGGCCAGCGGGCGGGGCGGTTCCGCCTCGGGCACGGCTGGCAGTGGCGGGATGGGGAGTGGCGCCATCGCCGGCCGCTGCAGGGGCTTTGGCGGTGACAGCGCTGTGAGGGCTGTCGGGGCCGTGGGTGTTGGTTCGGTTTGCTGAAGAGGGGTCTGCAGCAACAGCACAGGCTCTGCCGGGCCCGAAGAAGGCCCCTGCCACGCAGCGCGCTCCGGTAACCACAGGACCAATAGCAGGCCGGCCACGTGCAACAGCACGCTGAGCGCCAGGCCCCAGCGCGCCGTCATATTCATGGCGGCTGATATTACGTCAAGCGGATACCGGTGGCGGCATCGCGCAGGCGCCGCGGCCAGGCGCGGGGGCTGCCGACCCCCGCCCTGTGCGTCAAGGTGTCGTGGCGGGCGTGGGCTTGTTCAGCGCGCTGGCCAGCCGGTTTTCAGCGGCCGTGGCCGATGCGGCCTTGCTGGGCTCGCGGCGTTCATCGGCCTTGTCGGTCTTCTCGGCC
>JAJTDE010000248.1 GCA_021298085.1 Rubrivivax sp.
GGCGCGCAGCGCCCTGGCTGAACAGCAGCCGGTCGGCGGGCATGGAAGGGCTGAAGGAATCGGAGAAGTCCAGGCGGTTCATGCGGCGGTTCGGCGGGGTGTCAGTCAGTGCAGGGGCAGCGGCGAATCAGATCGGCATCACGCTGAGGAAGAAGCGGGCCAGCCAGCCCACCGCGTTGGCGTTGGCGGCGGCGCCGCGGCCCCGGTGTTCCACCCGCACATTGGCCACCGCCGTGCTTTGCACGGTGTTGGCCGCGCCGATGGCGCGCGGGTCCACCTGGCCGGAAAAGCGCAGCACGTCGACGTTCTGGTTGACACCAATCTGCTTCTCACCCGCCACCAGCAGGTGGCCATTGGGCAGGACGCCCGTCACCAGCACGGTGATGGTCCCGGAGAAGTCGTTGCGTCGGCCGTGGCGCGGCGAAAGGCATTCGGGCTGATGCCGGGCAAGGCCGTGACCGCACCGGTCAGCGTGCCGGTCTTGTCCACCGTGCTGCGGCTGGACTGCGTGGCCGTGACCTTCTCGACGATGGTCACCGTCAGCGTGTCGCCCACCAGGCGGGCGCGGTGGTCTTCGAACAGCGGGCGGTACTGGCTGCTCTGGAAGATGGCGCCGGTTTCCGGGCCGCTGACGGGCATGGGCACGGGCAGCACCGGTTCGGTGTTGGCCACCTCCACCCGCGGCGGCGCCACGGCCGACACGAGGCAGCCACCCAATGGCATGAGTGCCAGCAGCGCCAGCACGGTGCCGCCGGTACGGATGGACACACCCAGCCGCGCCATGGGTTCGGTCACCCGCTTCACAGCTGCGACAGACGCTGCAGCATCTGGTCACTGGTCTGGATGGCCTTGGAGTTCATCTCATAGGCGCGCTGGGTGGCGATCATGGTCACCAGCTCTTCGACGACGTTGACGTTGCTGCCTTCCACAAAACCTTGGCGCACGGTACCCAGGCCGTTGGCCCCTGGCGCGCCGGCGTTTGGTGCGCCCGAGGCGGCCGTCTCCGCATAGAGGTTGCCCCCCAGCGACTCCATGCCGGCCGGGTTGATGAAGCTGGCCAATTGCAGCTGGCCCACGCCCTGTGGCGCGGCCTGCCCCGGCAGCGTGATGCTCACCGAGCCGTCCTTGGCAATCGTCACCGTGCGGGCGTTGCCGGGAATGGTGATGCCTGGCTGCACGGTGTAGCCGGCATTGGTCACCAGCTGGCCGTTGGCATCCACCTGGAACGAGCCATCACGGGTGTAGCCCGTGGTGCCGTCGGGCAGCTGGATCTGGAAGAAGCCATGGCCCTCGATGGCCACGTCGAAGTTGCCACCCGTCTGGTTGAGCGTGCCCTGCGAATGGTTGCGCGCCGTGGCCGCCGCCCGCACGCCCAGGCCCAGCTGCAGGCCGGTGGGCAGCTGGCTCTGCTCGGAGCTGGCCGCCCCGGGCTGGCGCAGCTGCTGGTACATGAGGTCTTCAAAGACCACCGTGCCGCGCTTGAAGCCATAGGTGCCCACGTTGGCGAGGTTGTGCGAGATGGCGTCCAGCTTGGTCTGCTGGCCTTCCATCCCGGTCTTGGCGATCCACAACGAACGAATCATCTGAGGCTCCTCACCGCGGCACGGTTCGGCCGGGTTGTCGTGAGGCAGATGGTGCGGTGGCTTGAGGGTGCTTGATCGCGGGATAAACCGGCTTGTGGCCAGCCACTGGCCGGCCGTGGATGCCAGGGCGTGAAGGGCTTCACGCGGGGCGTCACACGAGGCTTTACGGGTGAGGCGCCTCAGCGGCCCACCGTCGCCTCCGTGCAGGGCTGGAACACCCGGCCATGACGGCGCGCGGACGGATCAGGCGGGGACGGGGCCCCGGACAGCATCAATAGTGGTACCTGAGCTGCGCAATCAGCAGTGCGTCGCCCTCTGCGCGGTAGACCATCCGATGTTCGTCGGTGATTCGGCGGGACCAGAACCCTGCCAGTGCGTGCTTCAGCGGTTCGGGCTTGCCGACACCCGAGAACGGGTCGCGCTGCACATCCCGGATGAGCTTGTTGATGCGCTCAACCATCTTGCGGTCTTGCTGCTGCCAGTACAGGTAGTCTTCCCAGGCGCCGTCTGAGAACACCAGGTTCATGGGGCCAGCTCTCGCACGGTGCCCTTGCCTTCCGCGAGCTGGGCCATGGCCGTGAGCAGGCGCTTGGCATTGGCAGGGCTTCGCAGCAGATAGGCTGTCTCTTCGAGCGCCTTGAAGTCGTCAAGCGAAAGCATCACGACAGACTGTTCACCGTTGCGCGTGATGATGATCGGTTCGTGGTCCTCGCAAACCCGGTCCATGGTCTTGGCCAGGTTGGCTCGGGCGGTGCTGTAGGTGATGGCATCCATCGCAGCGGCTCCTTGTACAAATTAATGTACAACTATACAGGCACTGTCGGGTGACCACGGCCACTGCCAGCGTCGCCAGCACCGCCCCTTGGTCATTCGGCACGATTCGCTCAGGCCGTGCGCGGCTGCCAACCAGGCGGGAACGGCCCAGGGCCCTGCTCTGGCAACGATGCCCCGGGCCCACGCGGCGCCTCCCGCAGCACCTCCACCACCTGCCCCTGCTGCACCTGCACCACCCGCTTGGCGCCGGCGATGGTTTCGGGGCGGTGCGCAATGATCAGGCGCGTCACCGGCAAATCGGCGATGTGCGCGGCAATGGCACGCTCGTTGGCGATGTCGAGATGACTGGTGGCTTCGTCCAACGCCAGCACGCCGGGCTGCTTGTAGAGCGCACGGGCCAGCAACAGCCGCTGTTTCTGGCCACCGCTCAAGCCGCTGCCCAGGTCTCCCACCAGCGTGTGGTAGCCCATGGGCATGCGCACGATCTCCTCGTGCACACAGGCCAGTTGGGCGCACGCCTCGACGCGGGCGGTGTCCACCGTGACGTCGAAGAAACTGATGTTGTCCGCGATGCTGCCCGTCAACAGCACATCGTCCTGCATCACGGTGCCGATGCGCTGGCGCACGTTGGCCAGGCCCAGTTGCCGGATGGGCAGTCCGCCGTAGAGCACCTCACCTTCCTGCGGCTGCAGGATGCCCAGCAGCACCTTCAACAAGGTGGTCTTGCCAGCGCCGCTGGCCCCCACCACGGCCAGGCTCTCACCGGCCGGCAGCTGAAAACTGGCGTTGCGCAGCACCCAGGGCTCGCCGTCACCGTAGCGAAAACTCACGTTGCGCAGTTCCAGCGAGGGTGCCAGGTGGCGCAGATCATTCTCTGGAACCGTGTCGCGCTCGGGCGGCTCCAGCACGATGTCGGCCAGGCGCTCGCTGTGCAGGCCCAGCATCTTGATTTCCACCGCGTAGTCGATCAGTGCCGAGACCCGTTGCGTGAACTGGCCCTTGTAGCTGAGAAATGCCATCAGCATGCCCAC
This sequence comes from Rubrivivax sp., assembly GCA_021298085.1. Taxonomy (GTDB): domain Bacteria; phylum Pseudomonadota; class Gammaproteobacteria; order Burkholderiales; family Burkholderiaceae_C; genus Rubrivivax. The sequence goes on from JAJTDE010000248.1 coordinate 3,389, forward strand.
GGTGAACACAGCGCCACCCCCTGCAGCGGCCGCGTGCAGCCCACCACCCTGCTGGGCCGACAAGATCAGCTGCGCGCCCAGCCACAGCACCACCAGGTTTTCCACGCCAAAGATGAAGGTGTTGGCGGTGGAAAAGGCGATGCCCATCTTCGCCGTTCGAACATCGCGGTTCTGCACGTCCACCACCAGGTTCTGCCAGCGCGCGCGGCGTTCCTCTTCGCGGCCGAACAGCTTCAGCGGCAGGATGCCGCGCAGCGTCTCCAGAAAGTGCGTGTTCTCTTTGGCGGCCACCACCAAGCGCTCAGCCGAAGCGTCACGGAACGGCTGGTAGAAGGCCCAGCGCAGCAGGCCATAACACAGCACCGCCCCCACCACCACCGCCGTCAACTTGGGCGAGTAAAGCCACATCATCACCAGCGCCGCGATGCCCATGATGCCGTCCAGCACCGCTTCGATGACGGCGGTGGTGAGGGTTTGCTGAATGGCCCCTACCGAGCCAAATCGCGAGGTGATGTCGCCCAGATGCCTTTGCTCGAAACACCGCACCGGCAGGCGCACCAAGTGGGCAAAGACATTGCCCATCCACTGCAGCGCCAACGTCTGGCCCAGCACCATCACCATCCAACTGCGCGCCAGGCCCAGCGCTGTCTGGATGCACATCAACAAGGCAAAGCCCAGCACCACGACCGTCAGCAGCTCTTGGTCACCCGAGGTCAATACGTCGTCGACGATGGTCTGGTTGGCTAGCGGAGCGAGGATCGCAAAAAGTTGGAGCACGAGGGCAATGGCAAATAGCTGGAACAATGACCGTTTCAGCCCCCGGGTGCGACCGGTCAATGCCGACACCGAGACTTTGGGCGGCGGCGGCTGCTGCTGGAAATCGGCATTGGGCGTCAGCTCCAGCGCCACGCCGGTGAAATGGCGTGAGCACTCCTCCAACGTCAAGATCCGCTGGCCCATCGCCGGATCGTGAATCTGCAGCCGGCTGCCAGACACCTTGCTCAACACCACAAAGTGATTCAGATCCCAGTGCAGGATGCAAGGCCGCTTGAGCCGTGCCAACTCAGCCAGATCAAGACGCACCGGGCGCGCAGAAAAACCCAATTGGCAAGCTTGCTGGATCAACACCTGCAGTGTGACGCCCTTAGCAGGCTGCTGAAAAACTCAGCCCCAGGCTTTCGCGACCTTTTGCGCTCATTGGGCACCTTGCAGGCGGAATTCTGCCAAGGTGCGCATCCGAACCAGGTTGTACGCCGCCATGGTCAGCACAAACGTCTGGTCCACGCGCTTGAGCCCACGCACCATCACCTGCCTCATGCCGCCCACGCTCTTAGCCCAACCGAACCCTTGCTCGATCAGCTTTCGCTTGCGCTGCGACATGGCATAACCCTCAGTCTGAGCCACCTCGTCAGGAACGGCCGACGAACGCCCAGACTTGTTTTGCGCCACGTGTGCGGTGACCTTCATCTCTTTGCAGGCGTCGATGAACTCCTTGGCGTCGTAGCCCTTGTCTGCGCCCAGCGTCATCTCCAGCTCGTCGTCCCCCAGCACCTGACGAGCATCGCCGATCATCAGCTTGGCCGCCTCGCGCTCGGCAAACCCATCGGCCTGCGTCACCATCGCGCTGGCGATCAAGCCGTTGCGATTGTCGCTCAACGTGTGGCCCATGTAGCGCAGCTCACTGGCGGTGTTGCCCTTGCGGTACAGCCTCGCGTCACCATCAGTCTTCGATTCGTGGGTGTCGTTACTACGGCGCTGACCCTTGAAGTCACCATCACTGCCGCCACTGTCGCCGCCCGGCAAATCGTTGTCCTTGGGCACGAAGCTCTTGTGACCCGCCCAAGCCTGGATCAGCGTGCCGTCAACGCTGAAGTGCTCCCCGGACAGAAGATCGCGCTGCTGCGCGATGGCCACCACCTCGTTGAAGAACTTGATCACCGCATCATGCTCGATCAAACGCTCTCGGTTCTTGGTGAACACCGTGGGCACCCATACGGTGTCGTCCATGGACAAGCCAATGAACCAACGGAACAGCAGGTTGTACTGCACCTGCTCCATGAGCTGTCGTTCAGAGCGCACACTGAACAAGACCTGCAGCAACATCGCCCTGAGCAGCTTCTCCGGCGCAATGCTGGGGCGCCCACCCTTGCCCTCGGCGGCGTACATCGCTGTCAGCATCGGCCCCAGAATGGAAAGGGCCGCGTTGGCGGTCTTGCGAATCTCGCGCAGCGGGTGCTGCGGCGGCACAAAGTCCTCCAGCTTGCGCATGGTGAACAGGCTCTCGGTGAAGGTGTCGGCGCCTCGCATGCAAACCACTCAAATCAGATGCGCAGATTGTCCGCGCACAGGTCTCATTGGGGAAGGTTGCGCAGAGGTATTTCAGCAACCTGGCAGACCTGGAATAGGCTCGTACGAGATCAGAGGGGAGTAACCATATGAAGGTACAGGTTCGTCGTCTTCCGCTCCACCAGAACGCAAAGGTCTTCGCGGTCCTCTACGCTGTCGGCTCGCTGGTCTTTGTGCTTCCGTTTGGCGGTGCCTCTATCTTCAATGCGCCGGTCTCCATGCGTGAGTACGCGATGTTCAACATGCTTGCGTTGCCGTTTGTATATCTACTTTTCGGCTATGTGTCGGCAATTCTTTTGTGTTGGCTGTATAACGTGCTTGCGAAGGTAATCGGGGGTTTTGAGTTTGAAACTGAGTCCAAGCAGAACGCGGCCTAACAAGCCAGTCAACCTGACCCGCAACGGCATGCGTCAATCGGCCGCCGAGATAAGCTTCGCTCATTCTTCCTCGCCGGCCGCTTGCCGCACGCCGCTGCGGTCAGGTTACCGGCAACGTTAGGCCGCATAGACAAGTGGTACGACTCCTAAACCTCATGGTTGCCGGCGCACTGCTACTCAGCGCGGTGGCAGTGCGCGCAGCCGACATTCAACTCGGCTCGCTTCGACTGGCGTGGCCGGAGGGGTTCACGCAGAGAAAGCAGACGCCACCATTCGAGCTCGCCGGTCCGGAGGGACAGAAGATTCTGGTTTCCGTGATGCGTAGCAAGACTGATCAAACAGGCGAACCGAACCCGGAAGAGCAAGAGAAGCTAACAAGTTTCGGGGAATCGTTCATGGCCAAGCAGGCCGCGCAGTTCGGCAAAGTAGTCGCGCCGCTGGTACGTTCCAGACTGGCGGCGGGTAGCGTTGTCGCGCACGTGGTTTCTGAAGACTCCGGCCTCTTCGGGAAGGGCTACTTCGTTCAGTTCATGGTAGTGGCGCCGAGCGGCCGTTTGGCGTTCTTCACGATTGAAGGCAAAGGGTCAGCATTAGAGCAGCATGCCCGCTTCCTTCCGATCATCAGTTCCGCAGAGTGGGCACCTTGAATGCAGCCTAACCCGCCGGTCGAACGGACCCGCTACGGCATGCGTCGTAAGCCCGCGCCATGTCATTCGAGCCATTGTCATGGCTCGGGCTTACGCCGCCTGCCTCCGCAGTCCGTTCACCGGCAACGTTAGACCGCATGGCAGGTAGTTGTCTTGTTGGCTGAAGGAATACTCAATACGAGCAACATCGTGAAACGCATCAGCCTCAAATCCAAGTTCGTCCTGTTCGCCGTGGTCGTCTGGCTCTGCATAAGTGTTGGTATCTTGGTAGGTGGTCTGAACGCATCGCATGTCCCAAGCTCAGCCGGCGGCGTCGCAGTGCAAATGGCGGTGCTGTCCTTTCCGTCGAGTGCAGCCGTCGGGTGGCTGCTCAACAGCATTCAGCCGTGGTTCAAGCCCTCGGGTGGGGTCGGAGGAATCGTGTACGCCTGGGTGCCCTTCTTCATAGCTGGCTGTTTTCAGCTCTTGGCCATCATTGGTCTGGTAGGTGGCTTCAGGGCAAAGCGTTGAGGCTGCGTAGAGGAATCAATTTCTTCAGCGCTGCCTATCACCTAGGTAGTGGTATGGAGCAACGAGCGAACTCAATGCGGTCTAACCCGCTAATCAACCTGACCTGCAACGGCATGCGTCCGTTGTCTGGCGGGGTTCGCTTCGCTCACTCTACCCCGCCAGCCATCGGCCGTATGCCGCCGCGGGCAGGTTATTAGCAACGTTAGGCCACG
>JAJTDE010000015.1 GCA_021298085.1 Rubrivivax sp.
CCGCCTCCCCCGCCTCCGTATTGCCCTCCCGGCTCCAAGTGCTGAACCCAAGGACGCACATCGTCCACGCCGGCGGCACCTGGCTGCTTGCCTGAACAAAAGGCCCGCTGAAGCGGGCTTTTTTTCGCCCTGCAGGAACCCGCGCGCACAGGCCCCGGCTGAAGCATGTCGATCTGCTGCGCTGCCATCCGAGGCACGACTAAACTCACTTCAGCGTGCCGGTGCGTCGGTCGATATCACGCATACATCGCAACCCCGGCAGGTTCCGTCCGGGTCGTACAGGGGCCCATCGCGGAATTCTGAACATGTCTGGGAATCCACGCACCGTCGTCTCGTCTTCTTGGGAAACCCCTCCGCTGGCCATATGCGAGACAGGCACTGCCCGAGGCCGTGGGGTGTTTGCGCTGCGCCGCTTTGAGCCCGGTGAGGTGGTGGAGACGGCGCCTGTGTTGGTGCTGCGATGCGACTTCAGTGACATTCCAGAGCTGCTGAAGACCTACGTGTTTGACTGGGAGCACCTGACCGGCGTGCCCCGTTCTCACGCCCTGGCCCTGGGCTATGGCGGCATGTACAACCACGCCAACCCCTCCAACCTGCGTTACGAGGGGGATGCCAGGGGTGCGGTGATGCGCTACATCGCCGTCCGACGGATCGACGTCGGTGAAGAGCTGACCATCAACTACAGCGGTGAAGGTGGACACCACGAAGCCGAAACGGATGACTGGTTCGAGCGACATGACGTCGTCCTGATCAAGGATTGATGCACATGCAGCGTCGAAGCGTGCCTGCCGAATTGCCCATTCGCCATGCCGATGCCGTTGCATGGGCCTGCGCGGCGTGGCCTGCAGCCGACATCAAAACCATCAGCCAGAGTAACTGGGCCACCACATACCGGCTGAGCAACGGTGCCGCATCCTCCTACCTGAAGGTTCTACCGCTGTCGCAGGGCAGTCAGATCCAACGCTACGCGGCGCTCGCCGAGCGTTTTCCCCAGGAAACGCCTCGTCTGTTGGCATCTGCGCCCGACAGGGGTTGGATACTGCTGGAAGATCACGGCGGCACGCCACTGGAGGGCGAGCCGGCAGACCGCGTCGATGTGGCCATCGCGTTGGCGAACCTCCAGCTGAAGGCCGCGTCCGATACCGCTTGGCTGGCCCAGCTGCGAACGGTTCGTCTGGACGACGCAGTCTCGGACCTGCTCGATTTCCTGCGACGCCCGGCCCAGCTGTCGGGAGCAGCCCACTTTCTGGGGGCCGCGACAGCCACGCGCTACGCCAGGCTGCTGCGCCACCGCGCAGACCTGCTGGGCGCGTTGGTGGCACGCGCCGAGATCCTGCCACCCACGGTGTCGCACGGCGACGTCCACCTCGGCAACGTGGCCCGGCTCGCGGACGGCCGCCTGGTGATGTTCGATTGGGATGAACTGGCAGCCGGCCCGGCAGGCCTGTGCCTTCACGGCCTGATGTCGGGCTGCGCCGTCGGCACGGCGCTGCTGCGCCGCATGGCCGCCGGCACACCGGCACCGCAGACCGTGGAGGGCGCCATCGTCGACGCCTACATCGACGTGCTGGTCCAAGGCGGCTACGCCACGCGCGCCGAACTCCTGGAAGCCCTGCCGGGCGCGATGTGCGCCGGGCAGATGCGCTTTGTGACCAGCTTCGGGCGCTTTCCGGGTGACACCGACCTCGAAGATGCCGCCGATACGCTGAACCAGCGGCTGAGCGACCTGCTCGACCTCTGCGACTGGCTGGCGTCCAAGGACCCGGCCCAGGCCATCTCCTCAGCGGACGACTACGAGTCCCAGGCCGAGTGGCAACGGGCACACCGCCTCATCCAGGATAAGCTGGCCCACTCACCCAGTGATGCGGCCCTGCTCAGGCGTTATGCCAAACTTTCCGAGCGGCTTGGGTACCGCGACACCGCCGCGGAAGCCTGGCAGGAACTGCTGAAGTTCTCAAAAGACGATGCCGAGGCGTTTGCCCAGCTGGTGCAGTTTCAGCTGGACAGGCTGGACATGGAGGCCAGCCACGAACTGCTGACATTGGCGCGCTCGCGGGGTATCGACTCGGCGGCGCTGCGCGCGCTCGGCGAGCGCGCCTCGTTGTTGATGGACTGCCTCGCACAGGCCGACGCCCCGCACGGATGGCCCCGTGTTCCGATCAGCCCCACCGAACGCGACCGCGGGCAGCTGGATGCGTCCACCCAGGCACTGATCCTGCACCTGTTCCGCCAGCAAGGGGCTGTCCAGCTGGATGGCGTCTTCACGCCAACAGCCATGGAACAACTACAGCAGGCCTTTGCGCAACAGCATTCCCGCCACCTCAACAGCCAGAGTCCTGAGGACGTGCTGCAGGTCGGCAACCGTCGCTACATGCTCACCATGACCTTGGACGCGACGTTCGGCTCACCCAGCATCGTTGCATCGGGCCTGTACCTGCCGCTGATGAAAGAACTGCTGGGCGACGAGTGCATCCTCGGTGCTTACACCGCGGTGGTGTCGCTGCCCGGCAGCACCGACCAGGACCCCCACAAGGACCACACACCCTTGTTCGAGGAGGACGGTTGGCACGAAGGCGCCCCCACCTTTGCAGCCCAGGTCATCGTGCCCTTGCTGGAACTGAACGAGCTCACCGGCGCCACCGCGGTGTACAAGGGCTCACAGGGCTTCTCGTACGAGGCCGCAGCTGAAGCGCTGCCCTTTCAGGTGCCCGAAGTCCCGCTGGGCTCCTGCTTGCTGGTCGACTATGCGGTGGCCCACTTTGGGCGCGGAAACCGCTCCGACCAGGTACGGCCCATCCTCAACCTCGTCTACGCGAGACCCTGGTTCCGCGATTGCCGCAACTACCATCTGCAGCCGCCCTTGCGCTTCGCGCCCGGCTTTCTGTCCACCGCCGATGACACCGTTCGACCGCTCGTGTCGTGGTGGGACCTCGAGTGCCGAGCGGCCTTGAAGGCCAGCGAGCCGCCAGGCTGAGGGCTCACACCCGGTTGAGCCACTGCGGCTCAGCACGCAGCTTCAGCACCCGGCGTGGCGCGCGCGCACGATGGTGGTAGACCAGCGATGGTCGGTCGTGATCGCGCAGCATCGGCGGGCGGGTTTGCTCAAACCAGCGGGCCACGTCCACCGCCGCCAGATGGGGGGCTGCGCGCAGCACATCGTCCAGGCTGTCACAGGCGGAAACGACGGCCGGCACAAAGCCCACACCCAGATGACGCAGCATGCGCAGACGGTGGTGGCCATCAACCAGCAGCAGACGTCGGCGGTAGCGAGCCACATGGACCAGCGGCGGAGGTGAGACCACTCGCAGCTGCAGGGAGGCCGAGGCCGTTTCGTCAGCGTCGCCCGGCTCGATGCGGACACAGGCCTGCGGGTCATCGGTGATGGCCATCCAGCTGTCCCCCACCTGGCAAAACTGCACGGCCGGGCCTGGAGAACCTGGATGCAGGCAGCACGCCGCCAGGCGCTCGTCCGAGCGATCCGCACCGTCCACCCACGCGCCGCAACGCAAGAGCTGGTCGCTCCACAGGGCGGGGCGCGACACCATCAACGCGTCAAACTCCACCAGACCAAACGCCACTGGCACGGCATCAAAGGCCTGGGCCATCAGAGGGTGGGCTGCGAGTGCTTCCACCGCGGCCGACAGCGTGCTGGGAATGGGCAGCAGGGCCGACGCATCGGCGCAGCCATCCTCGCTCTTCGCCAGGGCGCGCATGGTGGCCTGGGCCTTCTCCCATGCCTGAACCGCGGCGGACAGTTCAACGTCCGGGTTGACGGCCTGTACACGGTCGACGAAGGACTCCAGCCGCATCGCGGCCATCAGGCAGTGTTCAACGGGAAGCATGTCGTTCATGGCATCAGGGTGTACTCGGCGGTCGATTCTCAGGCACCGCCGCAAGCGGGTTCGCCGCTGGCCCCGGGGGCGGCAACAGGGACTTGCCCAACTCCAGCAGCTGCGTCAGCTTCAGGCGCAGCCGATCACCGAGCAGCCCATGGCCGGCAGGGTCTTCCATCGGGTAGACGGCCCATCGCAAGGCATCGAGCACAAGACCGGCGGTGATCGACGCAGGCAAACACTGGCGCAGCAAACCTTCGGGAGCATAGGCGCCGCGCGCCAGGGTGCGCAGGTAATGCTCGACCAGCGGGTGCGCCTCGCCCTCGCCCACCGCACCAAGCCCCTTGGGCCGCAAGACGGTCACCGGCAGGCTGTCGCCCACCAACGCGTGCAGTGAGAGACCGGCCGGCCCGCACGTCGCCCATGACCAGTCGAGCACCACACACGACCCGTCAGGCCGGAGTGCCGCGTTGAATGGCTGCAAGTTGCCATGGTTCAGCGTGTGCGGCAGGCGCATGGCCAGCTCGAGGTGGTGCGCCAGCGCCACTCGGCAGGACTCCAACGCGCGGTGCACTTGCTGTGCGTCATCGCGTCCGATGAAGTAGGCAGCGCCCACAGTCACGTCGTCAATGGCATCGACCTCGTCGTCCCAGGCCAGAAACGCCAAGAGACGATCGACCAGCCCCGTGAGGGGCGCTGCCGGGAGATGCGTCAACCACGGCTTGCGAAACGCCTGGACCTGCAGCTCAGCGTAGGCCTCCAGCATGGCCAGGAGTTGGGGCGGCGGCGAATCGCTTGACAAGCGCGTTCCGCCGGGGTCACGCGTCAGCATCCAGGATTCGGTGGCGTAGTTGCACGCGACGACAGCGGGAACCGCCGCTGGCAGGGCCCTGGCCACGGCAGACGCCACCCGCAGCTGCGCCGCATGCTCGAGCGGCACGCTCATCAGGTCAAAAGCTTCGTGGCTGCGGCGCAGCCGCCAGGTGGTCGACCACGGCAGCGAGCGCAGCAACTCCGGGGCACCCAAGCCCTGCTCGGTATAGAGCTCGGCGAGGCTCGGTACCCTTGTCGATGCCAGGCGGCCCACGGGCAGCGGGTATGGCGAACCACGCACCAACCAGATCGGCTTGTCGAGGGCCCACCTGGGCTGCCAGTAGAGCAGCGTACCCGCCGGTGTCCAACCCATGCGTCGCAGAGTCGGCAAGGACTGCGCGTTGTCGGCGCGCGCCATGGTGTACGCGATGCGATGGCCATCGCGCTGGGCGCGCTGCAACACGGCGTGGTTCAGCGCCGGGTGTATGCGGTGCCCCCGCCATGCGCTGGCGGTGTAGGCATCGGTGGTGTAGACCTCGTCGTCAGCGAACAACATGGGCACGCCACCCGGCCCGGCGGCCTTCCAGCGACGAATCCAGTCGAAGGCCACGATCCGACCTTCCACCCGGGCGACCAGGCACAGGCTGCCGTCGCGCAAGCGGCCACGGAAGACCGCCTCTTCAGCATCCGCATCGCGGTCATCGGGGTCGTCGGCACGCCACATGGCGGCCATCTCGGCAGCGTCAGGCTCAGTGGCCTCGGTGATGGCGATGGGCAGCTTGGCCTCGACCGGAACCAGCGCTTCGCGCAGATCCTTGTGGAAGACCAGCCAGACATACGCGTCGCCGATGGTGGACAGGCCCCGTGCCAATGCGCGCAGTGCGGTGACCTCGATATCGCGCCAGCTCAATGCCAATGCCTCCGGCTGATCATGCTCATCGGTTGAGAAAGAGGTCGGCGATCGACCCATCGCCCAGCAGGTCTTGGGCCGGCGCAGAGATGGCAACCCGCCCGCCTACCAGGACACACCCGACATCGGCAAAACGCAGCCCTTGGCGAACATTCTGTTCTACCAGCAGCACCGACAACCCCTCCGAATGCTGCCGTGACCTCAGCATCTCGAAGACCTCAACCACGGCGCGCGGTTCAAGGCCGATCGAGGGCTCGTCGATCAGCAGCAGGCGCGGCTTCATCATGAGTGCCCGGGCAATCTCGAGGATCCGCCGCTCACCCCCGGAGAGCACCCGCGCTTGCGATCGGCGGCGCTCTGCCAGGCGTGGATGGGTCGCGAACACGTGCTCAACACGCTCGTTGACCTGCGCCGCGTCGCGCAGGCGGTAAGCACCCAGACGTAGGTTCTGTTCGACGCTCAAGTCGGGGAAGACCGAAGTCTCCTGAAGCACATACGCGATGCCAAAACCTTCCATCCGCAGCGAGGGATGACTGCGCGTCTCAAGTGCCCTGCCATCAACGCGGATGGAACCTTCTCGGACATCTGCCAATCCGAAGATCGCATTCAAGACCGTTGACTTACCTGCTCCGTTGGGCCCTACAAGGCACAAGGACTGTCCGACGTCCAGCGAAAGCGTCACGCCGTGCAAGATTTCTGCCCTGCCATAACCGGCATGCAGCCGCTCAATGCGCAGGCGCGGTTCTCCTTCGGCTTGACCCCTGTCACTCATGCGTTACCGAGATAAGCTTCGCGGACGCGTGGATCCGCGCGCACCTGGTCGGGATCACCCGAAGCGATCAGCCGGCCTCGAACCAGGCAGTGAACCTCATGGGCCAGCTCCGCAACGACCTGCATGTTGTGCTCAATGAAGAGGATCGAGATTCCCAGCTCCTGGTTCACCCGGCGCAGCCGCGAGATCACCTCAGGAACCATCGCCGGGCTCACGCCGGCGGTTGGCTCATCCAGCAACAGCATCTTGGGTTGGCTCATCAAGGCCATGGCCAGTTCGAGCAGCTTGCGCTGCCCGTAAGACAGCTCGCCCGCCAGTTCCTGCGCCCGCTCGGCCAGACCGACAAATCCCAGGCATTCCAGCGCCCGGGAGCGCGTCGAGTGACCGCCAACTGCCCACAACGAACGAAGCTTTTCCTGGGACCGATTGACGCTGACGCAGACGTTCTGCAGACAAGTGAGACCGTCAAAGACGCCCGTGTGTTGAAACGTTCGCATGAGCCCCAGCCGAGCAACTTCAGCAACCGATGCGCCTTTCAGTGCCTTCCCATCGAAGTACACCTCACCGTCGTCAGGCGGCCGCTGTCCGGTGATGGCATTGAGCAGCGTTGTCTTGCCTGAACCATTGGGGCCGATCACCGCCGCCACCTGATGGCGCGCCACACCCAGGCTGACGCACTCATTCGCAGACAAGCCGCCAAAGCAAGTGGTGAGCCCGCGAACTTGTAGCAAGGGTTGTGGGGACTGCGCTGTCACGTGCGGCCAATTCGCAGGATTGAGTACCAGTGGAATCAGCAGCCGCAGTCTAGCGGTGGTCTGTGGAGGGGTAAGGACACTCCATCTTGCCGCCCCGTAACCTGTGTAAGCGATGGTCATGGCGGATCTGCAGAGGGAAGCGCTTCAAGTATCTTTACCGATTGCTCGGGTTCTACCGGGCAATTCGACCGTTTGCGGAGCTCAATACATGCCCCTGTTTCACATGTTGTCCCGGCCGACCATCGGTGGTCATCGGCGCACCCTCATCGGCCTCGGTGCTGCCTTGCTGTGGGCATCTGCCCTACCCAGCAACGCTGTTGCCCAGACGCAGCCCACGATCACGTTCGGTGCAGCTCTCTCACTGACTGGACGGGTATCCACAGAGGGACGTCTGGTCAAGATCGGCTATGACATCTATGTCGATGAGATCAACAAGCGTGGCGGTATCAAGGTGGGCGGGAAGCCGCACCGCGTCGAGATCAAGTACTACGACGACCAGAGCGACGCGGCCACGTCCGTCAAACTCTACGAGAAGCTGATCAATGAGGAGGGGGTCAAGCTGCTGCTCGGCCCATACTCCAGCGGTATCACCTTCGCAACCAGCGCAGTGGTCGAGAAGTATCAGTTGCCGATGGTGGCGGCACACGCTGCGGCATCGAATGTTTACCAGCGTGGCTTCAAGCATATCTTTGCGACGCTGACACCCGTAGACCAGTACACCGGCAACTTCATCAAGATGGCCGCCGGCGCCAATCCCCGCGCGCAGCGCGTGGCGATGATTCACGAAAATGCCTTGTTTCCTCAAGCGTCGATCGACGCCGCTGAGCGTCAAGCCAAGGCCGCGGGTCTCGACGTCGTCTACAAGGAAGCCTACCCAACCGGCACCAAAGACTTCGCCGCCATGATCGAGGGCATGAAGGCGCGCAACCCGGATGCACTGATTGCAGCGGGCTATACCGGCGACATGATCGTGCTGGCACGACAGACTTCGGAGCAGAAGGTTCCGCTGAAGATGATCGGCTTCACGCTCGGGCCGACGCTGCCGGGCTTCGTGGAGGCACTGGGCCCACGGGCTGAGAACATCCTCGAACCGGTGCAATGGACACCGGACCTGCCGTGGAAAGACGAAATCTTCGGGTGGACTGCAGCGGACTATGCGGTACTGTGCCGTGAGCGGCTTGGCAAGGATTGTGACTATCACCCACCACAGTCGACGGCGGCGCTCCAGGTCTACCAGCGGGCCATCGAAAGGGCCGACTCGCTCGATCCGAAAAAGGTGCGAGACGCGCTGGCACAGACCAACATCATGACCGCCTACGGCCCCGTCCGCTTCAACGAGATGGGCCAGAACATCGCCAAGGGTATGTCGGTTGTGCAGCTGCAGAACGGCAAGCCCGTTGTCGTCTTCCCAGTCGAAGGCGCCAAGGGGCGCTTCGTCTACCCGATGCCCGCACGCTGAGCAGCCACACCATGCATGACGCCGTGGCGTCGCTGTGCTGACTCTTCAGATCGTTCTGTCCGGCGTCCTGCTGGGCGGGCTTTACGGGTGCATGGCGATCGGCTTTTCGGTGATATGGGGGGTCAACGGGCTGATCAACCTCGCGCACGGGTCCATGATCCTGATCGGTGCGTACATCACCTGGTGGTTGCACACGACAACCGGCATTGACCCCTTCCTGACACTGCCGGTGTCGGCTTCGATGCTGTTTGTTCTGGGTGTGGGGCTGCAGCGCATGCTGCTCGAGCGCGTGATCCGGAGTTCGTTGTTCATGACGCTGGTACTGACCTTCGGATTGAACATGCTCCTGGTCAACGTGCTGCTCCAAACCTTCAGCGCCGATGTGCGCGCGGTCACGATGCCTTACGCCAGCGCGGCGTTGGAGATCGGCGGCATCCGGCTGACTTGGACGCGAATCCTGGTTTTCGCCATCGCACTGGCACTGACCGGGCTCTTGCACCTCTTCATGAGCCGCACACGAACGGGCCAAGCCATCCACGCGGTCGCACAGAACCCGCGCGCAGCCGCCACGCTGGGCATCGATGTGCGACATGTGCGGTCGGTCGCCTTTGGCATTGGCGCGGCATTGGCTGGTTCTGCCGGCACATTGATGGCCGCCTTGTATTCCTTCTCCCCCATCAGCGGCGACTCTCTCACGATGAAGTCGTTTGTGATTGTTCTGCTGGGTGGCTTGGGCAGCATGAGCGGCGCCATTGCCGCCGCGGTCGTGCTGGGCGTCTGCGAGAACCTGGTCTCCGGACTGGGCGCGCCGGGACTGCGGGATGCAGTCAGCTTCGTGATCCTGTTGTTGATCTTGTTGCTTCGGCCCAGCGGGCTCTTTGGCGCTCGCCACCCTGGACAGGCACGTGCCCGCTGACGCAGCCCCTGACCCCGCCACCTCTGAACGCCGAGCCACGCGACGGAAGGCGTTGGGCGTGCTGCTCGGCGCGCTGCTGCTGCTGGCCGCCCCTTTGGTTCTCAACGCCTACGGGATGCGCGTGCTGAGCGGCGTCTTCATGATCGCTGTGATCGCCCAAGGCATCAACCTGATGGCTGGCTACACCGGCTACCCGGCCTTCGGCAATGTGGTCTTCTTCGGGCTCGGCGGTTACGTGACGGCCATCCTGATGGGCAAGGCCGGTTGGGCCTTTGGCGCTGCGGCCTCGGCGGCCGTCCTGCTGTCGGCGCTGCTTGTCTTGGTGGTCGGGCCACCACTGCTGCGCCTCAAGGGCCACTACTACGCGATCGCCACACTCGGGCTGAACGAAGCCATGCGGGAGATCGTGGCCAATTCGACGCCGCTCACCGGTGGCGGCATGGGCCTGTCGTTGCCGATTCCGGAGGGCGGCCCACTGTTCAACGCAGTGCGTTTCTACTACCTGCTGTTGTGCTCAATGTTCATCGCGACCTGGGTGGTCTGGGAGTTCGACCGCCGTCAGATCGGCTTGGGTTGCCGGGCCATTCGCGACAACGAGGACAAGGCAGAGGCGAGCGGCCTGCACACCACACGCTACAAGACCGTGGCCTGGACGATCAGCGCATCGATGACGGCCATGGTGGGCGCTGTCCAGGCGTGGTGGCTCACCTACATCGACCCGCCTTCGATGTTCGACATGGCGCTGTCCGTCAAGGCATTTGTGATCCTGCTCCTCGGCGGCAGCGGCACGGTCTTCGGCCCTGTCGTCGGCGCCTTTGTCGTGGAGCTGCTGGCCACCCTGACCTGGAGCCATCTGCTGAATTGGCACCTTGGCGCCATGGGCCTGTTGATCATCGCCATCGTCCTGACCTTTCCTGACGGTTTCAAGACCGGCACGCGTCACGTGGATGGCAGATGGTCTTGGCTGAAGGCCTGGTGGACTCGCGCAGGCACACCCACATCCTCTGACAAGAAACTCCCATGATTGCCATCCAGCTCGCGATACAGGCCATTCGCCAGACGCAACGGGCAGCCGTGATCTATGGCGCTCGTCGCCTCAGTTACCAGGAGCTGCACGAGCGATCGAGCCGGGCTGCGCAGGCGCTGGCGGCCGACGGAGTCAAGCCCGGCGACCGGGTGGCGGTATTGCTCCACAACGGGCCGGCCTTCTTCGAGCTCCTGTTCGGGTGCGCCAAGCTGGGGGCCGTGTTTGTCCCGGTGAACTTTCGGCTCGCAGCACCGGAGATCACGCGCATCCTGGCCGCCTGCACACCTCAAATGCTGTTCGCCGGGAAGTCGTTCGATGCGCTGCTGAAGACGATCGATGATCAACCTAGCTTCCCTCGTCAGCTGCGGTGGATCGACGACACGGCTGCCCAGTCAGAGCCGCCCGAAGACCACCCTTACGAGCAGTGGCTGGGCGCTCACCCGGCCACCGAACCCGAACACCTGCCCGCGGCCGACGCCACCCTGATGCTGCTGCACTCTTCGGGTACCACGGGGCTGCCCAAGGGCATCATCCACTCACACGCCACAACACTCGCCTCGTCGATGGCGAAGATCATCGACTTCGAGCTGAGTTCGGACGACACCACGGTGGTCTTCGGTCCGCTGTTTCACGCCGGGCCGCTGATGGACCTCTCGCTGCCCCTGCTGATCCGGGGCGGCACGGTGGTGCTCGGCGCGTCACGCGGTTTCGACCCACAGATGCTGCTGTCAACCATCGCTGAACACCGCGGCACGGTGATCCCCATCTATCCGACCATGCTCAAGCGGGTCATCGCGACACCACCCGATCCGCGCCTGAACCTGGACTGCCTGCGCCTGATCATCACCGGCGGTGAAGCGGCGCCAATACCGGTGATCGAAGGCACGCTGGCGCGCTTTCCGCAGGCGCAATTCATCAACAACTACGGCAGCACCGAAGGTGGGCCCGTCACCACCTTCCTGGCCGCCGAGGACGCGCGACGCAAGATCGGATCGGTCGGCCGTGAATCGTTCAGCGTCCAGGTCCGGATAGAGGACGAGCAGGGTCAGGTGCTGGGCCCGGGTGAGGTGGGCGAGTTGGTGGTGCGCAGTCCGTTTGTCTGCGAGGGCTACTGGAATCGGCCGCGGGAGACCCTCGCCCAGCACCGCCGCGGCTGGTGGATGACCGGCGACCTGGCCTGGCGAGACCCGGAGGGATTCCTGTGGATCGCTGGCCGCCGCAAGGACATGCTCAAGACCGGCGGCGAGAACGTCTTTCCGATCGAGGTTGAGCAGGTCATCGCGGCAATCGACGGCGTTGTCGAAGTTGGCGTGATCGGGGTCCCTGACAAGGAATGGGGAGAAGCGGTCGCTGCATTTGTCGTCACGGAAACCGGTCACCCACTCGACGCGGACGCGGTGGTGGCGCACTGCAAAGCCCAGTTGGCGAGCTACAAGAAGCCACGGCACGTGCGCTTTGTGCCCGGCTTGCCACGTGGCACCACCAACAAGGTGGCCAAGAACGTGCTGCGGGACTGGTGGGCCCAGGAATCAGCCGGCAGCAGCGTCAACACAAGGTGATGAACGCAGACCTGACCGGAAGTCATTGGCTGATTACAGATCGAGGCGCTGCGTCGGGTTGGCGTTACGGTGCCCGCTCGCACCGAAGTCGGAGTCGCCGTCTCGACTGAACGAGTAGCGTGCCAGCGACTTTCTCAGTCCATGTGGGGTCATTTGCGCTGCTCAGGAATTGACCGTGAAGGCACCGCCAAACGGGATCCTCGCCGCATCGCCGCATCGCCGCGGATTTGCCCGCTGCCGTCCTGCGCACCCTTGTTGACCACTCCTCGCGGTCGCAGCTGGCCAGCTGCACCTCCTGCGCGAGCCAGAGTCACGAAAGCGCTAGGTTCACTTGCGTGGCCGTACGGATTGCGCCGCGCCCGATCGACATCTGTCACACGGCCACTGGGAGCTGGGGGTGAGAGACCAGTCGCGGAGATACGACATCACATGCGCCGACGGCTTCCTGCGGCAATTTCATCGCCAGATCTTGCGACTGCAAGCTGTGCGACCGCACCTGCTGAACCCAACACCGCACCGCATGGCCGACTGGAATGGCCTGATCCGGCACCGGCGCGCCATGGGCCTGTGGGCCTTCGCCTACGCCAGCGCTCACCTGCTGCTGTACGCCATCCTGGACGCCGGCAGTTGGGCAGCGTTGTGGATGGAGGTCGGCGAGAAGACCTACCTGATGATCGGCATCATGGCCTGGACGGCCATGCTGCCGCTGGCGCTGACATCGAACCAAAGGGCCATCCGGGCGCTGAAAAAAAACTGGCAACGGCTGCACCGGCTGGCCTATGCCGCAGGCCTGCTGGCTGTGGCTCACCTGGTGCTGCAGGCCAAGGCCGGCGATGACGCGCATCTGCCGTGGGTCGCCGCGGCGCTGCTGGTGGGAGGGCTGCGCCTGCTGGCCTGGCGCCTGGGTGACAAGGGTCCCGCCCAGATCGTCCAGCGCTCAGGCCCACCACCGCCGGTGTGAGAGCGCACCGCAGCATCGGTGCTCGGTC
This sequence comes from Rubrivivax sp., assembly GCA_021298085.1. Lineage (GTDB taxonomy): Bacteria > Pseudomonadota > Gammaproteobacteria > Burkholderiales > Burkholderiaceae_C > Rubrivivax. Next base: position 13,034 of record JAJTDE010000015.1, read on the forward strand.
ACAATCAGCGCACTGTGTCCAGCCTGATCCGCAAAGCCGTTGGCATCCTGCTCATTCTCACGGCACTGACCGTGGGGCTGACCCGTTACGACGACCGGCCCGTCGAGACGCTGGTCCCGCGCTGGGCGCAACCGCCCAGCGAATTCATCCAGGTGCGCGAACAGCTTGTCCACCTGCGCGATGTCGGGCCCCGTAACGACCCGCTGCCCATCGTGCTCGTCCATGGCACCGGGGCCAGCCTTCATACCTGGGAAGGCTGGGTGCAATCCCTGAAGGGCCAGCGCCGTGTCATCACCTTTGACCTTCCCGGTTTCGGCCTGACGGGCCCCTTCACGGGCAGCTACGCCACGGCCGGCTACCGTGGCGACAACTACGCGCGCTTTGTGGTGGACCTGCTGGACCACCTGAAGCTCCAGCAGGTCGTGATCGGGGGCAACTCGCTGGGCGGTGAAGTGGCCTGGCGAACGGCCGTGCTGGCACCCCAGCGGGTGAACAAGCTGATCCTGGTCGATGCTTCCGGCCCACGCTTCGTGCCCGATTCCATCCCCCCCGGCTTCGCGCTGGCCCTGGTACCGGGTGTCAACCGGCTGGGTGAATACCTGCTGCCCCGGCCCATGGTCAGGGCCACGGTGGAGAGCGTGTTTGGTGACAAGACCAAGGTCACCGACGAGCTGGTCGACCGCTATTTCGACATCACCCTGCGCGAAGGCAACCGGCGTGCGATGGGTGAGCGCATCCGCGTGCTGCAGGAAGACCTGCAGCCGGAGCTGATCAGCAAGGTCACCCAGCCAACGCTGATCCTGTGGGGCGAGAAAGACCGGCTGATCCCACTGTCCACGGCGACGGTGTTCCAGCAGGCCATCATGGTCAGCCAGCTGGTGGTGCTGCCCGGCCTGGGGCACGTACCCCAGGAAGAAGACCCGGCGGCCAGCGTGGCGCCGGTCAAAGACTTTCTGGGCCTGCGCTGACCCACGCCGGCCCCGCCCGGCGCTGGGCGGGTTGGCAGTCCAAGAGACGCCAGCAACGCGCTCGGAAACATCAGCGGTTGCAAATATGAAGTTCCTGAAGACCGATAGAGACCATACTTTGCCCATGGGCTTAGGGCTCTCCGTCTGCCAACCAAAGGAACACCACCATGCCTCTTCACCCCCTGACACGCGCGCTCTGCCTGTGCGCCGCCCTGGCGCTGGGCAGTGCCCCCGCCTGGGCCCAGAGCCAGCCCCCGGCCGGGCGGCTGCTGGCCTCCAACTGCTTCCAGTGCCATGGCACCAACGGCAAGGGGCCGGGCTTCGACAAGCTGGCTGGCAAGCCGTCGCGCGAGATCTATGAAGAGCTGATCGAGATGCGCGCGGGCCGGGAAGACAAGGGCGGCATCATGGCCAAACACGCCATGGGCTACACCGATGCGCAGCTGCTGGCCATCGCCGGCTACCTGTCCAAGCAACGCTGAGGAGCGCACCATGATTGATCGACGACTGTTCCTGAAGCGTTCCTCGGCGGCCCTGAGCCTGTCCGGCCTGGCGGGCCTGGGCTTGACCGCCTGCGGCGGCGGCCAGGAGGAGGCGGTGGCAGACACCGCCAGCGCCCTCTCCGACAAGACCGAGGCCGAGGCCGAATTCAAGGCGACCCTGGACGAGTCCGTGGCGGCACAAGGCGCTGCCGTGAATGCCCGGGTGATCGTCATCGGCGGCGGCATGGCTGGCGCCACGGTGGCCAAGTATCTGCGCCTGTGGGGCAATGGCATCGAGGTGACGCTGGTCGAGCGGGCACCTGTCTATACCTCCTGCATCATGAGCAGCCTGGTGCTGACGGGCCAGCGCACGATGGGCAGCCTGCAGTTCCGCTACGACACCTTGCGCACGAAGTACGGCATCAAGACCGAATTCGGTGACGTGGTGGCGATCGACCCAGTGAATGCACGGGTCACGCTGGCCAGCGGCAAGGTGCTGACGGCCGACCGCATCGTGCTGGCCCCCGGGATCGAGTTCGACACCATTCCCGGCCTGAGCGACCCGCTGGCCATGCCCCATGCCTGGAAGGCGGGTGAATCCACCTCGGTGCTGGCCAGGCAGCTGGCCGCCATGCCGACTGGTGGCACCGCCATCCTGACCATCCCGAAAGCGCCTTACCGCTGCCCCCCCGGGCCCTATGAACGCGCCTGTCTGGTGGCCGACTGGATGACGCTGCGCAAGCCACGCGCCAAGCTCATCGTGCTGGACGCCAACCCGGACTTCGTGACCGAGCGCGACAACTTCAGCAGCGCCTTCCTGGGCCTGCACGGCAGCGTCATCGAGTACCACAACCTGGCCGCGGTGGACCATGTCGACATGGCCACGCGCAGCGTCTTCCTGGCCGATGGCACCCGCTTCAGCGGCCATGCGATCAACCTGATCCCGACGCAACGCGCGCCGGCGCTGGTGGCCCAGACCGGCCTGGTCAACGATGCCACGGGCCGGTTTGCCAAGGTCAATGTGCTGGACTACGCCAGCACAGTGGCGCCCCGGGTGCACATCATCGGCGACGCGAGCGCCACCACCATGCCCAAGGCCGGCCACATTGCCAACCAGGAAGCCAAGGTCTGCGCCGATGCCTTGAGCCGGATCTTTGCCGGTGGCCAGCCGGACCCGGCACCCGTGACCAACTCCGCCTGCTACTCCACCATCACGATGAAGCAGGCCAGCTGGCTGCACGCGATGTTCCAGTACGACCCTGCCACGGCCGCCATGAAGGCGGTGGCCGACGCCTCGGGAGCGTCCACCGGCTGGAATGGCGACAACTTCGACGACATGGGCAAGTGGTTCAAGGCGTTGATGGCCGACAGCTTTGCCTAAGTCAGGCGGCCAGGTCAAACACCAGCACTTCGGCGTCCTGCCCGCCATCCAGCACCACCTGGGGCTCGCCCAGCAGCGTGGCGGCGTCACCGGCCGCCAATGCCTGGCCATTCACGCGCAGCGAACCGCGGACCACGTGCACGTACTGTGGACGTGCCGCGTCGGCCGCCAAGGTCGCGCGTTCCTCACCGTGAAACAGGCCGGCGTAGATCCGGGCGTCAGCCCGCAGGCTGACCGAGCCTTCTGCGCCGTCACGCGAGGCCACCAGCTGCAGGCGGCCGCGCTTGGTGGCCTCGCTGAAGGTCTTCTGCTCGTAGCCCGGCGCGCCACCGGCCTCGTCCGGCAGGATCCAGATCTGCAGGAAGTGGGTGGTCTGGTCCTTGGCATGGTTGTATTCGCTGTGGCGCACACCGGTGCCGGCACTCATGCGCTGCACCTCGCCGGGCACGATGCGGGCGTTGTTGCCCATGCTGTCCTGGTGGGCCAGCGCACCCTCCAGCACGTAACTGATGATTTCCATGTCGCGGTGGCCATGGGTGCCAAAGCCGGTGCCCGGGGCGATGCGGTCTTCGTTGATGACCCGCAGGTTGCCCACGCCCATGTGGCGCGGGTCGTGGTAATCGGCAAAGGAAAAGCTGTGCCAGCTGTCCAGCCAGCCATGGTCGGCATGGCCGCGGTCCTGTGCGTTGCGTAGGGTGATCATGGTGGGGCTCCGAGGGTGTCGAGGAGGTCGTCTCTGGCATCGCTGCCGTGCCGTCATGTTGCGCCCGGTTGGACAGCCTGGGTGCCGGTGGGCTTGTTGGCGCCATTCAAAGCAATTGAAGACAATGCCAAGTTCGCACCCGCTGCCCGGCCTCACGGGCCCACCCCGATGCCGCAACGACGCAATGTCCTGACCCCCGAAGCCCTCGCGATGATGGACACCATCGCGCGCACGGGCAGTTTTGCCGCCGCCGCCCGCGAACTCGGCAAGGTACCCTCGGCCTTGACCTACAGCGTGCGCCAGCTCGAAGAAGCGCTGGATGTCCTGCTGTTTCACCGCAGCTCACGCCAGGCCCAGCTCACCGCGGCCGGCAACGAACTGCTGCACGAAGGCCGGCGCTTGCTGCAGGAGATGGACGCGGTGGCCAATCGCGTGCAGCGCGTGGCCAGCGGCTGGGAGGCAATGCTGTCGGTCTCGGTCGACGACGCGCTGTCGTCCACCACGGTATTCGAGCTGGTCGAGGCCTTCTGCGGGCTGTGCACCGGTGAACAGGCTGAGCTGCGGCACGCCACACGCCTGAGGGTGCGCACCGAGGTGCTCAGCGGCACCTGGGAGGCGCTGGTCTCCGGCCAGGCCGACATCGCCATCGGCATTCCGGGCACACACGCCAACCCGGGCAACATCGAGCAGCTGCCACTGGGTGAACTGCCGTTTGTCTTTTGCGTGGCGCCACACCACCCGCTGGCCAAGCTGCCCCCACCCCTGACGCATGACCAGCTGGTCAAGCACCGCGCCGTGGCCGTGGCCGATACCGCACAGCGCCTGGCCCCGATGACCTTCAACCTGTTGCCGGGCCAGGACGTGCTCACGGTGTCGACGATGCGGCACAAGCTGGACGCCCTGCTGCGCGGCCTGGGCAGCGGCTGGGTGCCCGAGCCCCACGCCCGCCCGCACCTGGCCGCCGGGCACCTGGTGGCGCTGGAGATGGCCAACGGCGGCTTCAGCGCACCCATGTTCTACGCCTGGCGCGCCGACCGTGGCCCGCTGGGCCAAGGCAAGGCGCTGCAATGGTGGCTGGACCAGCTCGCCAGCCCCGCCACGCGCCAGGCCCTGCTGGACCGACACGCCGGCGCGACGCCCGGGCGCTGACACCCATGGCGGCGGCCTACGTCGGGCGTTTTGCACCCTCACCCACCGGCTTGCTGCATGCGGGGTCGGTGGTGGCCGCGCTGGCCAGCTGGCTGGATGCCCGTGCCGCTGGTGGCCAATGGCTGGTGCGCATCGAGGACATCGACACGCTGCGCTGTGTGCCGGGTGCCGCGCAGGGCATCCTCACGCAGCTGGGCCAGCTGGGCCTGTGGCCCGACAAGACGCCCTGGTGGCAATCGCAGCGCAGCGCGCACTACGAGGCGGCATTGGCGAAGCTGGTCGAGCAGGGCCAGGCCTACCCCTGCGGCTGCACCCGGCAGGGCATCGCCAAGGCCCTGGCAGCACGGGGCGAGCCCACGCAGCGCTCCACCGAACGGGTGTACCCCGGCACCTGCCGGCAGGGCCTGCAAGGCAAGCCAGCCCGGGCCTGGCGGCTGCGCAGCGATGGGGACGCATCACCGGGCCAGACGGGGCAGGCCATCCACTGGAGCGACCGGCGGCTGGGCGCCCAGCAGCAGGACGTCGCCCGGGCGGTGGGTGACTTTGTGCTGAAGCGCGCCGACGGCTTGTGGGCGTATCAGCTGGCTGTGGTGGTGGACGACGCGGCACAGGGCGTGACCCACGTGGTGCGCGGCGAAGATCTGGCCGACAACACGGCCCGGCAGGTGCTGCTGCAGCGCGGCCTGGCGCTGCCCACACCTGCCTACCTGCACACCCCGCTGGTGCTCGCTGCCGACGGCCAGAAGCTCTCGAAGCAGACCGGCGCCACCCCGGTGTGCACCGACACTCCGCAGGCAGCCCTTGAGGCGCTGAAGGGTGCGGCCCGCGTGCTCGGGCTCGAGGTCGACCGTGACACCTCCTCCACGATGGCCGGTGCCCAGACACCGGCCGACTGGCTGCCCGGCGCGGTCGGCCAATGGCGCACGCGATGGCCGACAATGCCGGGCATCGTCAACACACCGTAACGCCGGACAGCACCATGAGCATGACCACCAACCCCAGCGGCCTGCAATACGAAGACACCGTTGTCGGCACCGGCAAGACGGCCGTGGCTGGCCAGCGCGTCCAGGTCCACTACACCGGCTGGCTGTGGCAGGACGGGGTCCAGGGCAACAAGTTTGATTCCAGCAAGGACCGCGGCATGCCCTTTGCCTTCCGCCTGGGCGGCGGCGAAGTCATCGGCGGCTGGGACGAAGGTGTGCAAGGCATGCAGGAAGGTGGCACTCGTGTGCTGATCATCCCGCCGCAGCTGGGCTATGGTGCGCGTGGTGCCGGGCGGGTGATTCCGCCCAACGCCACGCTGAAGTTCGAAGTCGAACTGCTGCGCGCCTGAGGCTGGCGTCTCAGGCGGCCCGTATCAAGCCTCAGAAGGGGCTTGAACGGCGCTCGCGGCGCGGGCCGCGGGCGTCACCCGCCCGGGCCGGGCCGGCGCCGGGCTTGAACGGGGTCTTGTGGGCGGGCTTCGGGCCTGCCTTGTGGGCGTGGCCGGTATGCCCGCCACCATGGCCATGGGCCGGCTTGTCGGCCCAGCTGGGCGGCTGAGCCGCCTGCTTGGCACCCGCGCCACCCCAGGTCTTGCGCGGTGCGCCGTCGCCGCGCTCAGCACGGGCGGGGCGTTGGCCCGGCATAGGCTTGAACTTCTTCTCCACCGGCTCGACCCGCTTGGGTTCCAGGCCAGCGATCACGACCACCGGAATGCGCTGCGTGGTGAAACGCTGGATGCGCTGGATCATGCCCGAATCGCGGCGCTCGGCCAGCGTCACGGCCACGCCCGAGCGGCCGGCACGGCCGGTGCGGCCGATGCGGTGCACGTAATCTTCGGCCTTCATCGGCAAGCCGTAGTTGATGACATGGCTGATGGTGGGCACGTCGATGCCACGGGCAGCCACGTCGGTAGCCACCAGCACACGCAGCTGCTGCTGGCGCAGGCCCTGCAGCACGCGGTTGCGGCGGCCTTGCGGCATGCCGCCGTGCAGCGCGGCCACGGCGTGGCCCATGTCGGCCAGACGGTCGGCCAGCCAGTCGGCGTCACGCTGGGTGCTGGTGAAGACCACCGCCTGTTCCATGTCGCGCTCGGTCAGCAGGTGGTCCAGCAGGGCCTGCTTGTGCTGCAGGTCGTCGGCCCAGTGCAGGCGCTGTTCGATGTCGGCATGGGCCTGAGTGTGTGAAGCCACATCGACACGCTGCGGGTTGCTCAGCAGGTCTTGCGCAAGGCGGCCGACATGGCCACCAAAGGTGGCGCTGTACATCACCGTCTGGCGGCTGTCGGGCAGGGCCTGCGCGATGTAGTTGATGTCGTCGATGAAGCCCATGTCGAGCATGCGGTCGGCTTCGTCGAGCACCAGCATCTCGACGCTGTCGAGCACCGCCTTGCCGGACTGCATGTGGTCCATCAGGCGGCCCGGCGTGGCAATCAGGATGTCCAGCGGCCCAGCCAGCTGGCGCAGCTGCAGGCCATACGGCACACCGCCCACCACCGTGGCCACCCGCAGGCCACGCACGTGGCGGCCATAACCCATGGCCGCCTTGCTGACCTGGATGGCCAGTTCACGCGTGGGCACCAGCACCAGCACCCGCGGGCCGCTCGGCGCGCCCTTGGGGCGACGCTTTTCAGGGTCATTCCGTGCGGCCAGCACGCGGGTCAAGGCGGGCAGCACAAAGCTGGCCGTCTTGCCACTGCCGGTGCTGGACGACACCATCAGGTCGCGGCCTTCCAGGGCCGGCGGGATGGCCCGCTGCTGGACTTCGGTGGCTTCTGCATAGCCGGCATCGCGCACGGCGGAAATCAGGTTCTCGTGCAGGTTCAGTGCGTCAAAACTCATCGTCAACTTTCAAGGTCATGCGGCTGCCAAGGGCCAGGCCCAGCCACGCAGGGCGGGGCTGAAGACCCAAGGTCAGCCAGAGGCCATCGGGTGCATCAAGGCACCGACCAGGCTTCGCAGTCAAGTCACCGGGAGATCGCGTCAGGCGCGGGGCGTGAACGTCGCGGAGGGCTCAGCAGGCAAACCCCATGGCACGGCACGGCACAGCATCGGAAACAGTCAAGGCGACGGCATCGCCGCCGACCGCACCGGAAAGAAGCCACAGAGGGCTGCACGGGCCGCAGCGCACGACTCGCCAGGGAATGGCGCGCTGGGAAAGGTCAGAGGGGATGAACGGATCGAGCGGGACTTCAACACCACAACGTGGTCAAGAAACCGCAGCGACAAGTCGTAGTGTAGTCGGATTCGGGGTTTCCCGCATCAGCCATCACCCAATGACGGTGTCCTCCCTGGTGCACTTGCCGCCAATTCACCCGCTTTTCACCGCCTTATCGGCCAGGGCTCGCCGATAACCTTTGGCATGTGCTGACCTTTTCCTGACAGCCCCCCATGGCCCACCCACACCACATCATCGAAGCTTCCCACCGCATCGGGCAGATCGCGGCGCAGAAGATAGCGCAGATCCAGCGGATCAACCGCGCGACCTCCTACCTGGCGCTGAATGCGCTGATCGAAGCCTCCAGAGCGGGCGCCGCCGGCGATGGCTTTGGCGTGGTCGCCAGGGAGGTCAAGCAGGTATCCGGACAGATCAACCAGCTCTCGCGCGAGCTCTCTGCCGATCTGTCTGCGCAGATCAAGCACTTGATGTCGCTCGGCGACCTGGTGCTGGCCCGGCTGCAGGAGCAGCAAGGCCGCCGCCTGGCGGATCTGTCGCTCAACATGATCGACATCATCGACCGCAACCTCTACGAACGTTCGTGTGACGTCCGCTGGTGGGCCACCGATGGCGCAGTGGTGGATGCGCTGCAGGACACCTCGCCACAGACATCACGGCATGCGTCCAACAGGCTGGGTGTCATCCTGGACAGCTACACCGTCTACCTGGACTTGTGGGTCATCGATGCGCAGGGGCGCGTGGTCTCCACCGGCAGGCCTGACCGCTACCACCGGGCGCCGGGCGCCAACGTCCGCGGGCAGCCCTGGTTCGACCGTGCCATGCACACCCGGGACGGCCAGTCCTTTGTGGCCACCGACATCGAGACCAACCCATGGCTGGACGAATCCCAGGTGGCCACCTACAGCACCGCCATCCGCCGCGACGGTGCGGTCAATGGCGAAGTGCTGGGCGTGCTGGCCATCTTCTTCGACTGGCAGACACAGTCCAAGGCCGTCATCGACGCCGTGAAATTCGACGAGGACGAAAAGCCTCGAGCGCGCGCTCTGCTGCTGGACGCCCGCCACCGGGTCATCGCCTCCAGCGATGGCGAAGGCATCCTGGAGGAAACGCTCGAACTGAAGCGGCGCGGCAAAACGTTGGGGTCCATCACCCAGGAAGACGGCACCCTGATCGGCTTTGCCCGGACCCCCGGCTACGAAACCTACAAGGGGCTGGGCTGGTACGGTGTGATCGTGCTCAAGCCTGGTGCGTCCCCGGGCAGTGACTCGATGGACGCAAGTGAGTCAGAGAAGAACACCGAGGACCCTATGATGATGCTGGACGCGCCCCAGCAGCCCTGAGCCAAGCGTGACGGTCAGGCCGATCGGCGCCATGCGGCCGCGTCTTCCGCCAGCTGGCTGATGCGGCGGTCGGCGCCGATGAACGGCAGGGACTGTTCGCGGCGCTCGACATCTGCGTCGGCGGACTGCTCATCAGCGCTCGCACAAGCCACTGCGGGAGCTGCGAGCTTGGCAGCCTCCACGGCAGCTTCTCGGGCTTCGATGGCCGGGTTCGGGTCAGGCTGCGTGTTGCGCAAGTAGCGCACGCCAGCAAACATCAGGCCAAGCATCACAGCGTTGGATGCCAATTCAGCGGGACTGGGCATGAGAGTGGTTCCTTGCAAATTGGCCGCTGACAGTCAGCAGCTCCCGATCCGGTATCGGCTTGCAAGGCCCAGGTTGAAGCCAGGCTCAGAAACGCGGCGTGATGGCCATCACGGGCAGTTCATCAGCTGCTGCCGGTAGTGCAGCAATTCGTCGATGGACTCGTGTACATCGGCCAAAGCGGTATGGGCCTGGTTCTTCTTCAGCCCCTCCAGCGCGGCCGGCTTCCAGCGGCGCGCAAGCTCCTTGAGCGTGCTGACGTCCAGGTTGCGGTAGTGGAAGAAAGCCTCCAGCTCGGGCATGGTGCGCGCGAGAAAGCGGCGGTCCTGGCAGATGCTGTTGCCGCACATGGGGCTCTTGCCCTTGGGAACATACCGCTCCAGGAACGCGATCACCAGGCGCTGCGCCTCGGCTTCGTCGACGGTGCTGGCCTTGACGCGGTCGATCAGGCCGCTGCGGCCATGGGTCCCCTGGTTCCACGCGTCCATGCCATTCAGCACGGTATCGGTCTGATGGATCGCCAGCACCGGACCCTCCATGCGTTGGGTCACCTGGGCATCGGTCACCACCACCGCAATCTCGATGATGCGGTCACTGTCTGGCAGCAGGCCGGTCATTTCCAGATCGATCCAGATCAGGTTGTCAGCACTGCGTGCCAGCTCGGGTGAAGACATCAGGTACCGCCTTGTGGAAACCGCCCTCTGTGAGCGGCGTGGTTCAGCCACCCACGGCTGACGCTCCGCCACGCCCGCAGGCCTTGGACGTGGATTGTGCCCGCCGGCCTACACTTCGTACCCCATGAGTGCCCTCACCCTCTCCCTGATCTTCGGCGTGGCCGTTCTGTTGTGGCTGGGCGTCCAGCTGTGGTTGGTGACACGGCAGATGCGGCACGTGGCCACCCACCGCGGGCGTGTGCCGCCCGCCTTCGCCGGCAACGTGTCGCTGAGTGCCCACCAGAAGGCCGCGGATTACACCCTGGCCAAGGGGCGCTTCGGCATGGTTCAGATGGCCGTCTCGGCCGCCTTCCTGATGGGCTGGACCTTGCTGGGTGGCCTGGATACCTTGAACGCATGGGTGCTCGAGTGGGCGCAACCCCGTTGGGGTTCCATGGCCTACCAGATGGCACTGGTGGGGGCGTTCCTGCTGATCAGCAGCCTGCTTGACCTACCCTTTGATGCCTGGCGGACCTTCCGCATCGAGCAGCATCACGGCTTCAACCGCATGACACCCGCGCTGTGGTTGGCCGACATGCTCAAGGGTCTGGCGGTCGGGGTGGTCATTGGTGCACCCTTGCTGGCCCTCATTCTCTGGCTCATGGGGGCCGCCGGCAGCCTGTGGTGGCTGTGGGCGTGGGGCGTCTGGATGGGCTTCAACCTGCTGCTGCTGGTGATCTACCCGACGGTGATCGCCCCCTTGTTTAACCGCTTCCAGCCCCTGGACGATGAATCGCTGCGTGCCCGGGTCCAGACGCTGATGACCCGCTGTGGCTTTGCCGCCAAGGGCCTGTTCGTGATGGACGGCAGCCGCCGCTCGGCGCACGCCAATGCCTACTTCACTGGGCTGGGCGCGGCCAAGCGGGTGGTCTTCTACGACACCTTGCTGTCCCGTCTGACGCCGGGCGAGGTCGAAGCCGTGCTCGCGCATGAGCTGGGCCATTTCAAGCACCGCCATGTCCTCAAGCGCATCGTCTCGATCTTCCTGATGAGCCTCGGCGGCCTCGCGCTGCTGGGCTGGCTCAGCGGGCAAAGCGGCTTCTACACAGGCCTGGGTGTGCAGCCCAACATGGGTACACCCAACCACGCGCTGGCGCTGCTGCTGTTCCTGCTGGCCGTTCCGCCCTTCACGTTCTTCATCACGCCGCTGATGGCACAGGTGTCGCGCCGGCATGAGTTCGAGGCCGACGCCTATGCCTGCCAACAGGCCTCCGGCGCTGACCTCGCCCAGGCCCTGCTGAAGCTGCACGAGGACAACGCCGCCACGCTCACACCGGACCCTCTGTTTGTCCGGTTCTACTATTCCCACCCGCCGGCCACGGAGCGCCTGGCTGCGTTGCCCCTTCCGTCGGCGGCCACATGAGACACCAGGCGTGAGCCGGGGCGCCGGTTTGCCCACGGGCCGCGTGGTGGCCGCGCACGGCCGCCACATGGTGGTGTTGACCACCGAAGGGCAGCGCATGCGCTGTCACGCCCGGGGCAAGAAGACCGAGGCCGTGGTCGGCGACATCGTGCGCTGGGCCCCCAGTGGCGACGAAGGGGTCATCGAGGCGATCGAACCCCGGCGCAACCTGCTCTTCCGGCAGGACGAGTTCCGCACCAAGTCCTTCGCGGCCAACCTGGACGCCATCTTGGTGCTGGTCGCCGTTGAACCACCCTTCAGTGAAGTGCAGCTCACGCGTGCACTCATCGCGGCGGAGAGCGCCGGTGTCCCGGCCTGGATCGGGTTGAACAAGATCGACCTTCCCGGTGCTGCAGCCACCCGCGAACGGCTGGCGCCCTACCGAGCCATGGGGGTTCCGGTGCGGGAGTTTGCGCTGAAGGCGCGGCCCGACGACGCCCTGGCCGAGCTGGGCCCGGCACTGCTTGGCCGTACCACCTTGGTGATGGGGCCCAGCGGCATGGGCAAGAGCACGCTGATCAACCGCTTCGTGCCGCGCGCCGACGCCCAAGTAGGCGACATCTCGACTGCGCTCAACACCGGGCGCCACACCACTACCACCACCACCTGGTACGCGCTGGGCGAGCAGGTGCAGGACGGTGCACTGATCGATTCACCGGGCTTCCAGGCATTCGGGCTGCACCACGTGGCCGCCACCGACCTGGCCAGCCTGATGCCGGATCTTCGCGCCCAGTTGGGCCACTGCCGCTTCTACAACTGCACCCACCGGCAGGAGCCGGGCTGTGGTGTGCGCGCTGCCATGGAGCGTGGCGACATCGACGCCAACCGCTGGCGCATCTATGTCGAACTCTTCGACGAGCTGAGCACTCAGCGCTGGTGAACCGCCAAGGAAGGCGTCGCCGGGCCGGCCCCGCCACCCAGCCGGCGTCCGACCACCACCAGTGAGCCCGCAGGCTTCTCGTAGCCGAAGGTAAACAGCAGCGGTTCAACCTCCGAGGCGGCCACATCGGTCTTCAGGGCCTGCGCGCTGGCCTTGCCCTGCCACAGCGTGTGCGCCTGCGTGAACTGGCCGTAGTAGCGCAGGTTGAAGTGGGCACGCAGGTCTTGCACCGACAGGCCGGTTTCGTCCTGGACCACTGCCGGCGCACGTTGCGCCGTCCAGCCCGCCACCAGGCTGAAACTCGGCTCCTGCGGCAGGTGAGACGCAGCCTTCATCAGCACGGTCGACGTCAGGAGCTGCTTCAGCGCAGCTGCCTGGGCCTCGTTGCGACGCAGGGCGGCGTCGGAGAGATCGATCGTCACGTAATCGACCGCCACGCGGCTGCCATCGGGCCGGCTGGCGTGGAAACGGATGCCAAAGGGCCTCTGGCCCTCTGGCAGCAGCGCCGGCGAGATGTCGCCCTGCGCATCGAGGCTGAGGTATTCGGCGGCGCTTACGCGCAGGTCGGCCAGTTCCAGCCCCTGCATCAGCAGCGCAGCAACACGGGGCCGCTGCCCACCGCGGCCATCCAGGTCATGCGTCCTGAAGTAGCCCATGCGGGCAAAGAAGCGCCAGATCTGGCATTCCGACGCCAGCACAGACGCCGCGGGTGATGGCGCACCGGCCGGTTCCAGGGTCTGGTTGGCCACCAGCACGAGGTGCTGCGCACGGGGGAAGACGCTGACGGCCGTCGCCGCATCAGGCCCGGCAAAGAGGTAGGTCACTCGCTGGGCGGGGAGGTCGCGCAGGGCGTGCACACCCCAGTAGTGCATAGGCGCCAGAAACTGCCGCTGGTACTGGGCCAGTGCGGGCACCACGTCCTGGCAGGGTGTCTGCAAGGCCTTCAATGCGCTGGGGGCCAAAGTGGCCGTGGGCCGAGGCGCCATGCTGACGGGCGCAGTGCTGGACGCCTGGCCGGGGCGAGCCGGCTGGGCAGCCGATGCGCTGGCCAGGGCCGCAGCCGCCGGCACGGCCTGCTGCTGGCGCAACTGCGCCACCTCGTCAGCCATGCGGGCCACCACACGCTGCTGGCCGTACAGACCCAGCGCAAACAACAGCGCACACAAGGCCCCACCGGCCCACAGCAGGCGGTCGACCCAGGGATTGGGGCGCCGACGCGAGCGGCGCCGCGGCCGCGGGCCTGGACGCGCCTCGAGCGGGAGATCGTCGGGTGGTGTTCCGGATGCCACGCTGCGCCTACCCTCAGCCCACCACCGAGGCCAATGTGAGCAGTGCCAGCAACAGCATCCACAGAATCACCGAGCGCCACACCAGGCCCACCATGCTCTGCAGGTGGCCCAGCTGCGCGGGCGAGCCAGTGGTCGACGCGCCCCCGTGGTCTGCGGAGAGGTCGGCGCCCTGTGCCGGCGCCGCACGCCCGCCCAGCGCAACGCCCACAGCGCCGGCCGCAGCGGAGAGGATCACGCCGTCGTTGACCTGCGCCCACAGGCGCGCATTGCGCCGCCAGCAATTGATGGCTTCCTCAAAATTGCCGACCACCGCAAAGCCGAAGGCCGTGAGCCTGGCGGGAATGTGGTCCAGCACGTTGAACGCCTGCAGCACACGCGCGCGCAAACCCGGGTTCAACGGTGCATCGAGACCAGGCCGAAGACGCGACCAATGCCGCGCCACATACTCAGCCATCCGGTAGAGGACAGCACCGGCTGGGCCCAAGCCCAGGGCCGACAGCAGGACAAACCAGAAGAACACCCCAAAGACGTGGCGATGCGCCGCGAGCAGCGATGTCTCGATAACGTGGCGCAGCAGCTCGGTGCGTGGCAGATCAGAGGTTTCGACGCGCTGCCAATCGGCCAGCCGGCGCCGGGCTTCAGCCTCGTTGCCGGCCTCCAGCGCCTCGCGGATGCCGGTGAAATGGTGGCTGAACTGCCGAAAGCCCAAGGTCAGGTAGAGCACGACCACATCCAGCACCAGCGCCGCGGGCAGGCTGTAACGCGCCACCACCACGGACAGCAGCGCCACCAGCGAAGTCGGCAGCAGCACCGCGATGGCCCAGACCACCCAGGCGTGGTGGGCCTTGCCGGCATCGAAGTTTCGGCCCACCGCCTCGACAAAGTCATGCACGGCCCGGTGCACAAAGCTGTTGTGGGGCATGGGCCTGAGCTGTTCGATCAGCAGTGCAAACAGGACCGCAAAAAAGCTCATGGCTGCCGATGATAGCCAGCGGCCCTCATCCCTGATGCGCCGTGCTGGTCAAGTTCGGGAGGCCTGATCCGACGACCGCCTCCGCCGCGGGCCTGGCCTCACGGTGCGGCCGGAGGGTTCTCATCGGCCAGCAAGGCATAGAGGTTGCGCAGCATGGCCGCCGTGGCGCCCCAGATGAAAAACTCGCGGCCGTCGTCGCGTGTCCAGGGCATCGACAGGAACTGCCGTTCGATGCCCTGCACCATCAGGCGGTGGCGCCGGTGGTGTGCGGGGTTCATCAGGTAACGCAACGGCACTTCAAAGGCCTCGGCCACCTCGAAGCTGTCCAGGACCAGTTCAAACGGGGGCTGGACCAGCGCCACCACCGGCGTGACCTGGTAGTGGGTGACGGTGGTGTACAGCGGCAGACAGGCCATCACCTGGACATGCTGGCGCCGCAGACCGACTTCCTCATGGGCCTCGCGCAGCGCCGTGTCGATGACGCTGGCGTCCTCGGCATCTTGTCGGCCACCGGGAAAGCTGATCTGCCCAGCGTGGTCGTGGAGGTGGTCGGTGCGGCGGGTCAGCAGCACGTGCAGGCCATCGGACCGTTGGACCAGGGGCACGAGCACTGACGCCGGCTTGGCCTCGCGACCCGGAAACCGGCCGCCGTCACCGGGCCATTCGGGCTGCCACGCGGGCAACCGTGTCTGTAGACACGCGGCCACACCGGCGGCCGAGAGCCGATCAGGGCTGACCGCAGGTAGGTGGTGGTCAACCCCGACCACGGGCGCCTCCTGGGGCCGCGTGATGCGCGGGACCGCCATGGCAGGGCTCAGATCAGTCGAGCTTGGCCTTGATACGGGCCGACTTGCCGCTGCGCTGGCGCAGGAAGTACAGCTTGGCGCGGCGAACGTCACCGCGGCGCTTGACTTCGATGCCGGCGATCAGCGGGCTGTACAGCTGGAAGGTTCTCTCGACGCCTTCGCCGCTGGACACCTTGCGCACGATGAAGCTGGAGTTCAGGCCACGGTTGCGCTTGGCAATGACCACGCCTTCGTAGGCCTGGACACGCTTGCGGGTGCCTTCCACGACGTTGACACTGACGATCACGGTGTCGCCGGGGGCAAACGGGGGGATGGTCTTGCCCAGGCGGGCAATCTCTTCCTGCTCGAGGATGCTGATCAGATTCATGGTGTGTACCGACGGTCGTGCGCAGGGATGTTGATGAATGTTGGCGCTGGGCAAAGCCAGTTCCGCCGCCCGCCAGAGGACCGCAAAGCCCGCGATTATATGCCGAGCTGGCGCAGGAAGGTTTCATCAGCCACCGACAGCCGGCCGCAGGCCCTGGCCGCCAGCAGCAGGTCGGGCCGTCGGCGCGCGGTCAGTGCCAGTGAACACTCACGCCGCCAGCGAGCGATGTCGGCGTGGTGCCCACTGAGCAGCACGGCCGGCACCGCACGCCCATCGGGCAGGCGCTCGGGGCGGCTGTAGCTCGGGCCCTCGAGCAGGCCGTCTGAAAAGCTGTCCTGCTGCTGCGAGGGTGAACTCAAGACCTCGGGTTGAAGGCGTGCCACGGCGTCCAGCAGCGCCAGCGCCGGCAGCTCCCCGCCCGACAGGACAAAGTCGCCCAGGCTGATCTCGTGGGTGACGTGGCTGTCGATCACACGCTGGTCGATCGCCTCATACCGCCCGCACAGCAGCACCGCGCCAGGCCCTTGGGCAAACTGCTCGACCAGCGCCTGGGTCAGCGGCTGTCCGCTCGGGGTGAAGTGCACCACCGGCACAGGCACCTGGGGGCGGCTGTCGAGCACCGCCTGCAAGGCCCGCTCAAGCGGCTGCGCCAGCAACACCATCCCCGGGCCACCGCCAAACGGACGGTCGTCGACCCGACGGTAGGCATCGTCGGCAAAGTCGCGCAACTGCCACAGGCGCACGTCAACCAGGCCGCGCTCGTACGCGCGGCGGGTGATGCCGTGGGTGAAATGCGGCCCGAAGAGTTCCGGGAACAAGGTGACGACGTCAAATCGTCGGGACACCGCGGATGGCGCCGCCTCTGGGGGGCGCTCGGTGCCCAGGCTCAAGGGTCCAGCCCCCAATCGAGCGCCCACTCGACCTCGATGCGCCGCGCAGCCAGGTCCACCCGGCCCACATAGGCATCGACAAAGGGAATCAGCCGCTCGGGCGCCTGCGCGGTGGCGGGCCCGGTGGGGCCATCGGATGTCGGCGCCTCAACCCGCAGGACGCAGTGGGTACCGGTTTCCAGCAGGCCGACCACGGTGCCCAACACGATGTTGTCCTGATTGAACACCTGCAGGCCGATGAGGTCGACCCAGTAGAACTCGTCGGCACTGGCCGTGGGAAAGCTGCTGCGAGGAACAAAGATGCGCGCGCCACGCAAGGCCTCGGCGGCGTCTCGGCTCTGCACATCCTGGAAGCCTGCGACAACGACATCGCCATGCTCCTTGGCCTGGGTGACCTTCAGCAGCGGCGGCAGCGGCGGTGCACCCGGAACAACAAAAGGCCCCTCAGGGGCCTTCACATACCAACGCTTGGACGAAAACAGCGCCTGCGGGTCTTCGGCATAAGGCTGTATCTTGACCCAGCCCTTGACGCCCCAGGCACCCAGGATGCGTGCAACCTCGACAGCATCCGGCGGAAAGACGTCAGACGACGGTGTCACCGCATCCACCCCGCAGTCCGCCCGCCAAGCACGGCAGCGGCCTCAGGCCGCCTTCTTGGCCTGATCGACGAGGCGCTGCACGGTGGGCGACAGCTGCGCACCCACGCCGGCCCAGTAGCTGATGCGGTCCATCGCGACGCGCAGGGGTTGTTCGGCACCGGAGGCCATCGGGTTGTAGAACCCGACACGCTCCAGAAAGCGCCCATCACGGCGGGCGGCCTTGTTGGCCACGACGATGTTGTAGAAGGGACGCCCCTTGGCGCCACCACGAGCCAGTCGGATCACGACCATGTCTGTTCACCTGATATTCGAAGGATTCGGCCGCCGCTGCCGGGGGAGACGCCGCAGCACCTTGGCCGAGAAGCCCGCCCGTGCCAGAAGCACGTTGCGGCAGGCCCGCTGTTCGCCGTCGTAGATACGCACTGGCTCAGACGCGTTGACCACCCTGCACCAGCCCGGACCTGCAAAACCTGTTCATGCCGGTTTTGCCACCGGGCCCAACACATCCATGGGCATCCACGCGCCTTAGGCCAAAGCCGCCGGCGAAACCCGCGATTATAGTCAGGCGTTGCCCGTCCGTGGGCCAATTCTGCTGAAGGCAAACCGCCGAGGCCCTGCACCATGCCGCTAGTCCTGCGCCCCAGTACCGAGGCTGACATCCCGGTCATCACCGCCATCTATGCTGCTGCCGTCGCACACGGCACCGGCACCTTCGAACTCGACGCCCCGAACGAAGACGAGATGGCCCAGCGCCGCAGCGCCGTGCTGGGCGCCGGCTGGCCCTGGCTCGTGGCCGATCGGGACGGCGAGGTCATCGGTTACGCCTATGCACAAGCGTTCAGGCCGCGGCGCGCCTACCGCTTCTGCCTGGAAGACTCGATCTACCTCGCCGAACACGCGCGCGGGCAGGGCGTGGGCACGCTGCTGCTGGCCGAGCTGATCTCGCGCTGCGAGGTGCTGGGCGCACGACAGATGCTGGCTGTCATTGGCGATTCGGGCAACGAGGGGTCGATCGGCGTTCACCGCGCACTCGGCTTCGAGCACTGCGGCATGCTCAAGAACGCCGGCTGGAAATTTGACCGCTGGCTCGACGTCGTCCTGATGCAGCGCGAACTGGGCTTGGGTGGCAGCACCGAACCTCACGACCGCCCGGTGGCCCCATGAGTGAGGACACGTCGGCCCCGCCGTACAAGCACAAGACACTGGCAGCCTGGCTCGCGGTGCTGGGCGGCTCACTCGGCCTGCACCGGCTGTACCTGCGTGGCTTTGGCGACGTGCTGGGCTGGGCCCACTGGTTGCCCACGGCCGTGGGTTACATGGGCCTGCTGCGCCTTCGCGAGGCGGGCGTGGACGACCGGCTGGCATGGGCGCTGCTGCCCATCCTCGGCCTGATGCTGTCACAGGGCATGGCCTTTGCCATCTGGTATGGGCTGACGCCCGACGAGCGTTGGGACGCCCGCCACAACCCCGGGCAGCCAGGCACAACCACCCGGTGGGGCCCTGTGCTGGCCGTCATCGTGGCGCTGCTGGTGGGTGCGACGGTGCTGATGAGCACCATCGCCTTCAGCATCCAGAAATTCTTCGAGCTGCAACTGGGGGCCTGAGCCGCCGGGCTCAGGCGGGCGTCGCGCAGACAGGCCCGATGCGTTCACACACCTGCGCCTGACGCAGCGCGGCACCACCCTCCAGCGACCAGGCCCTCAGCAAGCCCGGCGCCACCTCGTCCAGCGGACAGCACACAAAGGCCCGCTCGTGCAGGCGGGGGTGGGGGAGGATCAGCCGCGGATGCGACAGGCGCGCATCACCGTGGAACAGCAGGTCCAGGTCCAGCGTGCGGGGTGCGTTCCGGTAAGGCCGCTGCCGCCCGTGCCGTTGCTCGATCGCCTGCAATGCATCGAGGAGCTCCAGGGGCGCCAGTCGGGTGGCCAGCACCACCACAGCATTGGTGAAATCGGGGCCCGTGGCCTCCACGGGCGCGCTGCGCCAGGCGCTGGAGACGGCCAGCACCCGAGACTGGTCCAGCGCGTGCAATTCATGGACCACCGTGGCCAGCGTCTGCAGCGCATCACCCAGGTTGGCGCCGAGCCCGATGAGGGCCTGCACTGGAGGACGCTGCACCCCGGGTGAGGTGTCCGACGCGAGGGGTGTCGGCGCGGCCCGCGCACTGGGCACGTCCTGCGCCCCAGTGGCCACATCGGCCTTCACGTGTCCGACGGCGCCCTGCCCGACCCAGCGCCGTCCGACGTGGGCGTGTCACTCCCCGCGGCGCCCGCACCGCCCGCAGCACCGCGCTGTCCACCGCGCCGCCGGCGGCGTCGCTTGCGCGGCGGGCCGTCGTCGGCCGACGGCGCATCGCTCAAGTCGATGTCCAGCTCCAGCTGGACGGCCGCCCCGTCGTCAGGTTCGGCGCGGGATGCAGCGCCAGAAGCTGCGCCCGAAGCGCCAGCCGCCGCGGAACGCGATGCCGCAGGCACAGCCGGCGCATCCTTGGCCGCCTTGTCCTTGGAGCGGCCCGGCACGCGACGTACCTGCGAGGCACGCAGGTCCTGGAGCATCGCCTCACGCTCCTCGTCGCTGCCGAGTGACAAGTCTTCCCACCAGTCGGGCAGTTCGGCGGGCACCTCGCCCACGTCACCCCGCAGGCGCAGGAAGTCGTAGCCGGCGCGAAACCGGGGTTGTTCCACCACACCGAGGGCCGACGCCGGCGAGCGACGCTCGAAGCGCGGCTGCATCTGCCAGATCTCGCGCATATCGGCGGCCAGCTTGCCTCTGCCGGAGATATCGCCCACACGCGCCTCGAAGACGGCATCGATGGCCTGCTGCAGCGCGGGGAACGGGCTTTCGCCCTGGGCCTGCACCGCCAGCCAGCGGTGCTGCACCTCGTGCCACAGCAGGCAGGCCAGCAGGAAGCTGGGCGCCACGGGCTTGCCCTCGGCCACCCTTTCGTCGGTGTTGCGCAGGGCCAGCTTGACAAAGGCCTCGCGCGGGCTGCCTTCGGTCATGTCGGCCAGCGCCGCGTCCAGGATAGGGAAGATGCCGCGCCCGAGGCCCTGGCGCTGCAGCTCTTCCAGGCTGGCCAGCGCGTGCCCGGTCTGCAGCAGCTTGATCAGCTCATCAAAGAGCCTGGACACCGGAATGTTGGCCAGCAGCGGTGCCATCTCGCGGACCGGCTTGCGGCTGTCGGGGTCCAGCTGAAAACCCAGCTTGGCGGCAAAGCGCACGGCGCGCAGGATACGGACAGGGTCCTCGCGGTAGCGCGACGGCGGGTCGCCGATGATGCGCAGCACCTTGGCGCGCACATCGGCCAGGCCGCCGTGGTAGTCAACCAGCGTCTGGGTCAGCGGCTCGTAGTACATCGCGTTGACGCTGAAATCCCGCCGCGCAGCGTCTTCCACCTGCGGGCCCCAGACGTTGTCGCGCAGCACGCGGCCACTGGCGTCCACCGCATGGGCCTTGCCGGCCAGTGCGGCCTTGGAGGTCTTCTCGTTGCCGGCCACCTGTTCGGCGGCGTCGGCGTCCAGCAGCGCACGGAAAGTCGAGACCTCGATGACCTCGTGCTCGCGGCCGCGGCCAAAGACCACGTGCACGATGCGGAAGCGGCGGCCGATGATGAAGGCCCGCCTGAACAGGCCCTTGACCTGCTCGGGCGTGGCGTCGGTGGCCACGTCAAAGTCCTTGGGACGGCGCCCAACGAGGAGGTCGCGCACCGCTCCGCCCACCACGTAGGCCTCGTAACCCGCCTCGCGCAGCGTGCGCACCACGCGCACCGCGTTGTCGTCCAGCAGGTCGGCCTTGATGCCGTGTTCGGCCTGCGTGTACTCCTTGCGGACGCCCAGTACCGGCGCAGCCGGTAGCGGCACCACCACGGGCACCGCCACCGGTGCAGCCGCGGGAGGGGTTTCGTCGCCGGCCGGGCCCTTGCCCAGCAGTCGGTTGATGAAGCGCTTGATCATGCAAACAGATGAAGAATGGGCCAGCCGCGTTGCTGTGCAACACGTTCGAGACCGGCACCAGGGTTGGTGGCCACTGGGTGCGTGACACGCTCCAGCAGCGGCAGATCGTTGGTGGAATCGCTGTAGCACCAGCTCTCTTCCACCGCTTCCCAACGGCTGCCCTGGCGGGCCAGCCACAGCCCTACATTGTGGACCTTGCCTTCCTTGAGGTTGGCCATGCCCTCGATTCGGCCTGTCACGGCACCGCTGGCATCGCGTTCCAGGGCGGTGGCAATGAGCACCGGCAGCCCCAGGGCGCGGGCGATCGGGCCGGTGACGCATTCGTTGGTGGCCGTCACCAGCGCCAGGGTGTGGCCCTGCTCACGGTGCCGCTGGATCAGGTCCAGGGCACTGGGGCGGATGGCCGGGCCAATCACCTCCCGCATGAAACGCGCCTGCAACGCCAGCAGCTCTTCGGCCGGGCGCCTCCGCCAGGCCGAGGTCGCGAAGTCGACATAGGCGGCCATGTCCAGCGCTCCCGCCAGGTAGTCGGCAAAGAAGGCATCGTTGCGCGCCTTGAAGTTGGTGGCATCGGCCCATCCGTGCGCCACCAGGAACTCACCAAACGCGTGGTCGGAGTCCAGGGGCAGCAGGGTGTGGTCGAGGTCGAAAAGGGCCAGTTTCATCCGTCAGGCCCCCGCCACATCGGTCGCGGCCGGCGTGGCCAGCATGTCGCGCAGCAGCGCCACCGTCACGGGCCTGGCGCGGGAGAGCGAATACGCGTCCAGCCGCTGCAGCAACTGCATCAGGCTGGACAGATCCCGGGACAGGCGGCTGATCAGGTAGCGCTTGACATCGGCCGACAGCTCGATGCCACGCCGTTCGGCCTCCAGTTCCAGGGCAAACAGCGTCTGATCTTCACCCAGTGATTGCAAGGCATGTGTCTGGCCCCAGGCCAGGCGGGAGCGAAGGTCTTCGCGCAACGGCAGGTCCACGGGCGGCAGATGACCGGCCGCCGCCCAGGGGCAGGCCTGGGACTGCGCTTCGATGCACAGGGCAAAGGCCTGCTGCTGCTGCTCGGGTGTGTAGGCATCCACGCCGTCCAGCACCAGCAAGCCGCAACCTGCCGACAACTCCCAGGGCTGTGTCACGGTGGGGTCGAACCACTGCACCACCAGGCCCTGCGCCTCGGCCGCGCCAGCCATGGCCTGCAGCAGATGGGTCTTGCCCGAGCCCGGCTCGCCCCACAGGTACACCGGCTGGCCCGGGGGAACCTGCCCGGCCAACTGCTGCAGCACGGCCAGGTTGGGGCCAGGAAGGAAGCTTTCAAAACGCCCGCGTTGTGTGGGGACGAGGGGTAGGGGCACCTGGACGGGCCGATCGCGAAGATCACCGGATTGTTCGGGGAGGACTGTGCTCATGAACCGTAGAGTTTGCTGGACAGGTAGGCTGAGCGGATGCGCTGAAGAGCCACCAGGGCCACGGCACTCAAGGGCAGTGCGATCAGGACGCCGACAAAACCCAGCAGATGGCCGAAGGCCAGCAAGGCAAAGATGACCGCCAGCGGGTTCAGGCCGATACGCTCACCGACCAGGCGAGGGGTCAGGTACAGGCTCTCGACCACCTGGCCAACGCCGTAGATGACCGCCACCACGGCGACCCCGTACCAGCTGGCAAACTGCAGCACGCCGGCCAGCAGCGCCAGCACGCAGCCCAGGCCAAAACCCAAGTAAGGAATGAAGATGGCCAGGCCGGTGAAGACCCCGACAGGCAGCGCCAGGTCAAAACCTGCCAGCGCCAACGCAACCGCATAGTAGACGGCCAGCACCAGCATCACCAGCAGCTGACCCCGCAGGTACTGGCCCAGCACCGCGTCGCACTCGTCCAGAAAACCCAGCACCGCAGCGCGCAGGCGGGGCGGGATCAGGGTCTGGACACGCTCCACCAGGGCCGGCCAATCCATCAGCAGGTAAAACAGCACCACCGGGATCAGCACGGCATTGCCCACCAGCCCCAACACGAAGCTGCCGCCGATCTTGGCCGAACTGAGCAGCGTGGCCAGCCCTTCTTCGAGATTGGCCCCCAGGTACTTGACGACAAAGGCCTTGATGCTGGCGACATCCAGGGCCACATGGATGCCGTGCTGCGCCAGCCAGGGTGACAGGCTGGCATTGAGCTTCTCGGCGAGTGCGGGAATCTGTGCCTTCAGCAGCGGCAGTTCCTTCGACAGGATGGGCACGATCAGCAGCAGCAGCGCCAGCACCGCCACGATGGCCGCCGCCTCCACCAGCGCCACGGCCAACACCCGCGGCACACGCCGGGCGGCGAGTTTCTCGACCAGGGGGTGCAGCGCATAGGCCAAGATCGCCCCCACCAGGAAGGGCGTCAGCACCGGTGCCAGCAGCCACAGCAGCAGGCCGCCCAGCAGGGCAAGCCCCAACCAGGACAGTGCCCTCGCCTGGCTGGGGGTCAGCATGGAAAACAGAGGCATCCGTGGTGATGACGGTGAAGGCTGATCAATGCAGGGGCCGGATGCCCTTGCGCAGTTCGGCCAGGCGCAGCACCAGGGCCGGTGCATCGTCGGCGCTGCCGCAGTGCTCCAGGTAGGCCTGAAGATCCTGCGCGGCCAGCTCGTCAGCACCCAGTTCCGCCAGCACCAGACCGCGGTCGCGCCGCTCCTCCCAGGCCTGCGGGAGCAGGATTACCAGCCGCTGCTGAACATCGAGCAGCCGGGAGAAGTCCTCGGCCGACCGGTGAATCTCCTTCAGGTTGCGCAGCACGCGCGCCAGAATGTCCCTGGGGGCCGCTGACTGAAGGAACAGGCCCAGGGGCACGTCAAAGTCACCGACCAGACCGCGCCGCTCGCGGTAGGGGCCCAGCCGTTCCTCGAGCTCCTCGCGCGACAGCGACATGCCGTTGAATGGGTCGATGACCACCTCACCCCGAGGCAGGCGTAACTTGACCAGGAAGTGACCGGGGAAGGACACGCCGCGGGCGGTCAGGCCGGCGTGCTGCGCCAGTTCCATGTACAGCAGAGCCAGGGTGATGGGAATGCCGTGACGCGTCTGCAGCACTTCATGGACGTAGCTGTTGCGCACGTCGTAGTAGTTGTTCACGTTCCCGCCAAACCCGAGCTCCTGGAAGAAGTAGCGGTTCAGCAGCCGCAGCCGTTGCAGCGGCGCGGCGTCTGCCGGAATGCGCTGGCGTAAGCGCAGCGCCAGGGTGTCCACCTGCATCAGGACCTGCTGCACATCAAGGTCAGGTTCCTCGTCCTGCGCGATGGAGATGGCCGCCTCCAGCAGTGCAAAGCCCTCGTCTTCACCCACCAGCGAGGCGAAGTAGTCCAGCGCTGAAGGCGCGTGAAGGCGCATGCTGTTCATGGGTGGTGGCCAGGTACAGGCGACATCGGGCGAGTGTACGGCGCGCGGGGTCTGCCGCGCCGGGGTCGGCCCCGGCATCCCCGCCAGCCACGCCGGCTCCATGGACTGCAGGCCCGCGCGGGGCCCGGCTGTTCAAAGGCTGCGGCGGGCAAACTGGCGCAGCTTGATGCCACTGAGGGCGAGCAGCCCGAAGTACAACAGCGCCGCCGACCCCAGCACCGCCGCCATCCAGCCGGCACGCACCAGCGGCTGTCCCTGCATGCCCAGCCAGTCCAGCGCGCTGGCCGCCCAGGCCAGCCAGCCCGCCAAGGCAGCGGTGGCCAGCACACCGCGCAGCAACAAGCCCCACCAACCCGACGCGGGGATGTACACCCCCAGGCGCCGCAGACCGAGGTACAGCCAGGTGGCGTTGATCAGCGCGCCGAGCCCGATGGACAAGGCCAGCGCCGCGTGGCCCAGCCAGGGTACCAGCACCACGTTCAGCAACTGCGT
Organism: Rubrivivax sp.; assembly: GCA_021298085.1. Lineage (GTDB taxonomy): Bacteria > Pseudomonadota > Gammaproteobacteria > Burkholderiales > Burkholderiaceae_C > Rubrivivax. Next base: position 38,242 of record JAJTDE010000015.1, read on the forward strand.
GCACACCAGCACCACCACCGCAATCTTGACCGGCGTGCGCACGTCCTGACGCGCAAAGTAGCCGGGGGCCAGGATCTTGACGGCGATGATGCCCAGCAATCCCACACCCCACCCCATCACCGCCCAGGACGTCTTCATGACGTCGATGTCGGTGAACTTGCCGTAGTGGAAAAGCACCGCGACCAGCGGCTGCGCAAACACCAGCAAGGCGGCCGCGCAGGGCAGCGCCAGCAGGAAGGTCAGCCGCAGGCCCCAGTCCAGCATGCCGGAATACGCGTCGGTGTCACCCCGGGCGCGGGCAGCCGAGAGCTGCGGCGTCAGCACCACGCCCAGCGCCACACCCAGCAAGGCCGTGGGGAACTCCATCAACCGGTCGGCATAGGTCAGCCAGGACACCGAACCGGCCGCCAGGTGCGACGCAATCTGGGTGTTGATCAGCAGCGACAGCTGCGCCACCCCCACGCCCAGCAAGGCTGGCGCCATGTTGCGCAAGACCGCGCGAACGGTCTCGTCGCGCGCCGCACGGCCCACCCCGGCAGGGCTGAAGGCCAGGCGTGGCCGCATCTTCAGGCGGCTGAGGGCCCAGAACTGAACCGCCAGCTGGCTGATGCCGCCCACCATCACACCCACGGCCAGCGCGTAGATGGGCTGCACCCCGTGCCGCTCGAAGACCGGCGCCAGCCACCAGGCCGCCACAATCCAGGACAGGTTCAGCAACATCGGGGTGGCGGCAGGCACCGCAAAACGCCGCCAGGTGTTCAGCACGCCGGCACCCAGCGCCACCAGCGACATGCAGGCGATGTAGGGGAACATGATGCGTGTCATCAACACCGCCTCGTCGAAGGCGGTCAGCCCTGAGGCGATCATCCAGACAATCACCGGCGCACCCACCACACCCAGCGCCACCGTCACCAGCAAGGCCCAGAACAGCACGGTGGCCACCGCATCCACCAGCTGGTGGGTGGCTTCATCGCCACGCTGCTCACGGGTGGCCGCCAGAATGGGCACAAAGGCCTGTGAGAACGCACCTTCGGCAAACAGGCGGCGCAGCAGGTTCGGGATGCGAAACGCCACGTTGAAGGCGTCGGTCAGTGCAGTGGCGCCAAAGCTGGCGGCCATGATCTGGTCACGGACGAGACCCGTGATGCGCGACAGCAGGGTGAACAGCGAGACAGTCGACGCCGATTTCAGAAGGCTCATGGGCAGGCACCACGCGGTCAGCCAGCCAGTATAGGCCGCAGGCCCGCGCCGCCGCCGTAACCCCTTGGCGACCGCCAGGCGCATGCTATACTCGACGGTCTTTGCTGTTGAGTGCAGGTTACCGTGTGCGGTCAGATGCTCCGTTGAGTGGCGCTACCGTTTCTTTCGCCCCCTGCGCACCCTGCACCTTCTTTCTCACCTTTTTGTACCCATGGCCACCTCCTCCAAAGCCAAGAAGAAGACCGTTCGCCTCGCTTCGGGCCGCAAGCGCGCCCGCCAGGACGTGAAGTTGAATGCGCACAACTCTTCGCTGCGTTCACACTTCCGCACCGTCGTGAAGAACATCCAGAAGGCCGTGACGGCAGGTGACAAGGGCAAGGCCGCCGATCTGTTCAAGTCGGGCCAGAGTGTCATCGACTCCATCGCCGACAAGGGGCTCTTCCACAAGAACAAGGCCGCTCGTCACAAGAGCCGCCTGGCCGCCAAGATCAAGGCCCTCGCGGCCTGAATTCGCTGCCGCATCGCGGCAGCCAGCGCCAGCCCACGGTGTGGGCGGGTAGAGACACAAGGCCCGGTCACCGGGCTTTTTGCATTGGGTCTGGTCATCGGGCCCGTCCACAGAGCCCGATGACCGCACCTCGCGGCGCCTGGCTCAGCCCGCCGATGACGGCGGATCCGGCAACAGGCAGGCGTCCACCACGGTCAGGTCGTTGTCGCGGGCAAAGTTCAGGACAAAGTCCCAGGCCATGGGCTCCAGCGAGCGCAGATCCTCGCTGACGATCACGCACTTCACGCCGTCGATCACCCGCGGAAAGCAGTACGGCGAATAGCCAATGGCGGCGCTGATGCCGCCCACGCCACCACCGGGCCGAAAGCAGGACATCGCACCCGCCAGCCGCTCAGCCCAGTCGCTCGGACGGAAGGTCTTGCCTTGGCGCGTGAGGCCCTGAATGAAGATTTGTCGAGGCTTGGCAGGGATCATCGGTCGGGATTCTGGAGACCGCCCATCGCGGCCGGCCAAGCGCCACGCAGCGAGTTCCTGCCCAGCAGGACCCGTGCCGGCGTGCATCGCCTCGCCCACCCGCGGCCTCGGGCGTGCAACGGGTGCTTGTTCAGTTGGCACAGCAGCATACATGGGCGACCTTGCACGAACCCTATTCCCGCGTTGTCGGCCTGCCGGCAGCGGGCTTTAGAATCGGTTTCGGCCGTTGACACGCCGAGGTGGGTGTTGACGGCTTTTTCATTGGCTGGCGCCGGCCTGCCTCACGCCGCACCACCGGTGCGCCATGAGGCTACCTGCCAGCACCTGCCCGCACCTGCCCACCGTCACCGCCGTCGCTGACCCGCCCGTCAAGGAGCCGCCATGAATGCCCCCGCCGAACGCGCTGTTGCTGCTGCCGCCGCCGCGAGCGCTGGCCCGATGCCGCACGTGATGAACACCTATGGCCGACTGCCGCTGGCCTTGTCACACGGCCGCGGCTGCTGGGTCTGGGACACCCAGGGCAAGCGCTACCTGGACGGCCTGGGCGGCATCGCGGTCAACACCTTGGGCCATGCTCACCCCAAGCTGGTGCCCGCCCTGCAGGACCAGGTCGCCAAGCTGATGCACAGCTCGAACTACTACGAGGTGCCGCTGCAGGAGCAGCTGGCCAGCAAGCTGTGCGAACTGTCGGGCCTGAACAGCGTCTTCTTCTGCTCCACCGGCCTGGAAGCCAACGAGTGCGCTCTGAAGATCGCCCGCAAGTATGGGCACGACAAGGGCATCGAGCGGCCCGAAATCATCGTCTACGAGAAGGCCTTCCACGGGCGCAGCATCGCCACGCTGTCGGCCACCGGCAACGCCAAGGTCCAAAAGGGCTTTGAGCCACTGGTCGAAGGTTTTGTGCGCGTGCCGCTGAACGACATCGCCGCGCTGCGAGAAACCGCCCGCCGCCGCCCGAACGTGGTCGCCGTCTTCCTGGAAACCATCCAGGGCGAAGGTGGCATCAATCCCTCGCGCTGGGACTACCTGCGCGAATTGCGGGCCCTGTGCGATGAGATGGGCTGGCTGCTGATGCTCGACGAGGTGCAGTGCGGCATCGGACGCACCGGCAAGTGGTTTGCCCACCAGTGGGCCGGCGTGGTGCCTGACGTGATGCCGCTGGCCAAGGGCCTGGGCTCGGGTGTTCCCATCGGCGCGGTGGTCACCGGCCCGCGGGCGATGAACGTGCTGGGGCCAGGCAACCACGGCACCACCTTCGGCGGCAACCCGCTGGCCATGCGCGCGGGTGTCGAGACGCTGCGCATCATGGAAGAGGACGGCGTGATGGCCAACGCCGCGGACGTCGGCGCGCACCTGAAGGCTGCGCTGGAGCGCGAACTGGGCGGCCTGCCGGGTGTCACCGAGATCCGCGGTGCCGGCCTGATGCTGGGCATCGAGCTGGCACGCCCCTGTGGCGTGATCCTCAGCCGCGCCGCCGAGGCCGGCTTGATGCTCAGCGTGACGGCCGACAGCGTCATCCGCCTGGTGCCGCCGCTCATCATCACCCGTGACGAAGCCGACCAGATCGTGGCCATCCTGGCGCCGATCGTGCGGCAGTTCCTGCAGGAAACCGCCGGAGGCACGCCCTGATGAAACTCGGTGACCGGCTGATTCGCCACTACCTGCAGTTCAAGGACCTGCGCGCCGAGGAATACGCCTACCTGTTTGCGCGCACCCGCATCATCAAGTCGCGCTTCAAGAATTACGAGCGCTACCAACCGCTGGTGGACCGCTCGCTGGCGATGATCTTCGAGAAAGCCAGCACCCGCACCCGCGTCAGCTTCGAGGCCGGGATGTACCAGATGGGTGGCAGCGTGCTGCACATGACCACGGGCGACAGCCAGCTCGGCCGTGCCGAACCGGTGGCCGACAGCGCCCGCGTGATCAGCCGCATGGTCGACCTGGTCATGATCCGCACCTTCGAGCAGACCCGCATCGAAGGCTTTGCGCGCCACTCCCGGGTACCGGTCATCAACGGGCTGACCAACGAATACCACCCCTGCCAGATCCTGGCTGACCTCTACACCTATATCGAGCACCGCGGCCAGCGCTTTGACGAGGCCAATGTGCTGGACTGCCTGAAGGGCATCACGGTGGCCTGGGTGGGAGACGGCAACAACATGGCCAACACCTGGCTGCAGGCGGCCGAGCTGCTGGGCTTCAAGGTCCACATCAGCACACCCAGTGGCTACGAAGTCAACCCGGCGGTGGCCGGTGTCAGCGCCGATTGCTTCCGCGTCTTCAACCACCCGCTGGAAGCCTGCGCCGGGGCCCACCTCGTGACGACCGATGTCTGGACGAGCATGGGCTACGAGGCTGAGAACGAAGAGCGCCGCAAAGCCTTTGTCGATTGGTGCGTGGACGACGAGATGATGGCCGCGGCCCAGCCCGATGCGCTGTTCATGCACTGCCTGCCGGCGCACCGTGGTGAGGAGGTGACGGCCGAGGTCATCGACGGGCCGCAGAGCGTGGTGTGGGACGAAGCCGAAAACCGCATGCATGTGCAGAAGGGGCTGATGGAGTTCCTGCTGCTCGGGCGCATCGGCTGATGGGGCACCACCGCCGGGCCCTCGCGGGCCTGCTGGCAGCGGTGCTGAGCGTGCTGCTGGCCGCGTGCCAGTCGCCGCCGGTGGGCACACCCGCCAGTAGCCAGCCAGGCGCAGCCCGCATCGAAGCCGCCGTGGCGGGTGGTGTGACGCCTGCCTCCGCCACCAGCCCACGCCCGCGGCGCATTGCACTGGCGCTCGGCGGAGGCGCAGCCCGCGGCTTTGCGCACATCGGCGTCATCCAGGTGCTGGAGTCCCAGGGCATCCGGCCTGACATCATCGTCGGCACCTCGGCCGGCAGCCTGGTGGCCGCGCTCTACGCCGACGGCAAGACCGGCGCCGAGCTGGAATCCCTGGCGCTGACGCTGGACGAATCCGCGTTGACCGACTGGTCACTGCCCAGCCGCGGTGTGCTGCGCGGTGATGCGCTCGCCCGCTGGGTGCGCCAGGCCACGGGCGGCAAGGCCATCGAACAGCTGTCCAGGCCCCTGGGCATCGTCGCGACTGACCTGCAGACAGGCACCGGCGTGCTGTTCCAGCGCGGCGACACCGGGCAGGCCGTGCGGGCGTCGAGCGCCGTGCCAGCGGTGTTTCAGCCGGTGCGCATCGCCGAGCGCGAGTATGTGGACGGCGGCCTGGTGGCGCCGGTGCCGGTGCGCTTTGCCCGGCAGATGGGCGCCACGCACGTGATTGCGGTGGACATCTCCATGCCCCCCGAACTCGGCAGCCCCGATGGCACGCTGGGGCTGCTGCTGCAGACCTTTGCCATCATGGGCCGCAGCATCAACCAGTACGAGCTGCGCGAGGCCGACGTGGTGCTGCGACCGCAGATGATCGGGCTGTCGAGCGCCGACATGAGCAACCGCGTGCGGGCCATCCGTGCAGGCCGTGAGGCCGCTAGCGCCCAGCTGCCCGCGCTGCGCGACAAGCTGGGGCTGCCGCCGGCCCGCTGACGTTCCCGGGTGTGTGGCCTGCCGTTGCGCCGCCGCACCCGCCCGGCGCGTGACCTACAGATCGAGTTCCAGTACCGGTGTCCTGGCGCCGCTGCAGCAGATCAGCATCTGCGCGCCGGCCTGCCGCTGCGCGTCGCTGAGGAAGCGGTCACGGTGTTCAGGCTCGCCCGCCAGCACCGCCACCTCACACCGCCCGCAGTGGCCCGAGCGGCAGTTGTAGGCGGCGTCCACCCCGGCGGCCAGCACCGCCTCCAGGATGGTCTGCCCAGGCGCCACCGGCAGCGTCAGGCCCGAACGCCGCAGCACCACCGTGAAGCCACCCCGACGCTGCGCCTCCTCGGCGTCAAAGCTTTCGGTGTGCAGTTGCGCCGCAGGCCGGCTGCCCCAGACACGCCGAACATCGGCCAGCCAGGGCAAGGCGCCACACACGTAGAGGTGAGCGCCCGGCTCGAGGGCGTTGATGACCGACGTCAGACCCAGCCCTTCAACGGCACTGAACCAGTGCAGTGAGTCGGGGCTGGAGGCCTCCGCCAGGGCCTGCAGTTCGGCGCCAAACGGTGCACCGACCGGTGCCAGCGACGGGCTGTCCACCCCGGCGACCAGCCGCCAGGGCAGGCCCTGCGTCACACGTTGCCGCACCAGGCCCAACAGCGCCGCCAGGCCGATGCCCTGGGCCATGAACACCGCCGGCGCGGTATGGTGCTGCAAGGCCCAGTGGGCACGTGGCGCGCTCACCCGCAGCGTCTGCCCGATGGCGGACGGCGAGACCAGCCAGGCCGCGGCGCTGCTGGCCGGGCCGTGCTCCACCACCGCTTCCGCAGGGGCAGCCACGGCCACGCGGTAGTGATGACGTTCTTGGGGTGGGTTGATCAGCGCATAACAGCGCGGCCTGATGACCCCAGGCGCCAGCGGCACCTGCAGCTCGACATGGGCACCTGGCTCAAACGGCGGCAAGTCCATGCCGGCCTTCAACGGTTGCAGCGTCAGGGCCACAATGCCGTCAGCCACGGCCTCGACCGCGCCGATTCGCAGGTGAATGAAGCGGATCATGGACGCATTGTCGGCGGCGACCGTGCGGCCTCAAGCCCCCTCCCCCGATGTCAGACACCCCAGAACACCGCCCCTGCCCAGGCCCCTCACCGACCTCACCTGCCCCCACTGCCGCCCGGACTGCCGCCCGCACTGCCGCCCGCACTGCCGCCAGCGCCGACGCCGGCCTGCCGCCCGGGCTGCACCTCCAGGGCCCGGTCGCCACGCTGAGCCTGCGCCGCCCGGCGCAGGCCAACCGCCTGAGCCTGTCCGACGTGGACACCTTGATCGGCCAGGTGGCCGAGGTCAACACGCAGCACGGCGTGCGGGTGTTGCAGCTGCGTTCCGAAGGCCGGCACTTCTGCAGCGGCTTTGACCTGAACCAGGTGGGCGAAGCCGGCGCGGCTGCGGTGGCGCGCTTCGAGGCCCTGGCCCAGGCCCTGGAGGACGCGCGCCCGGTGACGGTGGCGGCCATCCAGGGCGGCGCCTATGGGGGCGGCGTGGACCTGGCCCTGGCCTGCGACTTTCGCCTGGGCACCACGGCATGCCAGATGGCCATTCCTGCCAGCAAGCTGGGGCTGCACTTCTACCGCGGCGGCATGGAGCGCCTGGTGTCGCGCCTGGGCCTGGGGGTGGCCAAACGCCTGCTGCTGGCCGCCCATACGCTGGACGCTGACGCCCTGCAGGCCTGCGGCCTGCTGGACAGCGCCGTCCCGCCCGACGCGCTGCCCGACGAGCTGCAACGCTGGACCGATGAACTCTGCGCGCGGGCGCCCCTGGCCCTGCTGCCCATGAAGCAGCACCTGAACGCCATCGCGCGGCACCGGCTGGACGAAGCC
>JAJTDE010000087.1 GCA_021298085.1 Rubrivivax sp.
GGGTGTGAAGTGGTAGGTGTAGGCCACTGGGTGTTCGTCATCGAAGCCCTGGCCCGACTGGAAGCGCAGCGGCGCCGCCGGGTGCAGACGGTGGCTGCGCCCGCTGCTGAAATCGATCAGGCGGAACTGCCCGGGGGCGCTGCCGGGCAGCACCGACAACACCTCGCCCTGCACGGTGCGGTAGGCGCCTGACGGGCCGGCTGCAACGGTGGGTGCTGTGCAATCGGGAGGTGGTACGGGCGCGGCGGCCTGCGCCCGCGTGATGCCGGGCCAGCTCAACGCCCAGGCGAGGCCCAAGCCCAGGCCCAGGAACATGGCAGGGTGCGATGCACGGCGTGGGACCGGGCGCGTGCGCGTCTGGGCGTGTTGGTCGTGGGACGGTGACATCGGTGGCTCGTCAAAGGGTGCGGCTGAGGCGGCGAACGGTAGCGGCGCGCCCGCCCGTGGCCACTGCAGTTCGTCGCGTCACGCCGCAGGCTGTCGCACCGCTTGCCGTCCGCGCGGCGTTTGGCGTTATGGTGTGCTACCTCACCAACACACCCGAGGATGCCATGACTGCCTGGGATGACGGGCTTCCCATCTACCAACAACTCGCCGATCGCCTGGCCGCGCAGCTGCTGGACGGCCAGCCGCGGGAAGGCGAAGCCATGCCCTCGGTGCGCGCACTGGCCAGCCAGCACCTGCTGAACCCGCTGACCGTCAGCCGGGCCCTGCAGGCCTTGTCGGACGCCGGGCTGCTGGAAAACCGCCGTGGTCTGGGCGCCTTTGTGACGCCCGGCGCGCGCGAAAAGCTGCGTGAGGCCGAGCGGGAGCGCTTTCTGAACACCGAATGGCCGCGCCTGCGCGCCCGCCTGAAACGCCTGGACATTCACGCCGAACAACTCGATTGGGGAGATGCATGAACACCGCAGCGAAGGAGGAGAAACCCGTGGACCCGTCAGCCCTGTCACCCCACACCTCTGCGCCCCTGAGCGCCGGTGACGCCCCGCTGGTGGAGGCCCGGCACTTGAACGTGCGCTACGGCCGCAAGGCCGCGCTGGACGACATCAGCTTTGCCATCCCCAAGGGCCGTGTGGTGGGCCTGCTGGGCCACAACGGCGCCGGCAAGACCACGCTGATGAAGGCCCTGGTGGGCCTGAAGCCGGCCGAGGGTGAGCTGAGCGTGCTGGGCATGCACCCCATCCGCGACCGCGTTGCGCTGCTGCAGCAGGCCTGCTACATCCCCGACGTGGCCACCCTGCCCCGCTGGGCGCGCGTGGATGAACTCATTACCCTGATGGCACGCCTGCACCCCGGCTTCTCGGCCGAGCGTGCGCGCCAGTTGCTGAAGCGCACCAGCGTGGCCGGCAGCGACAAGGTCAAGCGGCTGTCCAAGGGCATGATGGCCCAGGCCCACCTGGCCTTGATCGCCAGCATCGACGCCCGCCTGATGATCCTGGACGAGCCGACGCTGGGGCTGGACGTGCTGTCTCGCAAGGCCTTCTACGAGATGCTGATCGACGAGTGGTGCGACGGCGAACGCAGCGTGCTGATCAGCACCCACCAGGTGGAGGAGATCGAGACGCTGCTGTCGGACGTGCTGATGCTCAACGAGGGCCGCCTGGTGCTGTCGGCCAGCCTGCACGACCTGGATCAGCGGTTTGTGGCCCTCAGCCATGACGCTGCTGCTGCCGACCAGGTGGCGGCCGCCCACCCGCTGCTGCGATACCGCACGCCCACCGGCCCGGCGGCGCTGTTCGACGGCCCGCCGCCCGACGAGGTGGAGCGTCTGGGGCGCCGCGTGCGGCCCAGCCTGGTGGACCTGTTTGTGGCCCTGACGCGCAAGCCGGAACTCAACCGCACCCAGTTCTGATGGGAAGCCAGCCATGAACGCTTCACCCTTGACTCCAACGTTGGACAGGTCGCCCATGAACTCCTCTCACCACTCACCCTGGCTGGCCCTGTTCCAGCGCGAATGGCTGCAGCACCGCAAGGGCTGGGCCCTGTTGGCCGGCTTGCCGTTTGTGCTGGGCCTGCTGCTGGTCAGCTTCGGCACCGTGCAGCTGGACGCCGATGAACAGACACCGATGCTGCTGCTGGCGCTGACCGCGGCCGCGATGTCGGCCACGATGGCGATCTACCTGACGCTGTCGGTGCTGACCGCCGGCATCCTGCTGGCCGGGCTGGCGCGCCGCGACCATGGCGACCGTTCCGTCGAGTTCTGGCTGTCACTGCCCACCCAGCACTCGGCCGCCTGGGCGGTGCCGTTGCTGACCCATGCGGTGCTGGTGCCGATGGCGGCCGTGCCCATTGGCGCGCTGGCCGGTGCGGCCTTGTCCACCGTGCTGGTGTCGCGGGTGGACGGCTGGCAGGCCTGGCTGCAGCTGCCCTGGGCGCAACTGCTGCCGGCCGCGGCCTCGGTGGTGGCGCGGGTGATGGCGGGCATTCCGCTGGCGCTGCTGTGGCTGGCGCCGGTGGTGATGCTGATGGTGGCACTGACCGCGTGGATGGGCCGCTGGGGCCTGCTGGTGCTGGTGGGTGGGTTTGGCATCGCCACCGCGGTGCTGGACAAACTGTGGGGCACGCCCTGGCCGGCCGAGGCCTTGGCCACCTTGTTCGAAAACGCCGGCCTGTCCATCTTGTATGCGTCCAAGGAGCCGGAGGCACACCCCTTCACTGCCAGCAACCCCATCGAAGCGCTGGGCCAGGTGCCCGGGCTGGTGGTGAAAGACTACGGGCAGGCGCTGTCCTTGTTGACGGAGCCCGCGTTGGTGCCGGCGCTGCTGACAGCGGCGGCGTGTTTTGCGGTGGTGGTGTTCTGGCGCCGCCGTGGCGCGGGCACGATGGCCTGAGCCCCCAACGACTGCGGCCGGAACAGGTCCGGCCGTCAAAAGCCATGCGGCCGGAACAGGTCCGGCCGCGGGAGTCAGCACGCGGCGCCACCCTGGCGCCGCAGGCCGTTCAGTGGAACTGCTCTTCTTCGGTCGAGCCCGTCAGGGCCTTCACGCTGGAGCTGCCGCCCTGGATCACGGTGGTCACGTCGTCGAAATAACCGGCGCCCACTTCCTGCTGGTGCGACACAAAGGTGTAGCCCTGTTCGCGGGCCTTGAACTCTTGCTCCTGCACCATGTTGACGTAGTGCTTCATGCCTTCGCCGCGGGCATAGGCGTGCGCAAACTGGAAGGTGTTGTACCAGTTGATGTGGATGCCGGCCAGCGTGATGAACTGGTACTTGTAGCCCAGTGCCGAGAGCTCTTCCTGGAAGGCGGCAATCGTCTTGTCGTCCAGGTTCTTCTTCCAGTTGAAGCTGGGTGAGCAGTTGTAGCTCAGCAGCTTGCCCGGGCTCTTGGCGTGCACGGCTTGCGCAAACTCGCGGGCAAAGCCCAGGTCAGGCGTGCCGGTTTCGCACCACACCAGGTCGGCGTAAGGCGCGTAGGCGACACCGCGGCTGATGGCCTGTTCCAGGCCGTTCTTGACGCGGTAGAAACCTTCCTGCGTGCGCTCGCCGGTGCAGAAGGGCTTGTCATTGGCGTCGTGGTCGCTCGTCAGCAGGTTGGCGGCCTCGGCGTCGGTGCGGGCCAGCACGATGGTGGGCACGCCCATGACGTCGGCCGCAAAACGCGCGGCGATCAGCTTTTCCACGGCTTCGTTCGTGGGCACCAGCACCTTGCCACCCATGTGGCCGCACTTCTTCACCGCGGCCAGCTGGTCTTCGAAGTGCACACCCGCGGCGCCGGCCGCGACCATGTTCTTCATCAGTTCGAAGGCGTTCAGCACGCCACCAAAGCCGGCTTCGGCATCGGCCACGATGGGCAGGAAGTAGTCGATGAAGTCCTTGTCGCCAGGGCCCACGCCACGGCTCCACTGGATTTCATCGGCGCGCTTGAAGGTGTTGTTGATGCGGCGGACCATGGTGGGCACCGAGTCGTACGCGTAGAGCGACTGGTCGGGGTACATGGTTTCGCTGGTGTTGCCGTCGGCGGCGACCTGCCAGCCCGACAGGTACACGGCTTCCAGGCCGGCCTTGGCCTGCTGCATGGCCTGGCCGGCGGTGATGGCGCCAAAGGCGTTCACGTAGCCCTTGGTGGCGCCACCGTTGACCTTCTCCCACAGCTTTTCGGCGCCGCGCTTGGCCAGCGTGTATTCGGGCTGCAGGCTGCCGCGCAGGCGCACGACGTCGGCCGCGCTGTAGCCACGCTTGACGAGCTTCCAGCGGGGGTTCTCGGCCCAGTCTTTCTCGAGGGCGGCGATCTGCTGTTCGCGGGTGAGGTTGCTCATGGATGCTCCTTGGTGATTGAACACAGGCGGGCCCGAAAACCGCGGCCCATGGGAGCATCATACAACTAACATGGCTTATGTCTTATAGAAGACTTAAGAGTTACACCCAGCCAGTGGGGTGTCAGGCCGGCGCCAGCCTCAGGGTTCTCCGGCGCTGTGCCAGGTCTGCAGACGGCTGTCGCGCAGTTCGGTCAGGCCCCACAGCGAGGCCCCGCGCTGCAGCTTGGCGCCGCCGTCGCGGATCAATGGCTGCCAGGCCACGGTGGTGCCCGAGCCCGACCAGCGGGTGAACAAGGCATCAAAGGGCAGCGAGAAGTACAGCCCCTTGTCGAAGCTGCCTTCGCCAAACTGCTCGGCGCTGACGTTGGTCTTGGTGGCCCAGATGCCCATGCGGGTGCCGTTGGAGAAGGCACGCGCCAGGTCGACGGTGATGCCGCGGTCACCGGCCAGGTACTGCCCTGCGGAGACCCCGGCAATCACATCGTTCCAGCCCGTGTCCCAGCGCAGCGTGAGGTGACCGGTGACAACCCGGTAGTCCATCAGGCCCAGGTCTTGTTCCACCTCGCGCTGGCGGACGAGGTTCAGGTCCAGGCCCAGGGCCCAGGGGCTGTTCAGGGGCCGGTACAGCAGTTCGGCACCGACGCCAGCAAACATCGGCTCCAGCCAGCCGGCATACACCATGCCATAGAGGCCCGGCGAAAGGCGACCGACCTGGGTGAACTGCAGGTTGGGCAGGGTCACGCGGCGGCTGGTCACGTAGTCTCGAAGCAGCGTGCGCACCCGCGGCAGGTTGCTGGGCGCGGTGTACTTGAACAGGTGGTAGTTGTCCAGCAGGCGCAGGTTGAGGCTGCCCTGCAGCCAAGCGCCGTCCCAGGCCCGCAGCTGCCCGAAGGCCCGAGCCGACAGCGCATAGAGGTAACCGTCAGGCCCGCCCAGGTGCTGCTGGTACGACAGGTTGACGCCGGTGTACACGCGCGGGGTGTCGGGCGGCGTGGCGCTCAGCGCAGCCGCTGTCGTGGGTTCCTGCGCCACGGGGCGTTCATTGGCGGCCTGTCCGTCCGGCACCTGGTGCCGCGCAATGTGGCGCGAACGGGCATCGGCCCAGGCATGGCGGTCAATCTCATAGTGCATCAGCGGCAACTGCCGGCTGGAGAGTTCCAGGCGCAGCGTGGAGACGCTGGGTGGCGCTTCCCGGTGCAGCACCGCCCAGGCGCGTTCGACGCGCTCCTGCAGGTAGGCGCCCGAGGCCTGGTCGACGTGGGCCGTCCACAGGCCGGGCTCGGTGCTCAGGCCTGTGGCGTGCCACCCAGTCTGCTGGGCCAGCGCGACCAGGATTGGGGGCTGCGGGGGCATCGGCTCTGGCGCCGGCTCTGCGGCTGGCTCTGGTGCCGGCGCCTCTGGGTCGGGCCTCGTCAGGCTTTGCACCAGGGGCGCGCGGGGAACCGAGGCCTTGGGCGTGTGCTGCTGTGACAGGTCACCGAACCAGGCCATGTTCAAAGACCAGCGGTTGCCCCTCTGGTAGGACAGGCCCATCTCCGCGCCGCCCCAGCGCCATGTGAGGCCGGCGTTGAGGCCGCTGCGGGTGGGCACCGGCCCGAGCCGCTCGTGGCCGTCATGGTCGTTGCCGTCCCACTCCAGCCGGAATGCCCAGGCGTCTTCCGGGTTGCCCCAGGGCAGCTGCCATTGCAGCCCGCCGAACAGCGCCGTTGGCCCGCTGAACAGGCTGCCGACGTTGGCCGTGCCGCCGCTGGCGTTCTGGTTGCCCTGCCGGATGTCAGACCGCAGGCCCAGTTTGGCGAGCGGGTTGGCGACGTTGCCGCGCTGGCCGAGGTGACCCCAGCCCAGCCCGAGCGAGACATCCCAATCGCCCCAGCGCTTGTTGGCGACCAGGTATTCACCGCCAAAGAAGCCCGTGCCCCCCAGGTCACGCAGGCCGACGGCGACGGCGGGTGTCCAGGTGCCTTCGTCCAGCAGGCGCCACTTCAGCTCGGCGGACTTGTCCTTGTAGCTCTGGTTGCCGGCGATGTCGGGCCCGTAGAGCAGGTTGCTGATGTTGGTGTAGCGCACCGCCACTTCCAGTCGGTCAAACGGGCTCAGCACCAGGTTGACGTGGGTGTAGGGGTAGGTGCGGCTGACCGACAGGCCCAGCGAGCCGGCCTTGCGGGTGCGCGCCGTGGGTGTCTGCAGCAGCCCGGTGACGCCCCAGTCGCTGGCCAGGGGTTCTGGTGCCCGGCCAGTGGCTGGAGAGCGTTCAGTGCTGACCCCTGCAGGCCGCGTGGCGCGAACGGCGGGTGCTATTGCCGCATCGGGCGTATCGCTGGCTGGGGTTGTTGGGGTGGCGGTGTCTGCCCCCGTGCCTGCCGCTGTGGCCAGAGTCTCGGCCGACGGCACCGTGTCGGTACCCGCCGCACCCTGCGTGGCCAGCCACTGGGCGACGGCTTCGCTGACCTGTTCTGGCAGGCCGTTGTCGTGGCGTGGTGCCCACAGCCAGGCGCCCGGCGCCGGTTGCGGTTCCGGCGCCCGGTTCCAGGCCGCCAGGCCAATGCGCTGGACGCGCCCGTCGGGCTGTACCAGCCAGGCCCGCTCGCGTGCGGCGGGTGAATCGGCCTCACAGGCGCTGATGTAGTGGCGGCTGCTCAGGCCGGGCTCAAACGGCAGGTCACAGCGATTGCCCTCCCCCAGCCAGACCCGCACGATGGCTGGCCGCGGCGGCAGCCACCATTCGTCGCCAACGGCCAGTTCCGGGTCCAGGTGCGGATTGGCCGCCAGCCAGTGGGGGTCTTGTGCCGGCAGCGGCACCCGGCCGGTGACCGGCATCGACGCCAGTTCCTGGCGCAGCGCTGTCCAGGGTGTACGGCCGATGGGGCGTGTGCCGTCGTGATGGGGCTGCGTTTGGGAGGGGTTGCCCGATGGGCTGCCGGATACGTCAGCCGGCGGGTGTTTCGGCGGGTCCTGCGGCAGCTGAGCCAGCAGGGCCCGCAGCTGGCGGCGCTGCGCCGGGCGGGCTGTTGGCGAGACCCACATCAGACCCAGGGCGTAGCCCGGGGGTGAGACAGCGGGGGGTGCAGAGGATGACGCGGCGGGCGGTGCTGTGACAGGGTTGCTGCTGTCACCGGCCGTGACGCTGGCGGTGGCGCGTTGCTGTTCCAGCACGGCCAGCCAGCTTTGCGACAGCCGTTCGGCGGTGTCCACACGGACCCAGAGGACACCCGGGCCAGAACCCTGGCCTTCGGCGGGTGCGGGTGCAGCCTGTGCCTGTGCAAGCCCTGGGGCGAGCAGCGCCACGAGCATGCCAACACCGGTCGCCATTTTCCCGGCCAGCCGTGCGCACTGGCGGCGTATCTTGCGCAAGCGGCGCATCGCTCGCGGCGCGCACGGCATGGCGTCGCGGCCGCAGCCTGTGGCGTGCCGCGATGGGGTGGCGCGACGCTCGGGGTGCTTCATCACAGTGCGGTGCCAGGGGCCGCCACCCATTCCAGGCACAGCGTCGGTGTCACACAAGCCTGGCCGTACACCACGCGGGCTGGCTGGAGGGTCATGTCCACGGCATACCAGAAGCGGCCCTGCTGGGGTTGGTGGGGTGAGTGCTCCATGAACCAGCGGCTGCCCGGCGGCAACGCTTGCACCAGCGGGCTGTGGTGTGGCCCGCCTTTGGCCGACGCCTGTAGCGTCCGCTGCCAGCGCTGGCCAAGCCGGTAGCCCGGCTGCTCATCCACCAGGCGCGCGAAGCTCAGCGGCGCGCCTGCCGAGACGGCGTGCCAATCCACCCGCGGCAATGCGTTGACGGTCGTCCATTGGCGGCCGGGTTCGGTGAACCCCAGTACGCGGCCCGCGTCGAGCCGCAGCAAGGCGCCGTCAGCGCTGTACCAATGGGAGGGTCCGGAGGTGAGATCAGACCCCGCAGAACTTGAGGCCGCATCGCCCCTGACCATCCAGCCACCCTGGCGCCCGCGCTGAACCCACACCGACGGCACACCCGCTGGCGCAGGCGCGGTTTGCGGGGTGGGCGGTTGTGCCACCTGACGCGCGGTGGCCAGGGCACTGGCCATGTTGGCGCCGCAGCCTGCGAGTGCGAGGCAACATCCGGCCAGCATGGCGGCGCGAATGAGGCGGACCGGCGCCTGGGCCGCGCCGCGGTGCGTGATCGGGAGGGAGCGAGCGTCCGGCGCCTTGGAGGCTGAAGGCTTCAGCTGGTGCCGGTGGTGCCCGACGTGCCGGTCGTGCCGGTCGTGCCCGTTGTTCCGGTGGTGCCTGTCGTACCGGTCGTACCCGTGGTGCCTGTGGTTCCCGTGGTTCCCGTGGTTCCTGTCGTACCGGTGGTCCCCGTCGTGCCCGTGGTGCCGGTGGTGCCCGTGGGCGCATCGTCGCTCTGGTTCAACAGCAGCGGCAGTGCCAGCAAGGCGCCGGCCAGTCCGATCTTCTGCGGGGTTGTCAGCCCGCCCGCCGCAGCCTGGACGGCCTGCGTGGGTGTCAAGCTGGTGGCGGCGGGTTTCGGCGCAGCCGGCTGAGGCGCCGGAGCGGGGGCCGGCGCCGCCGAAGGTGCCGGCGCTGCTGCCGGCGGCACGGGCCGTGGCGCTGGCATGACCGTTGGCGACGTCGCAGCGCCAACCCCCGCCACCCGAGTCTGCACGGGGCGGGGAAAGCGGTCTGAGAAGAAGTTGTCGCACTGGTGAACGGTCAACCTGACGGGGGAACCGCTCTTATCGGCATAAACCGTCACAACCGTATCCGGCGCATAAGGGATCCACTTGCCAACCAGGCTGGTGGCCACGCCGCCGCGGCCGGGGCGCACGGGCACACCCAGGTCACAGGCGCCTCGTGCGTAGCTGGTGGTGGTGTAACCCTGCGCCCCGGCGACCGATGCCGGTACGGTTACGTCGGCCAGGCGCATGGTGCTCCAGCGGGCTTCGCCGGCGCGCAGGCGCGGTGCGCTGCGGGTGTAGGGCTTGTAGAGGACGGCCGAGCCATTGGCCACGGCGGCGTCGCAATCGGCCGCCGTGGCGTAACCCACATTGCCCTTGGCGTCGCGTGCCACAGGCGCGGGTGACGAGGCCGCCTGGGCGATGCTCACGCCCGGCGCCGCGAGTGCAGCCAGCGCTGCCGCCATGACCACGGGCTTCAGGTGAAACCTGTGTTGGCGAGACACGCTGGTGCCTGCCTGGTTTGCCGCAGAAGGGGCCTGTGTGGTGGTCGTCATCCCAAAGTCGCTTTCTCTCGTGTGGCCGGTGCCGTGGACGCCGCCTGGTGTGCGGTGTCGAGGGATCGTAACGAGATGTAGCGTTTTGGGCACCGCCCGAGCGCGGGTGCCTCCCCGGTATGGGCGGGGGTGGGCCGGTGAATCAGGCCTTGTTGGTCTGGCGCTTGGCCTTGGCGGCCTTGGCCTTCTTGACAGCGGCCTTGTCGGACTTCTTGTCGGCCTTGGCCATTGCCTTGGACTTCGACTTGGCCTTGGCCTTTGCTGTGGCTTTGGCCTTCGGCTTGGCGTCAGCCTTGGCGGCGGTGGCAGGTGCCATGGGCGCTGCGGCTGGTGTGGCCGGTGCAACCGCGGGGGCGGCCGGCATGACTGGCGCTGCGGCAGGCGCCACCGGCATTGGGGTTGCCGCAGGGGCTGCAGCCTGGGCACACACGGCGCCGGCAACGGTGAGCGCCGACAGCGCGGTCATCAATCGTTTCATGGGTTGTCCTTTGGAATCGTTCTGGAAGGGTTGATGAGCTTCACCGACGCTGGAGCTCTTCTCAATGAACGCAGGCAGAGATACAGGGTTGACAGCCTGGCAAGGCGGCCTCAGCGGAACTCACCTTCCCGCATCCATTTCGTGGCAACCCACTTCTCGCCTTCCAGCACTGGCGCACCGCCATGCAAGGTGCCGGTGGATGGGTGGGGCTTGTCGTAGCTGAAAAAGACTGCGTTGCCCGGGACGGGACCGACTTCCAGGCCCACGTGGGGAAAGGTGGTCGCGCCGCCGCGCAGCGGTGCCGACAAGTACATCACCAGGGTGCCGACGCGCTGTCCGCCACGCTGAAGGATGGGTTTGGAGCCCGGGTGAACCGGGTCGAAATAATCGTAGTGCGGCAGGTATTCGGCACCCGGCCGATAGCGCAGGATCTGCAGCCCTTCGCCGTTTTCCACGGGCCAGCGCAGCAGCAGTGCGATGCGGCGCTCGATGCGTTCGATCAGCGGCGTTTCACCACGGCCAAAAAACATGCCGTCGCTGGTGCGGGCGGCGTTCACTTCGTTGCCGCCGTTGCTGTTGTCCACGGTTTCGGAGCGCGCCAGCCGGGGCGACGAGAGGTCTACCAGCGCCTGGCACTCGTCGAGTGTGAGCAGGCCTTCAAACACCACCACACGCGGGTGTTTCATGGCCGTGGCGATCTTGACGCGGTGGCCTTCGATGTCCAGCACCGAACGGCCATCGGCGATGTCGGGTTCCGGCAGGTTCCCGCTGTGGGCTTTTTGCGCGGCCTGCTGTGCAGCCGCAAACTCAGCCTGGGCCTGCGCGAGCGCCCCCCAGGCCAACGCCGTCTGCCAGCCCACACCCACCATGCCTTCGATCACCTGGGCCGGCGGGGTGCCGGCCTGAAGGTGGTCCTCGAGCCACTGCTTGAGCTCAGGGGTGACCTGCTGGCCACCGGCTGCCGTTCCGGTGTGCTGGGCCGCCGTGCCTTGCACGGCCTTGGCGGCAGAGGGGCGGGTGAACACGTTCATGTGGGAATTGTGCGCCGATAGACCCAGGTTTCGTTACCAGACGCTTCTGGTGCAAAGGCATAACCTTCGCTGTCGAACGCCTGCAGTGCCGTCGGCTTGCGGACGCGGTGTTCGATGGCCCAGCGGGCCATCAGCCCACGGGCGCGCTTGGCAAAGAAACTGATGACCGAGAAGCGGCCCGCACGGCCTTCCTCAAAGCGGATGTGGATGACCGGCAGCCCCAGGCTGGGGCGCAGCGCCGCCCGGGCGTACTCCTGGGAAGCCAGGTTGATGACCCACTTGTGGCCTTCCTGCTGTGCGCGGGCCTGAAGAGACTGGCTGACACGGTCACCCCAGTAACTGTAGAGGTCACAGCCGGCGGGGTTCTGCAGGGTGGTGCCCATCTCAAGCCGGTGGGCCTGGATGAGATCCAGCGGGCGCAGGCAGCCATACAGGCCTGACAGGATGGCCAGGTGGCGCTGGGCCCAATCCAGGCTGGACAGGTTCAGGCTGCGGGCGTCCAGGCCGTCGTAGACATCACCGGCGAAGGTCAGCACCGCCGGGCGACTGGTGGTGGTGTCGTGCTGCGGTTGCCACTGGTGGTAGCGGTCGACGTTCAGGGTGGCCAGGTCGTTGGAAAGATCCATCAGTGCGGCGACGTCGGGCACGCTCAAGCGGCGCAGGTTGTCGATGAGCGCGGCGGCGGCCTCGCCATGTTCAGGTGCGGTGGCGCGGCGGGCCACTGCGGCGGGGATCTTCGACTGCAAGTCCAGCGTCTTGGCGGGCGAGAGGAGAAAGAGCATGACGAAGGGGGTGTCGGTGCAGGCGGGTGCCGGCGTGCCAGTGGGTGGGTCTGCGGTTGCTTTGCGGGATTATGGTTGGGCGCGGAACCTGGTGTGGGTGCAGGTGTGGGTTTGGCCGTCAGTGGAAATCCCGGCTGCGGGTGGCCAGGCCCTGCAGCAGTTCGGTGTGGTCGATCAGGCGGCGCGCCACCAGGTGCATCACCTCCCCTTCGGCCTGCCAGATGCCAAAGACGGTGAGTAGACGGCTGGCCAGCAGGACACGGCGCTGGGCTTCGGCCACTGCCGGCCAGACGATGACGTTGATGTGCCCGGTTTCGTCTTCCAGCGTCACAAACACCACGCCCTTGGCCGTGCCAGGGCGTTGCCGGTGCGTCACGATGCCACTGCCCCGGGCGATCTGCCCTGGGCGGCACAGGCGCAGTGACGCGGCCGTCTGCACCTTGAAGACGCCGAGTTGTTCGCGCAGCAGGGCCACCGGGTGGGACTTCAGCGACAAGCCCGTGGCGCGGTAATCGGCCAAGGTTTCCAGGGCCAGCGCTGCAGGCGGCAAGGCCACGTCGGCCTCACGGGTGCGGCTGTCGTGCAGCAAGGCGGTGGCTCGCGTGTCCACGCCCGACACCTGCCAGGCCGCCTGCCGGCGGTGGCCGGTGAGTGCGCCCAGGGCATCGGCATGGGCCAGCAACTGCATCGAATGGGCGTCCAGCTGGGCGCGCCGGCTCAGGTCTTCAGGCGACTCAAACGCCTGGGCGGCACGTGCATGCAGCAGGCGTAGCGCCGCGGCATGCTCAAAACCGCTGATGCGGCTGAAACCCAGGCGAACGGGCTGCAGTGGGCTGCGCAGCGCAAGGCCCTCGGTGTTCAGCGCCCGTGTGCCTGGCGATACAGGACCCGCTGGAGCTGGCACCTGCCCGTGCGCAGACGCAGGTACCGGAACAGGCACAGGCACAGGCACAGGCACATGAGTCTGCGTCTGCGTCTGCGTCTGCGTCTGCACCGACTCTTCCAGCTGGGTGTCCCAATCACTCTTCAGAAGATCCACCGGCCATACCTGCACGCCATGTTGCACGGCGTCGCGCACCAGCTGGGCCGGGGCATAAAAGCCCATTGGCTGGCTGTTCAACAGCGCGGCCAGGAAGGCGTCGGGGTGCCAGCGCTTGAGCCAGGCGCTGGCATAGACCAGCAGCGCAAAACTGGCCGCGTGGCTTTCGGGGAAGCCATATTCGCCGAACCCCTCGATCTGCTTGAAGATGCGTTCGGCGTACTCGGCTGTGTAGCCCTTCTGCACCATGCGCCCCACCAGCCGTTCGTGAAAGGGCCCCAAGCCGCCTTTTCGCTTCCAGGCGGCCATCGCGCGGCGCAGCTTGTCGGCCTCACCCGGGGTGAAGTCAGCGGCCAGGATGGCCAGCTGCATCACCTGTTCCTGGAAGATGGGCACACCCAGCGTGCGCTCCAGCGCCTGGCGCACTTCATCACTTGGGTAGTCCACCGGTTCTTCGCCATTGCGACGGCGCAGGTAGGGGTGCACCATGCCGCCCTGGATGGGCCCCGGCCTGACGATGGCCACCTCAATGACCAGGTCGTAGAAGCGCTGCGGTTTGAGCCGCGGCAGCATGCTCATCTGCGCGCGGCTTTCCACCTGGAACGTGCCCACGCTGTCGCCCTTGGAGAGCATCGCGTAGACCTCAGGGCAGTCGACCGGGATCTGGTGCAGCTCCAGCGGGCGGCCGAGCTTGCTGCTCACGATGCCCAGTGCACGCCGAATGGCGCTGAGCATGCCCAGGGCCAGGATGTCGACCTTGATCAGGCCGAGGGTGTCCAGATCGTCCTTGTCCCACTGGATGACGCTGCGGCCTTCCATGCTGGCGTTTTCCACGGGCACCAGCTCGGCCAGGTCGTCACGGGCAATGACAAAACCGCCCGGGTGCTGGCTGAGGTGTCGGGGAAAGCCCACCAGCTGAGCGGCCAGTTCCAGCCATTGGCGGCACACCGCCGACTCAGGGTCAAAACCACATTCCTGCAGCCGCTCAGGCTGGATGCGCCGGCCGTCCCAGCCGTGGGCGTTCTTGGCGACGGCGTCGATGCGGTCAGCGTCAATGCCCAAGGCACGGCCAACATCGCGCAGGGCTGAACGCGGCCGGTAGCTGGTGACCACACCCGTGAGCGCTGCCCGGTGACGGCCGTACTTGCGGTAGATGTACTGGATGACCTCTTCGCGGCGCTGGTGCTCAAAATCGATGTCGATGTCTGGCGGTTCATTGCGTTCGGCGCTGATGAAACGTTCAAACAGCAAGGTGGTGACTTCCGGGTTCACCGCGGTGACGGCCAGGCAATAACAGACCGCGGAATTGGCGGCACTGCCACGCCCCTGGCACAAGATGCCCTGGCTGCGCGCCCAGTGCACGATGTCAGCCACCGTGAGGAAGTAAGGCTCATAGCGCAGCTGGGCGATCAAGGCCAGCTCGTGCTCCAGCAAGGCCCTGACCTTCGGCGGCAAGCCGGCCGGGTAGCGCTCAGCCGCGCCCTGTTCTGTCAGCTGACGCAACCAGCTGCTGGGTGTGTGGCCGGGCGGGACAATTTCCCGTGGGTATTCGTAGCGCAGCTCGTTCAGCGAGAAGGCACACAGGGCTGCCACCTCCACCGTATGGGCCAGCCAGGCCTGCGGAAAGAGCTGCGCCAGGCGCACCCTTGAGCGCAAATGCGCTTCGGCGTTGGGCATCAGGGCTTCACCCGCTTGCGCGATGCTGCACTTCAGCCGGGTGGCGGTGAGCATGTCCAGCAGCGGCTTGCGTGAACGGCGATGGATGCGCACATCGCCCACCGCCACCACCCGCAGACCGGTGAGGCTGGAGACCTGTTCCAGCAGCATCTTCAGCGGCGCTTCCTGAGGATGCAGGCGCACCGCCATGGCCAGACGGCCGCGTTCAGGCCCCACCCAGGTCTTCAGCCACATCGCCTGTGCGAGCAGGCCTTCAAGACTGCAGCCGGGCTGGGCCAGCAACAGGACCATGCAGTCTGGCAGCCCCGCCAGCATCGGCGCCAGAGGCGCCTTGCCCTCCAGATCAGACAGACGGGCCTCATACTGGCCCTTGGCCGCACGCCGGCGCGCCAGGGTGACCCAGCGCACGAGGTTGCCATAACCTCGGCGCGACTGAGCCAGCGCCACCAGACGGACGGGCGGCTCAGCGTGGGCTGGCGTTGAAGGGTTCGGCAGGCCCCCCTGTTGAACCGGCAGACCGAGCAGGGGCTGGGCGCTGCCAGCCGGCTGCGCCTTGGGCGACCCCTTTGTGTTCCCAACCGCATTGGCGCCGGTATTGCCGGCCGCTGGCGCATCCGCTGTGAGCTGCATCTGCACACCCACGATGAGGCGCAGCCCCGCCTGCGTGGCCGCCTCATGCGCACGCACGATGCCCGACAAGGAGGCCTCATCGGCGATGGCCATGGCGGCATAACCCAGCGCCTTGGCACGTTCAACCATCTCTTCAGGGCGTGAGGCTGCGCTGAGAAAGCTGAAGCTCGTGCGTGCGCAGAGTTCTGCGTACGCGGGCAGCGACACCGTCACCACGACGTCACCCGGGGTTGCCGGACAAAGGCGTCGAAATCGGGGCCGTCAATGCCGCCGGGTTTCAGGCGGTCCAGCGGGCTTTGCACCGCGCCACCACCGAGCTTGAGCACGTGGGTATAGATCATCGTGGTGCTGACGTCGGCATGACCCAGCAGTTCTTGCACGGTGCGGATGTCGTAACCCGCCAGCAGCAGGTGCGTGGCAAAGGAGTGCCGCAAGGTGTGTGGCGAGGCCGGCTTGGCAATGCCGGCGCGCCCCACCGCCTGCTTGAAGGCGCGTTGGAAGCTCACGTCCAGCACGTGGTGGCGACGCACGGTGTGCTGGCCATCGGGTTCGGTGGCGCGAGGGTCTCGCGACAGCGAGTCTTGCGGGAAAAGCCAGTACCAGGCCCAGGATTCCGCCGCGCGCGGGTATTTGCGGGCCAACGCGTGCGGAAGAACCACACCGGCCACCTGGTGGGTTCTGTCGTCCAGCCAGCGTTCATGGGCCCGCGACATCTGCGCGCGCAGCGCCCCTTCCAGTGACGCCGGCAGCATGACCACGCGGTCTTTTCCGCCCTTGCCTTCGCGCACGATGAGTGCACGGCGTTCAAATTCGACATCCTTGATGCGCAGGCGCAGTGCTTCCATCAGCCGCATGCCCGTGCCGTACATCAGGTGGCCGATGACCTGGTGCACCAGCGCTGCATCCGCGGCCTGCGTGGTGTGGGACAACGGCACCGAGAGCTCACCCAGCACCCGGCTGACCTCGGCGTGGGACAGCACCACGGGCAGACGCTCACGCGTCTTGGGGCGGCCGATGGCTTGCATCCACGGGAGATCAAGCCCCAGAACCTTCTGGTACAGAAACAGCAACGCAGCCAGCGCCTGGCGATGGGTAGAGGGCGAGACCTGCCGCTCGGCGGCCAGCCATGTCAGGAATGCTTCCACATCCGGGCCCGACAGTTCAGAAGGGTGACGCAGGCGGTGGAACTGCACGAAGTGGCGCACCCAGTGCACATAGGCTTGTTCGGTGCGGATGCTGTAGTGCAGCAGCCGCGCCTGATGGCGAACCAGATCCAGCAGGCGGGGTGCAGGCGACGCGACGCGAACCGCGTTCCCGTGTGTGACGACGGGCAGCGCTGCGGGTACCGCCGCCTTTGCGGCGGCGGTTTGATGGGGTGATGGTGGTGCCGACAGTGGAGGCAGCGGTGGCTGCGGCGCAGCGGGATGACTGCTGGGAGGACTTGACATGCGACGCGCCCTTTCAGAGCACTGAGCCGCCACCCCTTGGTGGGACTCTGTGCGCCCTTTAGCTGTGTTTATGTACAGTATTGGGCCATAGGCGTCACAGGAGTTCAAGCCATGTACCTTCACCCCAAAGCGTCACCACAAGGTCGTGGTTCACCTTTCCGGGGGGGCACCTGTCACAGGCCTTCTCTCCTGTGCTGGGCCGGATGCAGGGTCAAGCCATGAAACGCACGCAGAGCCGCCAGCACAGTGGGCAGACAAGCCATGCGCCCGGCCCCACGCCCGGCCACGACCCCGACACCACGCACGATCAGAGGCACGACAACAAGCGTGCGGTGCCTGCCTTGGAGCACGCCCAGCAGGTGCCGACCACCCAAGTGCTGAAAACCTTGCGAGCAGGAAGTTCCGGGACCGTGCGCCTGGAAAGGCTGTACGGAGAGAGCCTGCTGTTTGTCCGCCATCGGCTGGACCCGACGCGGCGCCTGCGGTACACCACCGTTGAGCTGGTGGTTTCAACCCGGCGTGCTGTGCCCTACCTGCGAGACAAAGCGCTGTACCCCGTGCGCATTGCCGCTGCCGACCACGATACGCGGCGACGCCTGATTGACGCTGGCGGAGAGTGGAACTCCCGTGGCCGGTTCTGGTGGTTGAGCGGCGCCAAGATCCGCCAACTGAAACTGGCCGACAAGGTCATGATCAGCTTGGCCAAGCGGCGCTGAGTGGCCCGCCAACATTGCAGCACCGTGTGTTGCGGCGCCGTGACAGCCGTATCAAGAAGGGGCCTTCGCCGCAGTTGCGCGGCATGTCAGCGACCGCCGTAATCAGGCCACTTCGGAGTCGGCGTAATCCGGCCACTTGAGGGCCGGCGGCGGCGACGGCGGAGTCGGCATATAC
>JAJTDE010000249.1 GCA_021298085.1 Rubrivivax sp.
CGCACATCAACAAGTCCTTGTACGAACACATCGATGGGCTCGTAAGCATGGCGCCCCCGCCTCGTAGCGCTCCGTCCACAGCACAGCCATCCAAGGGCTACGCACAGACATTCTCGATGCCATACAACTCGTATGGCATCAGTCGCGGAATCGGACCGTTCAACACTGTGTCGGACAGCCTTGAGATTCCATGGCTGACCCCGACGGCGGGAGGTGTCCAGAAACCTCCGCCGCAACAAGCACAAGAGGATAGGGACTCGCCGTAGCCAGATCGACCGCCTTCACACTTGCCTACACAGCCCCAAGAAGTAAAAAAGCACTCAGCGCTTGTGGCGCTAAGTGCTTGATTTACATAGCTAATTTTGGTGGGCCCTGCAGGATTCGAACCTGCGACCAACGGATTAAGAGTCCGCTGCTCTACCAGCTGAGCTAAGAGCCCGAAAACTTGGGTCTTGACAGTTTGACGGGGGTCTTGGAAAACGCCCTGGCAACTTGTCACACCGGGTGGTGGGTCGTGCAGGATTCGAACCTGCGACCAACGGATTAAAAGTCCGCTGCTCTACCGACTGAGCTAACGACCCATCCGGGAAAGCCCAAGATCATAGCATCATTTGGTTGCGTGTTCCAGCACGGCCGCCGCGGCGGCCAAGCCAAAGGCGGCGGTGACCACAACGCTGCTGCCGTAGCCGTGGCAGTTCAGGCTGCCGTCGGTGGTGCCATCAGTGGCGGCATCGGTGGCGGCATCGGTGGCGGCATCGGTGGCGGCATCGGTGGCGCAGACGACAGCCCCCGTACCGGCGGCGTCAACCTCACCACCCGCCACTTCTGCCATCGCCAAAGGCCGCTTGACCTCCTCGCGCGAGAACACGCAGTTCAGCCCGGCCTTGCCCTTGCGCGGTACCAGGCCCTCGCGGCGCAGGCGCTGGCGCAGGTTGGCCAGCAGCGGGTCGTGCGTCACCTCGGACAAGTCGGCCACCTCCACACGGTGGCCCAGGCGCTTGCCGCCGGCCGCACCACTCAGCACCAGGGGTACTCGCGGGTTGGTCAAGGGGTTGAGGGCCCAGGCCGCCAGCAGGTGCTTGGCGGCCGCGTGGTCGCAGGCGTCGATCACGGCGTCCACCGGCGTGGGCAGCAGGCCAGGCCACAGGCCCGGTTCCACAAAGGCTTCCACCGCGTGCACCTCACACTGCGGGTGGATGTCGGCGATGCGCTCGCGCAGCGCCTGCACCTTGGCCGCGCCCACCGTGCTGCCCAAGGCCTGCACCTGGCGGTTGATGTTCGATTCGGCGATGTGGTCGAGGTCAATCAGCGTCAGCGACTGAACCCCGCAGCGTGCCAGCGCCTCGGCCGCCCAACTGCCCACGCCGCCCACACCCACCACCGCCACGCGCAAGGCCCGCAGCCGCTGGTAGCCCGCCTGCCCGTAGAGCCGGCGCAGGCCGCCGAAACGGCGTTCGGCATCGGCCTCGAGGCCCGCCAGAGACGCGGTGATCACAGCATCCGCTCCACCCGCCAGGCCAGGTAACGCACACCCAGCCACGCGCCGGCCAAGATGCCGCCAAAGGCCAGGAAGCTGCCCACCGACAAGGTGGACAGGCCCGACAGCCCCTGGCCCACCGTGCAGCCCAGCGCCGTCACACCGCCCAGCCCCATCAGCGCACCGCCCACCAGGTGGTTGGCGGTGTCTTCGGTGCCCCCAAAACCTTCCCAGCGGAAGCGGCCGGTGGCCAGCGACACCGCCGCCGACCCCAGCACCACACCCAGCACCACCATCACCGCCATCGTCAGGCGCTTGCTGCTGTCGCTGAACAGGATGAACCAGTCCATCGTGTAGGCGGTGGGCGCCACAAAGCTGAGCGCCTCCATGCCGCGTGTGGGCGTGGCCACAAAGCTGCGCTCCAGCGTCACCGGGTGCTCGGCCACCTGGCCCCACACACCCGACACCCACCAGGCCAGCACCACCACGGCCCCCAGCCCGAAGCCGGCCAGCAGCACATCGGCTTCACGCCCGCGGGGCGACAGCAGCAGCGCCAGCACCACCGCAACACCCAGGGCGACACCGGCCCACGCAGCCGCAGGCTGGCCGATGCCCGTGGCATGGGCCAGGAGCGATGGCAGGTCCTGCCCGGCCGGCAGGCTGATCGCCAGCGTATCGACGGTATTCACCCTCGCGACCGCCAGCAGGCCCCGCATGCTGGCGTAGGCAGTGATGGCCATGGCCAGCAACACCACCAAGGACTTCAGGCTGCCGCCGCCGACACGCACCAGCGTCTTGCTGCCGCAACCCGACGCCAGCACCATGCCCACACCAAACAGCAGCCCGCCCAGCCCATGCGACGCCCACAGCACGCTGCGGCCACCGTAGACGCTGTCGGACGCCTTCACCCAGCCCAGGGCCACCATCGTGTTGAAGCCCACCACGGCCACGCTGGCGGCCAGCAGCCACATGCGCATGCGGCTCCAGTCGCCCGTGTTGACAATGTCGGCCACAGCACCCATGGTGCAGAACTGGGTGCGCTGGGCGATGGCCCCGAAAGCCACCCCCAGGCCGAGCGCCATCCACAGCAGCTGGGTGTTCAGCTGGGCGAGCTCGGCTTCGGTGATGACCATGGCGGCGCGCTGCTCAGCGCAGGGCGCTCAGGCGCTGCTTGGCCGCGGCTGCCGCCTCGGTGTTGGGGAAGGCCTTCTGCAGGTCTTCCAGGGTCTTGCGGGCGGCGCGGGTGTCCTTCATCTCGGCCTGGCTGTTGGCCAGGCCCAGCATGGCCTCGGGCGCCCGCGGGTGCTGGGGCGAGCCCGCCAGGAAGGCCCGGAACTGCGCCACGGCCTCGCGGAAATCCTTGCGGCCGTACTGCGCGTTGCCCGACCAGAACTGCACTGCCGGCAGGTAGCCCGTGGCCGGCCAGCGCTTGAGCAAACCCTGGAAGGCCGTCAGCGCCTTGTCGAAGTCACCCGTGCGCATCACGGCCAGGGCATCGTCAAAGGCGCGCTTTTCATCGGGCTCGGCCAGGAATTCCTGGCCGTCCACCGAGACCTTCACCGGTTCGATGCGGCGCAGCCTGTCGTCGATGCCGGCAATGATGTCGCGCTGGCGGCGCTGCAGCTCGGCCACTTCCTTGGCCAGCTGTTCATCAGAACCACGCAGCCGCGCGAGCTCGCCGCGCAGCGCCTCCAGCTGGCTGTTGAGCTCCAGGATGCTGCGCCGCAAGGCCTGCACCTGCTCATCCTGCAGCTTGAGCTGGTTCTCCAGGCGGGTCTGGCCGGCCTTGGCCTCGGCCTCACGGGCCTTCTGCGCGTCTTCCTGCGCCGTCAGGCGTGCGCGCAGCTCCAGGATGGCCTTGCGCGCCTCGTCGTCGTTGAACAGGGCATGGGCCGGGCTGGCCACTGCCAGCAACAGCGCGGCCGCCAGGGCCCACGGCAGCAGCCGCGGCAGGCCCACACCATGAAGGGCTCGGTGCATCAGCGGACGTCCCGGATCTCGGCGCGACGGTTCTTCGCCCAGGCGGCCTCGGTGGCGCCCTGGTCAGCCGGGCGCTCCTTGCCAAAGCTCACCGCCTCCAGCTGTGCGGGGTTGGCGCCCAGCAGGGTCAGCGCCGTCACCACAGCCTGGGCGCGCTTCTGGCCCAGCGCCAGGTTGTATTCGCGCCCGCCGCGTTCGTCGGTGTGGCCCTCCACCACCATGCGCCGCGTCCGGTTGGTCGACAACACCTTGGCATGGGCGTCGACCACGGGCTTGCCGTCGTCGCGCACCACAAAGCTGTCGAAGTCGAAATAGACCACCCGGCCGACCTTGGCCAGTGCGGCGGCGCCGGTGGCGTCCACGGTGTCGGCCTGACCGGCACGTACCGTGGTCACCTGGGACTGTGCGGCGGGCCCGCCCGTGGCTCCTGGCGCCTGGGCGCCCGGCGTGACAGCCCCCGGCACGCGGGTTTCAACCGGCACGTTCTCGTTCAGGCTGACACCCGATGCGCAGCCGCCCAACAGGGCAGCCGCCCCCAACAAGGCCAGCCATGCGCCGTTGCGATGTTTCATCATGTGGTTCTCCGGTGATGGCGGCACAAGGCCGCCGGTTTCAAGCGTCGACAAGCTCCCCGGAGAGCCCGGCCGACGCGGCAGCAGGAAGGGCACGGTACCCGCAGCACGGCATCAGCGGCCAAACGGCCCCCAGGCCGGCTCGCGCATGTCCTGCCCGCTGCTGAGCAGGCGGGTACGCAGGCGCCCGTCCAGCGTGGTGGTCATCAGCACATCGCGCCCCTTGGTCACGGCTGGCATACACCAGCAGGCGGCCGTTGGGCGAAAAACTCGGGCTCTCATCATGCTGAGTGTCACTCAGGGTGCGGACGGTTCCGTTGACAAGATCCTGCACCGTCACCCGGAAGGCGCCGCCCTGGCGGGTGATGTAGGCCAGGGTCTTGCCGTCAGGGCTGATCGTCGGGCTGATGTTGTAGTTGCCCTGGAAGGTCACCCGCTCGGGGGCGCCGCCGTCAAGGCCTACCTTGTAGATCTGCGGGCCGCCTCCGCGGTCGCTCACGAAGTACACCGTCCGGCCATCGCTGGTGAACACGGGTTCGGTGTCGATGGCCTGGCTGGCCGTCAGGCGCCGGGGGTTGCCGCCTTCGCGGCCGATGAGGTAGAGCTGCGCCGGGCCGTCGCGCGACAGCGTGACCGCCAGCTGGCTGCCGTTGGGGGCCCAGGCCGGGGCACTGTTGCTGCCTGGAAAGTTCGCCAGCATGCTGCGGCGGCCGGATTGCAGGTCCTGCACCCAGACCACCGCCTTCTGGCTTTCGAAGCTGACGTAGGCCAGCT
>JAJTDE010000088.1 GCA_021298085.1 Rubrivivax sp.
CACGTCACAGCCCCCTTCGAGCTGCCCGAGACGGCGATACAGCTCCGGGAATCGCAGGTCATAACAGACACTGAAGCCGAGGTTCCACCGCTCAGCAGCGGCCTCAAGCGACAGCTTCACTGCCTCCTGGCCGGCGCGCAGCACGCGCGATTCGTCGTAACGCTCCCTGCCGTTGTCGAAGGCAAACAGGTGCACCTTGTCGTAGCGGGCGCAGCACTGGCCGTCGGGCGAAAAGGTCAGGCAGCTGTTGGTGACGCGGTCCGGGTGGCCGGCCACCTGCAGTGGCAGTGTGCCGCCCACGATCCATAGCCCGAGCTCGCGGGCCAGCCCGGCGAGTGCGCGCTGGACAGGCCCGTCTCCCGGACTTTCGGCGATCGACAACTTGTCGGTATCACGCTGGCCCATCAGGCAGAAGTACTCGGGCAGCACGGCCAGCGCCGCGCCGCGCTCCGAGGCCTGGCGCAGCAGCGTCGCCGCAGTGTCCAGGTTGCGGTGCACATTGGGCGTGGAAACCATCTGCAAGGCGGCAACGCGCATGATCGGACTCCTCAGCGTGGGGTGGTGGATGGCGCCGGCACCGCTGAGGCGGGCCCGGAAGCCGGCGGCGGCGGCGTGGGCAGCGCCTGAGGCGCGCCCCCTGCACGCTCGACACGCTCGACCTTGGGGTCGGCCATGCTGCCAGTAACCAGGAATTCGCGGGAACCAGCCGCACGCAGCGGGTCACGCAGCACGAGCTGGGCCAGGAATGTGCCCAGACCCACCGCCGGGTTGACCGCCAGGTAGGCCAGAGAGGCCGCGCCCGCATTGACCTCCGGCACGATGAGCACCCGCAGATCCTGCGTCTCCTTGACAAGGTCGGCACTGCCACCGATCAGCACCGTGGCCTGAACGCCGGTCATGCGCAGTTCATCGGTGGTGGCCCTGCCCCGGCTCAGCAGGATGTCTCCGCGCACGTCGTCAAAGGCAAAGCCTTGCTGAAAGATGTCCCTGAAATCAAGCAGCAGCCGGCGCGGCAGGGATTGCAGGCTGAGGATGCCCAGCAGACGCCCAATGCCGGGTTCGGCCTTGAGGAACTGGCCCTGGCTCAGCGCCAGGTTCAGGCGCCCGTCAAGGGTGGCCAGCTCCATGGCCCAGGGCTCGCCGGGCCACGACACCTTGCCGCTCAAGCGGCCATTGCCACCCCGCAACGCGTCGTTCCAGCCCCAGTGGGCGGCCAGGCGGGCGCTGTCCTGCAGCTCCAGGTCGATGTCCAGCGACACCAGACCGGCGCTGGCGGTGGCCGCTGCACCCGGTGCAGCCGGGGGTGTCCACTGCCCGTTGGCGCGGAGCGTGGCCCCTGGCATGCGCAGCTCCAACGGCGCGATGCGCCAGATGGCGTCCCCGGGCTGGCCAGAGACCGCCGTGCCCGGCGCCGCCTGCAAGGCCACGGAACCCACGTTGCGACCGCGCAGCGCCAGGGTGTCGATGCGCAGGTCCAGCGCGGGCCAGCGCGGCGTGGCCGCGCGGTCAGCCCCAAGAGCAGCGCCAGCGGGTGCCCCCGCAGACCCCGGCGTGGGTGCCACCGCCGCGGCGGCAGCGTCGGCCGCAGCCGCCAGCGGAAGCTGCAGCTTGTCCAGGCGCACCGTGAGCTGGCCACTGTCCCCGGCACTGGACGGCACACGCCAGTGGCCACGCCCCTGCATCTGCGCCGACTGCAGATCCCAGGCCCAGCGTCGAGGCTGGGCGGCTGTCTCTTCCCTGACCTGCAACCGGGCATCACGCACGCGCAGACCCGCCAGCGAGAGTTCGGCCACATCGGCCTGGATCAGCCAGGGGGGCATGCCCGCCACAGGCATCGCCGGCAGCGCCGACGTCGCGCCCGCGACGGCCGGGGTTGCCGTCACCGGCGCACCACCGCCACCGACCGCCCCACTCTGCAGCGCCATGCGCCATGCATCGACGTCAAGCCGATCCAGTCGTGCGCGCACCGCGAAGGGGCCATCAGCGGCCAGGGCAGGTGCCGGCTCGTGCAGCCCCAGTGAACCAGCCACCAGCCTGACGGGCTGGTCGTCACTGATCCATTCGCGCAGCAGGCGCAGCTGCACCACCGTACCCACGTCCAGCCTGAGCTGGTCTCGGCCACCGTCGGCGACGCTGTTTTGCCAGCGCGCGGGCATGGCCAGCGACTCCGGCTTGCGCAGAGGGGCTGGCCAGTCGCTGGCCATGCCCGTCAGGTCGGTGGTGACGGTGAGTTCCGGGCGTCCCTGGCGAATGCCCAGCTGCGCTTTCCAGGCGGTCTGGCCGCGCAGACGCTGGGCCACCCAGGGTAGAGGCGACAGCGTGCTTTCGCGCCGCAAGCCCTCGGCCGTCGCCGTGCCCTGGGCCTGGAAGCGCAGGCTGCCATCGGGCTGCGAACCTCCGTCGAATTGGAGCTCACCGCCGAGTGCGCGGGCACTGGCGCCCACCACTTGAAAACCCTGCTCGGAAAAGTCGACTCGGCCTCGGGCGCCCACCAGCTCAGGCGTGTCGGCGCGTACGCGGATGTCGTTGCCCGGAAGGACGATGCTGCCACGCACCGTGGAACGGTCAGGCTGCATGAGGGGGATGGTCATGTCCAGCGTCAGGTCGCCCTGGCCGCTGGAAGACAGCGGCTTCAGCCCTCCGCCCAGCCACTGGCCCACCGGTGAGACATCCACAAAGCGGAGCAGATCAGCCACCGGGCCCCTGCCGTCACCTTGCACCCGCAGCATCGGCTGCTGAAGGTTGTCGATGCGCGCGCGTACGCCACGCAGCTGCACGTCCCACAGCCGCCCCTGGAGGTTGTCCAGCTGCAGGGTGGAACGCTCGAAGAGCAGGTCACCGCTGACCTGCGTAAAGCCGGGCCAGGGCGACACCCAGGCGGGCTCTGGCCCGCCCGGCGGCACGCTGGGCAGGTAGTCAAACTGCGCATCACTCAGCCTCGCGGCGATTCGAAAGACACCCGGGTCACTCGGCTGCGCAAACGGGATCTGCCAGATGTCACCCTTGACGGCAAAGCTGCCTCGTTCGATGCGCCCCCCGCGGACCGCCCGCGCCACCCAGCGCCGCACCTCGGGCGACAGGCTCAAGGGCAAGTAGGCGGCCACACGGTCGGCCTTGCCCGAGACGATGTCGCCCTGCAGATCGATGACACCGGGCAGGTAGGCACCCGGGCCGGTGCCCTCGCCTTCCCCCGTGCGCCAGTTGGCGTCAAAGGTGGTGACGGCGTCGGCATTGGCCAGGCGCGCCTGGCTGACACGCAGCTCCACGGCGGGCGGGCCCTGAGGCCTGGGGCGAAGCTGCCACTGCACGCCGGCCTGCAGTTCGTCCACCGCGACCTCGGCCTCCTCGAACACGCCAGGAAAGCTGAGGGAACCTTGCCGCATGGACAACTTGGCACGCCCGCCGTCAGAGTTCAGTTCGACGTCGATGTCGGCGCCGGTCAAGCCCGGCCGACCCATCCAACCCGGCCTGTCGTGGTGTCGGGAGGCCAGCGACAACTGGCTGACCTTGGCACGGGCCTCGTAGTACGTCGGGGCATCGGGCGCGCCACGCCAGCTCAGGGCCAGCCCGCTGAGCTGCCCGGTCGGTGACAGGCTGGCCAATGCCGACTGCAACGGTGCTCCCAAGGGAAGTCGGTTGGCCAGCGACGCCAGCACGGACAGGTCCAGGCGGTCGGCTGTCAGCTGACCTGCACTCACCGGTGACGGCGGACCCTGGACCACGGCCGCCTGCTGCCAGCTCAGCGTGAGGTCGCCAGCGGGCCACTCGAGCCCGTCGCCCGTGCGCGCCTGCAGCCCCTTCACCGCCACCTCGACGGCGTCGGTTGGCCTGGCCACTCGCCAGCGACCCTGCAGCTGCGCCAGCTCCAGCGGCTGCACGGCCGCCGACAGGCGCACGTTGACATCGGCCAGCACCACATCGGCCGTCAGGCCTGTCAAGCGGCCGCGCTGCACATCCAGCCAGGCGCGCACCGCGGCACGGCCCTGATTCAGTGCAAAGGGCAGGGTCACGTGCTGGCCGAGTTGACGGGCATCGGCCCGCGGGAACAAGGCATAGGCTGTGCCGCTCCAGGATGCCCACTGCTGGCGCTGGTTGAGCAGCGGCCGGCTGAAGTGCCCCATGAGCGTGAAGCGGTCACCCCACTCCGCCGGCGGGGAGGCATCCAGCCGCCACTGCTGGCGCAGCAGCCCGTTGCGAACCACCACATCGACGTCGGTCAGCGAGAGGCTGGGCGCCCGCATGAGTTCGTCGGTCCAGCGCAGGACGCCCCCTCGCAGGACGATCTCATGCTGGGCGAGCAGCCAGTCCAGCGCGCGGCCGTCATCCTCGAGCGACGCTTCAGCCGCACCGGCTGCGGCGCTGGTGTCCAGGCCGGCGACATGCAGCCGGCCCTGGGCGTCGCGCCGGATGTCCAGCTGCAGACCCTGGATGAAGATCTGGCGCATGCGTGGCTGCAGGGACCACAGGCTGGACCAGGCCGGCATGGCCCTGATCTGCGAGACGGCCAGGGCGGTGCGGCCTTGGGCATCCAGCAACCGGACATCCGACAGGGTGGCCACCACGGCGCCGCCGCGGCTTTGCAGCTCCAGCGCGCCGATGCTGACCGATTGGCCCAGCGCCGCAGTGATGCGCTGCTCGATCCAGGGCTTCCATGCTGGCACACGGGGCAACAACACCACATGCACAATCGCCCACAGCAGCAGCGCCAGGGCCAGCACAATGCCTGTCAGGGCGAGCAACCAGCGCCCGCAACGGCGCGCCAGCCCGAAAGTTTGCCGAAGCGCTGGTGTAGCCAAACCGATGAAGTCAGCCGATGGTGTGGAAAACAGGCACGCGGGACGCCGACAGCGCCCCCAACGAATCCCAATCTAGCACAGCGCAAAGGCCCGTCGGCCGGCCCGACATCGCTGCGCACAGCCGCATGGTGCAGCGGGTGCGGCGGCGCTGGACGGGTGTGCTGGATCTGCTCGATGCCGGGCTGCCCGGGCCCGAGACAATGCGCCGATGCACCGAGGCGCTGATGGCGCAAGGGCATGCCACGGGTGCTGCGCTGCGCATCATGCGGCAGCTGGTCATGGAGCGGTTGTGCGTGCTGGACACCGAACAGGCAGCGCCGCTGGAGGCCATCACGGGCGCCATGACGCACCTGGCCGAAGTGGCCCTGGACATCGGCTACCAGCAGGCCGCCACCGAGTGCGACGCCCGATGGGGCCCACCCATCGGCCCCGACGGCAACCGCATCGCGTTCTGGATCGTGGGCATGGGCAAGCTGGGCGCACGCGAGCTGAACGTCTCGTCGGACATCGACCTGGTCTACGTATACGAGGACGAAGGCCAGACCGCGCCCGCTGATGGCGGCGTCGCCATCAGCGCCCACGAGTATTTCGCGCACCTGGCCAAGCGCCTTTACACGCTGATTGGTGACACCACGGAAGATGGCTTTGTCTTTCGCATGGACCTGGCGCTGCGCCCCAACGGCAACAGTGGGCCACCGGTTGTCAGCCTGGGCATGCTGGAGGAGTACTTCCTGGTGCAGGGTCGCGAGTGGGAACGCTTTGCCTGGCTGAAGAGCCGGGTCTGCGCGCCGCTGAGCGCCCTGAGCGACCCGCGAACCCTCGCGCTGCGGCAGCTGGTGGTGCCCTTTGTCTACCGTCGCTACCTGGACTACGGCGTCTTTGAGAGCCTGCGCCAGTTGCACCTGAAGATCCGTACCGAGGCCCAGCGCCGCGCGGCAGGGCGGCCGCAGCGCGGTCACGACGTCAAGCTGTCGCGCGGAGGCATCCGTGAGATCGAGTTCATCGTCCAGCTGATGCTGGTGGTGCGCGGCGGCCAGTTCCCGGAGCTGCGCACGCGTCAGACGCTGCGCGCGCTGGAGCGGCTGGCGGCCCAGGGCCTGATGGACGCCCGAGTGGCCCGGCAACTGGCCGAAGACTACCGATTCCTGCGCGAGGTCGAGCACCGCATCCAGTACCTCGATGACCAGCAGACCCACCTGCTGCCCGCCGCCGATGCCGACATGGGCTGGCTGGCCGAGACGCTGGGCCATGGGGCTGAGGGCAGCGCAGCCCTGCTCGAACGCCTGAT
This sequence comes from Rubrivivax sp., assembly GCA_021298085.1. Lineage (GTDB taxonomy): Bacteria > Pseudomonadota > Gammaproteobacteria > Burkholderiales > Burkholderiaceae_C > Rubrivivax. The sequence continues at coordinate 6,085 of JAJTDE010000088.1, forward strand.
GGAGGCGCGCGAACGCGTGGCCACCGAGTTTGATGCGTTGCTCCACGACGGCCGTTCGCCACCGCCGGTCGTCTCGGGTGTATGCCGCAGCTGTGGCAGCGGGCCGCTGCCCGTGGACAGCGACGCCCTGCTGGCGCAACTGCCCGACGGCGTGGCCGAGCGGGTTCGGCAGTGGTGCACCCACCCGCGTGTGCTGGCGCTGCGTGACGACGCCAAACTGCGCCTGGGCCGGCTGCTGCAGCGCGCCGAGGCCGCGATGGCCGATGAAATCTGCGACGAAGCCGCGGTACTGCGCTTTGTCGACTGGCTCGAACCACTGCTGAAGCGCGAGAGCTACCTGGCGCTGCTCGTGGAGCGCCCGGAGGTGCAGCGCCGGTTGCTGCGCCTGCTGGGCATGGCCCGCTGGCCGATGCAATACCTGATGCGGCACCCGGCAGTGATCGACGAGCTGGCCGACAACCACCTGCTGCATGAACGCTTTGACGCCAGCGTCTATGCCGCCGACCTCGACGCCCGGCGCAACGCCTGGCGCCGGGCCGGGCAGGCCGACGAGGAATCCCTGCTGGACACGTTGCGCCGCGCGCACCACGCCGAAGTCTTCCGCACGCTGGTGCGCGACGTCGAGCAAGCGCTCAGCGTCGAGCAGGTGGCCGACGACCTCTCCGCACTGGCCGACAGCACACTGGAGATCGCACTGCGATGGTCGTGGCCGATGTTCCGTCAGGGGCACCGGGCCGAGCCGCAACTGGCGGTCATCGCCTACGGCAAGCTGGGCGGCAAGGAACTCGGCTACGGCAGCGACCTGGACGTCGTCTTTCTCTACGACGACAGCGACGAGAGCGACAGCGACCGTGCGCAGGAAATCTACGGTGCCTACCTGCGCAAGCTGATCACCTGGCTGACGCTGCGCACCGCCGCCGGAGAGCTCTTCGACATCGACACGGCGCTGCGCCCCAACGGCAACTCAGGCCTGCTGGTGACGTCGATGGCGGCCTTTGAGCGTTACCAGTCCGGCCGCGGCAGCAACACCGCCTGGACCTGGGAACACCAGGCCATCACGCGGGCCCGTTTCTGCGCGGGCAGCCGCCACCTGGGTGAACGCTTCCAGGCCGTGCGGCAATCGGTCATCTGCGCCGAACGCGACCCGCAGGCCCTGCGCGACGAGGTCCGGCAGATGCGCGAGCGGGTGCGCTCGGCCAACCCGTCCAAGGCCGGCCGCTTCGACCTCAAGCACGGCCCGGGCGGCATGATGGACGCCGAGTTCGTGGTGCAGTTCCTGGTCCTGGCGCATGGCCGAGCCCATGCCCCCCTGCTCGACAACGCCGGGAACATCGCCCTGCTGCAGCGCGCAGAGGCCTGCGGCCTGCTGCAGGCGGGCACGGGCATGGCCGCGGCAGACGCTTACCGCACCCTGCGACGCCTGCAGCACCGGGCCCGGCTCGACGAACAACCGGCGCACGTGGACGACACCGAATGCAGCGGCGAGCGCAACGCCATCCTGTCGGTTTGGCATCAGGTCATGGGTTAGCGCTCTCGGCGTCACTTCGGTGATAGCGGTGGGCTGCTGCGCACCGACAATGGCGGCATGCCACCAGCCACCCCCACTCGGCGCGATGCGGTCGACACCCAGGCCGTGGCCCTGCTGGTGGGCTGCTGTGTGCTGTGGGGCCTGAACCAGGTGGCGGTGAAGCTGGCGCTGCCCGAAGTGCCACCACTGGCGCAGGTGGCGCTGCGCTCAGCAGGTGCATTGCTGCTGCTGATGGTGTTTGCCCGCTGGCGCGGCATCGCGCTGTGGTCGGGCGCCACGGCCTGGGCAGGCCTGCTGGCAGGGCTGCTGTTTGCTGTCGAATTTGCCTGCATCTACAGCGGGCTGCAGTACACCAGTGCGTCGCGCATGACGGTGTTCCTCTACACCTCGCCGTTCATGGTGGCACTCGGCATGCGCTGGCTGCACCCGGAAGAGCGCCTGCAGCGGCGCCAGTGGGTCGGGCTGTTCATCGCCTTCGCCGGTGTGGCACTGGCCTTCTGGGAAGCCTTCCATGCGCCCGCCGTCGGCCCCCGCCAGTGGTGGGGTGACGCACTCGGCGTCGCCGCGGCCGCGCTGTGGGCCGCCACCACGCTGGTGATCCGCAGCAGCTCGCTGAGCAGCGCGCCGGCCGAACAGACGCTGGCCTACCAGCTGCTGGTGAGCGCGCTGCTGATGGGCCTGGCCACCACGCTCTGGGAGGGTGGGCCCGGCCTGTCACTGGGCGCGCTGTCGCCGGTGAGCTGGGGCTCGCTGCTGTTCCAGGCGGTGGTTATCTGCTTTGCGAGCTACCTCACCTGGTTCTGGCTACTCGCGCGCTACCCGGCGGCCCGGCTGGCCACCTTCACGCTGCTGACACCGGTGGCCGGCCTGGCCTTTGGCGTGCTGCTGCTGAACGAGCCGCTCACGCCCAGCCTGCTGGTCGGGCTGCTCGCGGTGGTCAGCGGCATGTTGCTGGTGAATCGCCGCTGAACCCTGCCACCGCCCCCTTCACCATCGTTTTCCACCGGAGGTTTATCCATGATCCAGCTTCACGGCTTCACGCTGTCCAACTACTACAACAAGGTCAAGATGGTGCTGCTCGAGAAGGGCATCCCCTTCGAGGAGCATCTGGTGGCCATGGGCCAGAAGGACGCGCCCGTGCTCGAAGCCTCGCCGCTGGGCAAGGTGCCCTTTGTGCGCACGCCGCAGGGCACGCTGTGCGAGAGCCAGGTCATCTGCGATTGGCTGGAAGCCGCCTACCCTGCGCCTCCCTTGGTGCCGGCAGACCCCTTTGCGGCCGCCAAGGTGCGCGAGCTGACCACCTTCATCGAGCTCTACCTGGAGCTGGTCGCGCGTGAGCTCTACGCCCAGGCCTTCTTCGGTGGCACCGTCAGCAGTACGGTGCAGGAATCGGTGAAAAAACGTCTGGTTCGCAACATCACGGCGTTCAAGCAACTGGCGCAGTTCGCGCCCTACGTGGCCGGGCCCAGCTTCACGGTGGCCGACGCAGCGGCCTGGGTATCGCTGCCCTTGGTCAGCATGGCCAGCCAGGCGGTCTACGGGGAAGACCTGCTGGCCGCGCAAGGCATCGACAGTCGGGCCTACGCACAGTTGATCAGCCAGCGGCCGAGTGCTCAGGCCATCACCGCCGACCGCAAGCGGGACCAGGCCGCACGGGCTGCCGCACGCACGGGCGGCTGAGAACCGCGCCGCGCAGGCGCCTCAGAGCGTCGGCGCCGCCGCCGGCGGCGTCAGGCGTGCGGCCATTTCCTTGCGGAAGCGGTTGAGCTCCTGCACGCTGACGAAGCTGCGCTCCATGAGCAGGCTCATGTTGTGCAGGATGCGTTCGACCACCTTGTTTTCCCAGACCGCGTCGAACTGGATCTGACGGTCCAGCCAGGCCTCGAGCCAGGCCGGGTCCGGCAAGCGGCTCTGCACGGTATCGCGCGGAAAGAGCTTCTGGTTGACATGCAGGTTGGTCGGGTGGAGTGCCTGCGCGGTGCGGCGAGCACTGGCCATCAGCACACCTACCTTGGCAAAGGCCGCCCGGGCTTCGTCACCCCAGCGGCCCAGGGCCCGCTTCATGTAGCGCAGGTAGGCGCCGCCGTGGCGTGCCTCGTCACGGGCCAGGGTTTCGTAGATGGCCTTGATGACGGGCTCGGTGTGCCATTCAGCGGCCCGGCGGTACCAGTGGTTCAGTCGGATCTCGCCGCAGAAGTGCAGCATCAGGGTTTCGAGGGCCGGCGCGGGGTCGAACTCGAAGCGCACTTCGTGCAGTTCGGCCTCGGTCGGCACCAGGTCAGGCCTGAAGCGGCGCAGGTATTCCATCAGCACCAGCGAGTGCTTCTGCTCCTCGAAGAACCACACGCTCATGAAGGCGGAAAAATCGCTGTCGTCGCGGTTGTCGCGCAAGAACATCTCGGTGGCCGGCAGTGCTGCCCACTCGGTGATGGCGTTCATCTTGATGGTCTGCGCCTGCTCGTCGCTGAGCGCGGAGGGATCAAAACGCGCCCAGGGGATGTCGGTCTCCATGTTCCAACGGACCGATTCCAACTGCTTGAAGAGTTCTGGGTACAACATGGCATCCGCCTGACAAACACGCGCGCAGATTGTAAGAAGTGGCGACCGCTTACCCCAAGCGCGCCCCATTGGCCCGGCAACTTGCAGGGCCGTAAGCCGGCCGTGTGCGGCGGGACATCGGGGGCAGGACTGAACCTGCCAAGATCCCCCTGTCATGGTGCGCCCGCCACGGCGTGTGTGCACGCGCGCGGCGATGGGTTTGCAAAGAAATGTTGAGCCAGGGAACTCCTGGGCGACCAGGGCCTCAAAACCCGCAGAGATTCGTTTTTTGCTGCTGCGCAGACGCCGTTGCACCGCGTGACGGACCGTAATCCTCGGGTGGTTCTCCTCCTCCCTCCTCCCTCCCTCGTTGGCCCGGGGGCGCTGCGCAGCAGATTTTCTTCCGGCGGAGGCCCTTCGCGGGCCTCCGCCCCGCCGTTTCAGCGCAGCCAGCCCTTGCGCCGGAAGTAGACAAACGGCGTCACCACCGACAGCACCATCAGCGCCAGCGACAGCGGGTAGCCCCATGTCTGGTCCAGCTCCGGCATGTGGCGGAAGTTCATGCCGTAGATGCTGGCGATCAAGGTGGGGGGCAACAAGGCCACGCTGGCCACCGAAAAGATCTTGATGATCTTGTTCTGGTTGATGTTCACAAAGCCAACGGTGGCGTCCATCAGGAAGTTGATCTTGTCGAACAGGAACGCGGTGTGTGAATCGAGCGAGTCAATGTCACGCAGGATCTGCCGCGCTTCCTCGAACTGTTCGGCGTTGAGCATGCGGCTGCGCATCATGAAGCTCAGCGCGCGCCGGGTGTCCATCACATTGCGGCGGATGCGCCCGTTCAAGTCTTCCTCGCGGGCGATGGCCGCCAGGGCTTCGGCGGCGATGGTGTCGTTGACGTCCTGCTTGAGCACGCGCGCACTGACCTTCTCCAGGTTGTCGTAGATGCCTTCGAGCGCGTCGGCCGAGTATTCGGCATCGGCGTCGTAGAGCTTCAGCAGCACGTCCTTGGCGTCTTCGATCAGCGCCGGGATGCGCCTCGCGCGCAGGCGCAGCAGCCGGAAGACGGGAAGGTCCTCCGCGTGCACCGAGAACAGCACACCTTCCTTCAGGATGAAGGCCACGCGCACGTTGTGGGCCGACGCACCGTCAGGGCCGGTATCACCTTCAATCAGGAAGTCGGAACGGATGTGCAGCTCACCGTTGTCTTCCTCGTAGAAGCGGGCCGATTCCTCCAGGTCCTCGTCGACTACGTCGTCGGGGATGGTCAGACCGAAGCGCGCGGCGATCCAGCCCTTTTCCTCGGCTGAGGGCGCTTCCAGGTCCACCCAGACCGGCTGCACATGCACCAGGGTGTCGGCACTTTCGATCTCTTCCTGGAACAGGCGGCCGTTGGCCAGCGTAAAGACGTTGAGCATGGGGCTCTCCGGCACTGCAGGCCGTGCGACGGGGTGTCGAGCTGATTATGCCGCGCAGGGCCCGCTGCGACGCCCCAGAGAGGCAAGCGGCCCTGGCGGCCGCGAAGCTCCGCCGGCTCAGCGCCTGAGCGCTGGCTGCTGCTGCAGCAGCGCCGCCAGCAGCGCAGCCGTCTCCGCGTCGGGCTGGCCATCAAAGCGCGCTGGCCGGTAGCGCATCTGGAAGGCGGCCAGCACCCGCCGTGTGGCCTCGTCAAACTGGCCGTGTCGCGGGGTCTCGTAGCCGTGTTCGGCCAGGGAACGCTGAAACCAGGCAGTGTCTGGCAGCTGGCGTTCCATCTCGGGGCGCAACTGGGCAACGCGGCTGGCCTCAGGCCACAGGATCAGACCTTCATCAGCCAGGCGCTTCCACGGGAACAGCGGGCCCGGGTCGACCTTGCGCTGGGGCGCGATGTCGCCATGGCCCACGATGCGGTCGGCACGGATGTTGTGGCGCTGGACGATGTCGCGCACCAGCGGGATGAGCAGGTCGATCTGGTCTTGCCGATACGGCACAAACTGCTCGCCCTGCGGGCCGGGCAGCACGCCCGGGTGGACAATCTCGATGCCGATCGACATGGCGTTCAGCGGCCCCTGGTTCTGCCAGCTGCTGAAACCCGCGTGAAATGCACGACGGTCTTCATCCACCAGCCGGTAGACCTTCGGCGGGGTCTCATCACTCAACAGGTAATGCACCGACAAGCCACCCCGCGCCAGGATCTTCAACGACAGCTCCAGGTTGGCCTGGGTGTAGTGGATCACCAGAAACTGCACACGGCTGTCTTGGCTGACGGAGCGGTAGCGCAGGTCAACCGGTATCGCCGGTGCCGAGCCGGGCGACGAACCGCCAGGGGCCGCGCAGCCGGCCAACAGTCCAACGCTGGACAAGGGCAGCGCCAGGCCAACAAGCGCGCTGCGACGGGAGAGATGTGACATGGGCATGACGCGGGATTGTGCGCAGGACGGGCCTTTCGACAATGCGGGGATGCGATCGACCCTGCCCAGGACACCCATGCACGCGGCGCCGGGCCGGCCGGCACGCGCCCTGGCGCTGCTGCTGTGCCTGGCCTGCGGCCTGGTGCAGGCGCAGTCCCGCCGAGACCCACTGCCGGCCGACGTGCAGCGGGCGCTGGCCGATGCGCAGGTGCCCGAAGAGGCACTGGTCGGGCTGGTGATGCCGCTGCACGGCGGACGGCGCTGGGAGCGCGACGCCGACCGGCCGGTTCAGCCGGGCTCGACGATGAAGCTGGTCACCAGTGCGGTGGCCCTGGACGTGCTGGGCCCCAACCTGCGCGGCCGCACCGACGTGCTGCGAGCCGGGCCGCTGGAGGGTGACGTGCTGCAAGGCGATCTGGTGCTCAAAGGCGGCGCCGACGCACAGCTCGACTTCAACGCGCTGCTGGCCTTGCTGTACGAGGTGCGTGAACGCGGCATCCGCGAGGTCACGGGGAACGTGCTGCTGGACCGCAGTGTGTTTTCGCCGGCCCGGCTTGACAAGGGCCTGTCGCCCTTCGACGAGGCGCCGGAGTGGCCCTACAACGTGATCCCCGACGCCCTCAACCTGGGCGGCAGCCTGATGGGCCTGGAGATCCGGGCCGACGGGCAGTCGGTCACGGCACGGACGATGCCGCACCTGGAGGGCATCGAACTGACCACGGCCTTCGAGCTGGTCGACGGCCGCTGCAACGGCTGGTCCAGCGGCTGGCAGCCGGCACTGGTGCAGGACGATGGCCAACGCGTGTGGGTGGAGCTGCGCGGCAGCTTCCCGCGCAACTGCATCGCACGCACCGCCCTGCAATTGGTCGACCGTGACCGCCTGGCCGAGCTGATGGTGAGGACGCTGTGGGCGCGCCTGGGCGGAACGCTGCGGGGCCAGGTGCGCGAAGGGGTGGCGCCGGCCGATGCGACGCCGGTCGCGCGCCGCCATGCCGCGCCCTGGGGCGAACTGCTGCGGCCGTTGAACAAGCAATCCGACATTGCGCTGACGCGCCTGCTCTACCTGCAGCTGGGCGTGGGCGGCGGGCAGCGACGGCTGCCCGATGGCCGGCCAGCCCCGGCGACGGCGGCCCCCTCTGATGGCCCCATGGCGCTGACCACAGCCGAGCGGGCCGAACGCGAGGTGCGACAGTGGATGGGCGAACGCGGCATCCCCGTGCAGGGCCTGGTGGTGGACAACGGTTCTGGCCTCAGCCGGGCCGAACGCCTGACGGCCCGCCAGCTGACGCTGCTGCTGCAACACGCGCTGACCGGCCCGCACGCGGCCGACCTGCTCATGAGCCTGCCCACGGCCGGCGTGGAAGGCACGATGCGCGGCCGCCTGAAGGACGGGCCGGCCTACGGGCAGGCGCGCCTGAAGACCGGCACCCTGCGCAATGTGGTGGCGCTGGCCGGCGTGGTGCCGGATGCGCACCGAAGGCCCTGGGTGTTCGTGGCCATCGTCAACCATGACAACGCCAGCCGTGCGCGCCCTGCGCTGGATGCCCTGGTGGCAGCCGTCGCCGCGGGCCAGTTGGGAACGGCGCCGGCTTTTGGTGCGCGCCGGGCGGTTCAGCCCTCGTCTCGCTGAACCGCGCTGAACCGCGCTGAACCGTCGGACAGCGGGGCCCGAGGGCAGGCAGGGCGGTGACAGGCGCAGCGCATCGGCCAACCCGGCGGGCCCACGCCTATGATGGACAGCATGACTGGCCGCTCACCACCCGAAGCGCCCAACCCCCGGACTCCCGCCGGCCGTGGGCCAGGCTGGGCGCGCTTGCTGCGCAGCACGGCCCGCGGGGCTGGGCGCTGGTGGGCGCGCTGGTGGCACATCGTCAACCTGGGCGCGCTGCTGCTGGCGCTGCTGCTGTCGCGCAGCCCCTGGCGCCACGGCCCGGTGCGCAGCGCCATCGGCCGGCATGTCTGGACAGCGAGCGCACCCCTGCTGGCCGGGTTTGGGCTGGGATCGGCGCTGCTGGCGGTGGTGATCACCCGCATCGTGCTGGTGACGGCGCAAAGCTACGGGCTGTCTCAGCTGGCGCTGGAGATGGTGGTCAGGGTACTGGTGCTGGAGCTGTTGCCGCTGGGTGCGGCGCTGTTTGTGGCCCTGAGGGTGTCGCTGCCGGCGGCCGTGGCGCTGGCCCAGATGAAGGCCGATGACATGCTGGAGCAGCTCCAGCGCCGCGGCGTCGACGTGCTGGCCAGCGAGATGCTGCCCCGGGTGTGCGGCAGCGCGTTTGCCGTGCTGCTGCTGGTGGCGCTGAACGGGCTGATCTGCCTGGTGGTGGCCTACCTGCTGGCGCATGGGCTGTCACCCTGGGGTTTCGACAGCTTTACCCGCATGGTGGGGCGCGTCTTCAGCCCGACAGTCAGCCTGATCTTTGTGCTGAAGACCCTGGCCTTTGCGGCCGCGGTGGCGGTGGTGCCGGTCGGGTCGGCCCTGCACGACCCGGCCATCCCCGTCGCCAGCGCCAGCCACCCCGGCACCCGGCTGCAGAGCAGCGTGGAGCTGTCCGGGCTGGTCAGGCTCTTTGCGGCCTTGCTGGTCATCGAAGTGCTTTCCCTGGGCATCAACTATGTCTGAGACACCACCGCTTGCCCGACGGCCCGAGCAGCTGGAGCGAAGGGCGGGTGCCTTGCTGCTGCTGCTGCTCGTGATCGTGGTCGGCTCCGTGCTGTATGTGCTCTATGCCCGCGGTGTCTTTGAGCCCACGCAGCGGCTGGTGCTGCTGGCCGATGACTCCGAAGGCGTGAGCGTGGGCATGGACCTCACCTACTCCGGCTTTCCCGTCGGACGTGTGACGCGCATTGAGCTGGCCGACGACGGCGGTGTGCGTTTCCTCATCGACGTTCCCCGGCGTGACGCCCGCTGGCTGCGCACCGGCAGCGTCTTCACGATGAGCCGAGGCCTGGTGGGCGGCACCAGCCTGCGCGCCTACACCGGCAACCTGGCCGACCCACCACTGCCGCCCGATGCACAGCGCCGGGTGCTGGCCGGCGACGCCACCGCGGAGATTCCCAAGCTGATGGCGCAGGTGCGCGAACTGCTGGCCAACTTCACGACATTGACCACCAGCGAGGGTACCCTGGCGGCCACGCTGGCCAACGCGCAGACCCTGACGGAAAAGATGGTGGGCCCGCAAGGTGCGCTGGGCGTGCTGTTTGGCCAGCCCGAGGAAGCCCGCAAGCTGACGCAGCTGCTGGACAGAACCAGCCTGCTGCTGACCCGCCTGGACACGCTCGTCCAGAGCACCGATGGCCTGGTGAAGCGCACCGACGGTGTGGTGGCGCGCGCCGGCGAACAGGTCTTCGGCGAGCAGGGGCTCGCGCGGGACACCCAGGCTGCGGTGCAGCAGGTGCGCGGGCTGCTGAACGACGCACGGGCCAGCCTGACCAAGGTGGATGCCATCCTGCAGGAGGCGCAGACCACCGCGAAGAATGTCAGCGGCGCCAGCAACGACCTGGGCCGCCTGCGCGACGATGTGGAACACAGCCTGCGGCGGGTGGACGGGCTGGTCAACGAGATCAACCGCCAGTGGCCGTTCCAGCGTGACACCGAGGTGAAGCTGCCATGAGACAGGACTCGGCGACGAGGGCACGGCGGGCGACGCGGCTGACGGCGGCCCTGTCGACGATGGTGCTGGCGTTGGCAGCGTGCAGCAACGCCCCGCGAACCCCCGACTGGCGCATCGAGGCACGCGACGCGCTGGAGCGGTCCACCCAGGCCTACCTGAGCGGGCGCGACAGCGCTGCCGCGGCCGACCATGCCCGCGCCCGGCTGGCCTTGTCGGCCAGCGCCCAGCCAGAGCTGATCGCCAAGGCCGAGCTGCTGCGCTGCGCCGCCCGGGTGGCCAGCCTGGAGGGGCTGCAAGGCCGCTCGGGCACTGCCGTGCTCACCGACACAGGCTGCCCGGGCTTCGAGCCCTGGCGCGCTGACGCCAGCCCGGCATTGCGGGCCTACGCCGACTGGCTGAGCGGCGCCGTCCCAGCGCAAGACGGCGTGGAACGCCAGCAGGCGCTGTCACTGCTGCCGGCCGAGCAGCGCGCCGCGGCGCAGGCTGGCAGCGACGCCGCGCGCCGCGAGGCCGCCATCCGCGCCATCCCGGACCCCTTGTCGCGCCTGCTGGCGGCGTCAGTGGCACTGCGCGAGGGCGTCGGCCCGCCGGGCCTGGTGGAGTTGGCCATCCAGACCGCGTCAGATCAGGGCTGGCGCAGACCCTTGCTGGCTTGGCTGACGTTTCAGTGGCGCCGCGCCCAGCAGGCGGGTGATGCCCAGGCGGCGGCTGCACTGCAGCGGCGCATCCAGCTGCTCACCGAGCCCAACCCGGCGCAGGCGCCGTCAGCTGCCCCCCGCTGACAGCTTGCGCCGCAGCCAGCGCATCAACCAGCCCACGACGGGCAGGTGCACATACAGCTCGTTGGCGGTGTCCCAGTAGTCGCGGTGGTCCAGCACAAGGCCGTCGGCATCAAAGCGCAGCTGCGAACAACCCTGCACCACCCTCACCTGTCCGCCCATGCCGAAGCTGAAGTCCCAGGTCACAAAGGCCTGCAACCCTTGCTGCACACGGCCGGTAATGACAAAGCGGGGCTGGTGGGCA
>JAJTDE010000089.1 GCA_021298085.1 Rubrivivax sp.
GTGGGTTCCGGCGTCGTCGCCAAGATCATCGAGTAAGGTTTTCGTTTTTTGCAGGGGCATAGCTCAACTGGCAGAGCGTCGGTCTCCAAAACCGAAGGTCGGGGGTTCGATCCCCTCTGCCCCTGCCACCCACCGTCGCGTCGTGCTTGTGCTGCAGAGCAAGCCACGAACGGCTGACAGGGTGAGTTTTCAGTGATGCAACCTCTGAAGGCGCCGTTGGCGCCTTTGGTGGTTTTTTGACAGGCCAGGGCTGCACGCCCGGTGCCGGTGTGAACCAGGGCAGTCCATGTCCTCCTCCTCGAATACCGATATCGAAACCGTCAGTACCGGCGCGGACAAGGCCAAGTTGGTGGCCGCCGCGTTGCTGGTCGTGGGTGGTGTGGTGGCCTACTACGTGTTGTCCAAGCAGGGCTTGGCCATCCGCGTGGCGGCGCTGCTGGCGCTGTGCGTTGCGGGTGTGGTGCTCTTCTTCACCTCGGAGTCCGGCAAGCAGCTGATCGCCTACGGGCGCGAATCGGTGCGTGAAGTCAAGAAGGTGGTCTGGCCCGCCCGCAACGAAGCCCTTCAGATGACGGGCTACGTCTTTGCCTTTGTGGTGGTCATGGCGCTGTTCCTGTGGCTCACCGACAAGCTCATCGAATGGGTGCTCTACGACCTGATCCTGCGCTGGCGCTGAGCCACCGCGCGCTGACACACACCCTGCGGACACACACACCATGACCGATCAAGCCAGCCCAAGCGAAGCCGCTGACACCCCCGCCGCTGACGCGCCCTTGGCCACTGCGCCCGGCATGCGCTGGTATGTCGTGCACGCGTATTCCGGCATGGAAAAGGCTGTCGAACGCAATATCCGTGAGCGCATCGAGCGCGCCGGCATGCACAGCAAGTTCGGCCGCATCCTGGTGCCCACTGAAGAGGTGGTCGAGCTCAAGAACGGCAAGAAGGCCGTCACGGAGCGCCGCTTCTTCCCGGGGTATGTGCTGGTTGAGATGGTCATGGAAGACGACACCTGGCACCTGGTGAAGCACACCAGCAAGGTGACAGGCTTTGTCGGCGGTGCCCGCAACCGCCCAGCGCCCATTTCTGAGGCTGAAGTCCTCAAGATCGTCAACCAGATGCAGGAAGGCGTCGACAAGCCGCGCCCCAAGGTGCAGTGGACGGTTGGCGAAGTGGTGCGCGTGAAGGAAGGCCCGTTTGCCGATTTCAACGGTGCCGTCGAGGAAGTGAACTACGAAAAGAGCAAGGTCCGTGTGTCCGTCACCATCTTCGGCCGCGCCACGCCGGTCGAGCTGGACTTCGCACAGGTCGAAAAGGTTTGACACGTCACGGCCAGTCGACAGCGCTGACGCCTTCGAAGAAGGCCGCTGGCAACGTCGATGGGCCACTCAGCACAGCCGCCGCAACCCCGGCTGAACGCTTGAAAACTTGGGTTGTTCAGCAAACGAGGAGACCGCGCCACGGCGTGGTCGCTTGAACTCGAGGAGCCATCATGGCCAAGAAAATCATCGGCTTTATCAAGCTGCAAGTCCCGGCGGGCAAAGCCAACCCGTCGCCCCCGATCGGCCCGGCGCTGGGTCAGCGCGGCCTGAACATCATGGAGTTCTGCAAGGCGTTCAACGCGCAGACCCAAGGGATCGAGCCCGGCCTGAAGCTGCCCGTGATCATCACGGCCTTCGCCGACAAGAGCTTCACCTTCGTGCTGAAGTCGCCCCCGGCGACGGTGCTGCTGAAGAAGGCCGCCAAGATCGACAAGGGATCTGGCCGCGCGCACCTGGACAAGGTGGGCAAGGTCACGCGCGCCCAGCTTGAAGAAATCGCCAAGACCAAGATGAAAGACCTGACGGCCGCCGACATGGACGCCGCTGTCAAGACCATCGCCGGCTCTGCCCGCTCGATGGGCCTCACCGTCGAAGGAGTCTGAACATGGCCAAGCTCACCAAGAAAGTGAAGGCCCAGCAGGGCAAGGTTGACAGCAACAAGCTGTACGCGTTCGACAACGCGCTGGCCATCGTCAAGGAATGCGCCACCGCCAAGTTTGACGAATCCATTGACGTCGCTGTTCAGCTCGGCGTGGACGCCAAGAAGTCTGACCAGGTCGTCCGCGGCGCCGTGGTGCTGCCCAACGGCACGGGCAAGACCAAGCGCGTGGCAGTGTTCGCCCAGGGCGCCAAGGCCGAAGAAGCCCGCGCCGCCGGTGCAGACATCGTCGGCATGGAAGACCTCGCCGCCGAAGTGAAGGCCGGCAACATCAACTTCGACGTGGTCATCGCCTCGCCCGACACCATGCGTGTGGTCGGTACGCTGGGCCAGATCCTCGGTCCGCGCGGCCTGATGCCCAACCCCAAGGTCGGCACGGTCACGCCCGATGTGGCCACCGCGGTACGCAACGCCAAGGCCGGCCAGGTGCAGTACCGTGTCGACAAGGCGGGCATCATCCACGCCACCATCGGCCGTCGTTCATTTGATTCCGACAAGCTCACCGGCAACCTGCGTGCGTTGCTGGATGCCCTGAACAAGTCCAAGCCCGCCACGAGCAAAGGTGTCTACCTGCGCAAAGTGGCCGTGTCCTCGACAATGGGTGTGGGTGTTCGCGTTGATATCGCCAGTCTGACGGCCCCGGCCGCTGCCTGATCCTTCCAAAAACAAGGGGCTGCGGCGCACCGTCAGGCGCGCCACAGCTCCGTAACCCGATTGGTGGAGCCTGGTCAGGCGGCGTGTCCGCAGGGCCAGGAGCCATCCAAGACCGCTGGTGGGAACCGTGTCTGACGGCACGGGCCCCTTAATCGCCAGCGCAGATGGCGGTCCCGCTGAACTGAACGATTGAATGTCACATGGTGGTGTTCCAGAACTCAGGGCAAGAGGTCGCTGCAACCCAGGTGTGGAAAGCCGGCGTTGACGCCGGCCTGACCACGTTGTGTAAGGAGTAGACCTTGAGTCTGAACCGCAACGAAAAAGCGGCCGTGGTGGCGGATGTGACGGCGCAAGTCGGCAAATCCCAGACCTTGGCGCTGGCCGAATACCGCGGGCTCACGGTGGCTCACCTTGATACGTTGCGCCGGCAGGCGCGTGACAAGGGTGTGTATCTTCACGTGCTGAAGAACACACTCGCTCGTCGCGCAGTCTCCGGCACGCCGTTCGAGGTGGCCAGTGAGCACATGGTCGGCCCGCTGATCTACGGCTTTTCCGAGGATGCCGTCGCCGCGGCCAAAGTCATCGCTGACTTTGCCAAAGGCAACGACAAGCTCGTCATCAAAGGTGGTGCCTATGCCGGCAAGCCGCTCGACGTCGATGGCGTCAAGGCCCTGGCCGCAATCCCCTCTCGCGAGGTGCTGATTGCGCAGGTGGCTGGCCTGCTGAAGTCGCCCATCCAGCGCATGGCTGGTGTGCTGGCGGCCGTGGCCGAACAGAAGGGCGGCGGCGCCGAAGTCGCCGAAGCCCCTGCGGCCTGATGACGTGGCGAGTACGCCATCCCCAACGATTGAACCGAATCTGAAGTTTCGAGGAACCCCAAATGGCATTCGATAAAGACGCATTCCTGACCGCCATGGACAGCATGTCCGTGATGGAACTCAACGACCTGGTCAAGGCCATCGAAGAAAAGTTCGGCGTGTCGGCCGCCGCGATGGCCGCTCCCGCCGCTGGCGGTGGCGGTGCTGCTGCTGCTGTCGTGGAAGAGAAGACCGAATTCAACGTCGTGCTGCTGGAAGCTGGCGCCAACAAGGTGTCGGTCATCAAGGCCGTGCGCGAAATCACCGGCCTGGGCCTGAAGGAAGCCAAGGACCTGGTCGACGGCGCACCGAAGCCCGTCAAGGAAGCCATCGCCAAGGCCGACGCCGAAGCTGCCCTGAAGAAGCTGGTCGACGCCGGCGCCAAGGCCGAACTCAAGTAAGCCAGGACGTCCTTTTCCAGCGCCTGGCTTCGGCCAAGCGCTGGAAGGCACCTCGAAGGGCAGCGTGCTGCCTTTCCAAGTGTCTTCTGATCCGACTGCAGAAGAACGGTTTGGTCGAGCCACGGTGCAACGCCGGGGCTGTCCGCCAGTGGCAGGTAGTGGCCTGCCACCAAGCCATCGAACGCAATGTTCGAGCAGCCAGTCGCCGACATATCCGCACGCCTTGGCCAGGCACGCGGCGTCGCACGGAGCCCATCCATGGCGCAAGCTACCCCCACGCATAACTTCACCGAACGCAAGCGCATCCGCAAGAGCTTCGGCAAACGCGAGAGCGTGCTGAACGTACCCTATCTGCTGACGATGCAGCGTGATTCCTATCACGCCTTCCTGCAGAAGGACGTTCCGCCCACCAAGCGCAAGCCTGAAGGTCTTCAGGCTGCCTTCCTCTCGGCATTCCCCATCGTCTCGCACAACGGTTTTGTCGAGATGAAGTTCATCGAATTCAACATGGCCAAGCCGGCCTTCGATGTGCGCGAATGCCAGCAGCGTGGCCTGACCTTTGCCGCCGCCGTGCGCGCAAAGCTTCAGATGATCATTTACGACCGCGAATCACACCCGCAAAAGGTGGTGCGCGAGATCAAGGAGCAAGAGGTCTACATGGGCGAAGTGCCCCTGATGACCGACTACGGCTCCTTTGTCGTGAACGGCACTGAACGCGTGATCGTCAGCCAGCTGCACCGCAGCCCCGGCGTGTTTTTTGAACACGACAAGGGCAAGACGCACAGCTCTGGCAAGCTGCTGTTCAGCGCGCGGATCATCCCCTACCGCGGCTCCTGGCTCGACTTCGAATTCGACCCCAAGGACATCCTCTACTTCCGCGTGGACCGTCGCCGCAAGATGCCGGTGACGATCCTGCTGAAGGCCATCGGCATGAAGCCGGAGGAAATCCTCACGCAGTTCTTCCAGTTCGACAGCTTCAAGCTGATGGACGCTGGCGCCCAGATGGCCTTCGTGGCCGAGCGCCTGCGCGGCGAAGTGGCCCGCTTTGACATCACCGACAAGGGCGGCAACGTCATCGTCGAGAAGGACAAGCGCATCACCGCGCGCCATGTGCGCCAGCTCGAGCAGAGCGAAACCGGCTTTATCTCGGTGCCGGAAGACTTCCTCGTCGGCCGCGTGATCGCCAAGAACATGGTAGACGCCGACACCGGTGAGATCGTCGCCAAGGCCAACGACGAAATCACCGAGACGCTGCTGAAGAAGCTGCGTTCCGCCGGCATCCAGACCATCGAGTGCCTCTACACCAACGAACTGAACCAGGGTGCCTACATCAGCCAGACCCTGGCGATGGACGAGACCGAAGGCCAGCTGGCCGCGCGTGTGGCCATCTACCGGATGATGCGCCCTGGCGAGCCGCCCACTGAAGACGCCGTCGAAGCACTGTTCAACCGCCTGTTCTACAGCGCTGACACCTACGACCTGTCCCGTGTCGGCCGGATGAAGTTCAACGCCCGCGTGGGCCGCGACACGCCCGAAGGCAAGATGACCCTGAGCAACGACGACATCCTGGATGTCGTCAAGATCCTGGTTGACCTGCGCAACGGCAACGGCGAAGTCGACGACATCGACCACCTGGGCAACCGCCGCGTGCGCTGCGTGGGCGAACTGGCCGAAAACCAGTACCGCTCGGGTCTGGCCCGCATCGAGAAGGCCGTCAAGGAACGTCTCGGCCAGGCCGAGACCGAGGCCCTGCTGCCCCACGACCTGATCAACTCCAAGCCCATCTCGGCGGCACTGAAGGAGTTCTTCGGGGCGAGCCAGCTTAGCCAGTTCATGGACCAAACCAACCCGCTGTCGGAGATCACGCACAAGCGGCGTGTCTCGGCCCTGGGCCCAGGCGGTCTGACGCGCGAGCGTGCCGGCTTCGAGGTGCGCGACGTGCACCCGACGCACTACGGCCGTGTCTGCCCGATCGAGACGCCGGAAGGTCCGAACATCGGCCTGATCAACTCGCTGGCGCTGTATGCACAGCTCAACGAGTACGGCTTCCTGGAGACGCCCTACCGTCGCGTGATGGACGGCGTGGTCACCAACCAGATCGACTACCTGTCGGCCATCGAGGAAGGCAAGTACGTGATCGCGCAGGCCAACGCATCACTCGATGCGCAAGGCAAGCTGATCGACGAACTGGTGTCGGCCCGTGAAAAGGGCGAATCGGTGCTGCTGTCGCCAGAGCGCGTGCAGTACATGGACGTGGCCCCGACGCAGATCGTCTCGGTGGCGGCCTCGCTGGTGCCCTTCCTGGAGCACGACGACGCCAACCGCGCGCTGATGGGCGCCAACATGCAGCGCCAGGCCGTGCCGACGCTGCGTCCGGAAAAGGCCTTTGTGGGCACGGGCGTCGAGCGCGTGGCCGCGGTCGACTCCGGCACGGTGGTGACCGCCCGTCGCGGCGGTGTGGTCGACTATGTCGACACCAACCGCATCGTGATCCGCGTGGCTGACGCCGAGACGGTGGCCGGTGAGGTGGGTGTGGACATCTACAACCTCATCAAGTACCAGCGCTCCAACCAGAACACCAACATCCACCAGCGCCCGATCGTCAAGCGCGGTGACTTGCTGGCCAAGGGTGACGTCATCGCCGACGGCGCCAGCACCGACCTGGGTGAACTGGCCCTGGGCCAGAACATGCTGGTCGCGTTCATGCCCTGGAACGGCTACAACTTCGAAGACTCGATCCTGATCTCCGAACGGGTGGTGGCCGAAGACCGCTACACCTCGATCCACATCGAGGAGCTGGTGGTCATGGCCCGCGACACCAAACTGGGCCCTGAGGAAATCACGCGCGACATCCCCAACCTCTCCGAGCAGCAGCTGGGCCGTCTGGATGAATCCGGCATCGTCTACATCGGTGCTGAAGTCAACCCGGGCGACGTGCTGGTGGGCAAGGTGACACCCAAGGGTGAAACCACGCTGACCCCCGAAGAGAAGCTGTTGCGCGCGATCTTCGGCGAGAAGGCGTCCGACGTGAAGGACACCTCGCTGCGTGTGGACCAAGGCACGAGCGGCACCGTTATCGACGTGCAGGTCTTCACCCGTGAAGGCATCGCCCGCGACAAGCGTGCCCAACAGATCATCGACGACGAACTCAAGCGCTTCCGCCTGGACCTGAACGACCAGCTGCGCATCGTCGAGGCCGACGCCTTCGACCGTATCGAGAAGCTGCTGGTGGGCCGCGTGGCCAACGGCGGCCCGCAGAAGATCGCCAAGGGCACGGTCATCGAGCGTCCCTACCTGGGCACGGTCGACAAGTACCACTGGTTTGACATCCGTCCTGCCGAGGACGATGTCGCCAACCAGCTGGAAAGCATCAAGAACAGCCTGGACCAGACCCGTCACAGCTTCGACCTCGCCTTCGAAGAGAAGCGCAAGAAACTCACGCAGGGCGACGAGCTGCCGGCCGGCGTGCTGAAGATGGTCAAGGTCTACCTGGCCGTCAAGCGCCGCCTGCAGCCTGGCGACAAGATGGCCGGCCGTCACGGCAACAAGGGCGTGGTCTCCAAGATCGTGCCCGTCGAGGACATGCCCTACATGGCCGATGGCACCCCGTGTGACATCGTGCTGAACCCGCTGGGTGTGCCGTCGCGGATGAACGTCGGCCAGGTGCTGGAAGTGCACCTGGGCTGGGCGGGCAAGGGCATTGGCCAGCGCATCGGCGACATGCTGCAGCGTGAGGCCGCTGTCACCGAGATCCGCCAGTTCCTGGACCAGCTCTACAACCAGAGCGGCGGCAAGGCAGAAGACCTTGCATCGCTGAGCGACACCCACATCCTCGAGATGGCGGGCAACCTGTCCAAGGGCGTCCCTTTTGCCACCCCCGTCTTCGACGGCGCGGCCGAAGAGGAGATCCGCGGCATGCTCAGGCTGGCCTACCCCGACGACATCGCCGCGGCCAAGGGCCTCACCGCCACCCGCACGCAGGCCACGCTCAGCGACGGCCGCACGGGCGAGGCGTTTGAGCGGCCTGTCACCGTGGGCTACATGCACGTGCTGAAGCTGCACCACCTGGTGGACGACAAGATGCACGCCCGCTCAACCGGCCCGTACAGCCTCGTCACGCAGCAGCCGCTGGGCGGCAAGGCGCAGTTCGGTGGCCAGCGCTTCGGTGAGATGGAAGTGTGGGCACTGGAGGCTTACGGCGCAAGCTATGTGCTCCAGGAGATGCTGACGGTCAAGTCTGACGACGTGAACGGCCGCACCAAGGTCTACGAGAACATCGTCAAGGGCGAACACGCCATCGATGCCGGCATGCCGGAATCGTTCAATGTGCTGGTCAAGGAAATCCGTTCCTTGGGCATCGACATCGAACTCGAACGCAACTAAGGAAGGACAAAGGAAACACCATGAAGGGACTCCTCGACCTTTTCAAGCAATTCACCCCGGATGAGCATTTCGATGCCATCAAGATCGGCCTGGCTTCCCCGGAGAAGATCCGCAGCTGGTCGTTTGGCGAGGTGAAGAAGCCCGAGACCATCAACTACCGCACCTTCAAGCCGGAGCGGGATGGCCTGTTCTGCGCCAAGATCTTTGGCCCCATCAAGGACTACGAGTGCCTGTGCGGCAAGTACAAGCGCCTGAAGCACCGTGGGGTGATCTGCGAGAAGTGCGGCGTTGAAGTCACGCAGACCAAGGTGCGCCGCGAGCGCATGGGCCACATCGACCTGGCCGCGCCCTGCGCGCACATCTGGTTCCTGAAGAGCCTGCCCAGCCGCCTGGGCCTGGTGCTGGACATGACGCTGCGCGACATCGAACGCGTGCTGTACTTCGAAGCCTATGTCGTGGTGGACCCCGGCATGACGCCGCTGAAGAAGTTCACCATCATGACCGAGGACGACTTCGAGACCAAACAGAAAGAGTTTGGTGACGAGTTTGTCGCGCTGATGGGCGCTGAGGCCGTGCAGAAGCTGCTCGAGGACATGGACCTCGACACCGAGATCGAGAAGCTGCGCAACGACATGACCGGCAGCGAGCTGAAGATCAAGAAGAACAGCAAGCGGCTGAAGGTGATGGAAGCCTTCAAGCGTTCCGGGATCAAGCCCAACTGGATGATCCTGGACGTGCTGCCGGTGCTGCCGCCGGACTTGCGCCCGCTGGTGCCGCTGGACGGTGGCCGCTTCGCGACTTCCGACCTGAACGACCTCTATCGCCGCGTCATCAACCGCAACAACCGCCTGGCGCGGCTGCTGGAGCTGAAGGCGCCGGAGATCATCGTCCGCAACGAGAAGCGGATGCTGCAGGAGGCCGTGGACAGCCTGCTGGACAACGGCCGCCGTGGCAAGGCCATGACCGGCGCCAACAAGCGCGCGCTGAAGTCCCTGGCCGACATGATCAAGGGCAAGAGCGGCCGCTTCCGCCAGAACCTGTTGGGCAAGCGCGTCGACTACTCCGGTCGTTCGGTCATTACCGTGGGCCCGACGCTCAAGCTGCACCAGTGCGGCCTGCCCAAGCTGATGGCGCTCGAGCTGTTCAAGCCCTTCATCTTCAGCCGGCTGGAGGCGATGGGCATTGCCAACACCATCAAGGCGGCGAAGAAGGAAGTCGAATCCGGCACGCCGGTGGTCTGGGACATCCTCGAAGAGGTCATCAAGGAGCACCCGGTTCTGCTGAACCGTGCGCCCACGCTGCACCGTCTGGGCATCCAGGCCTTTGAGCCCGTGCTGATCGAAGGCAAGGCCATCCAGCTGCACCCGCTGGTCTGCTCGGCCTTCAACGCCGACTTCGACGGCGACCAGATGGCCGTTCACGTGCCGCTGTCCATCGAAGCGCAGATGGAAGCCCGCACGCTGATGCTGGCCTCCAACAACGTGTTGTTCCCGGCCTCGGGCGAGCCCTCCATCGTGCCGTCGCAAGACGTGGTGCTGGGCCTGTACTACGCGACCCGTGAGCGCATCAATGGCAAGGGCGAAGGCCTGATCTTCTCGGATGTGGGTGAAGTCCAGCGCGCGCTGGACAACGCGCAGGTCGAGATCACGGCCAAGATCGCCGTGCGCCTGACCGAGTGGACCAAGCACGATGATGGCAGCTTCACCGCCAGCACCAAGCTGGTGGACACGACGGTTGGCCGCGCGCTGCTGTCGGAAATCCTGCCCAAGGGTCTGCCGTTTGCCAACATCAACAAGGCGCTGAAGAAGAAGGAGATCTCGCGCCTCATCAACGTCAGCTTCCGCAAGTGCGGCCTGAAGGAGACGGTGGTCTTCGCCGACAAGCTGCTGCAGTCGGGCTTCCGCCTGGCCACGCGGGCCGGCATTTCCATCGCCATCGACGACATGCTGGTTCCGAAGGAAAAGCCTGGCCTGATCGAGCGCGCCGAGAAGGAAGTCAAGGAGATCGAGCAGCAGTACGTCTCCGGCCTGGTGACGGCCGGCGAGCGTTACAACAAGGTCGTCGACATCTGGGGCAAGACGGGTGACGAGGTCGGCAAGGTCATGATGGCCCAGCTGTCCAAGCAGAAGGTCATCGACCGCGACGGCAAGACGGTGGACCAGGAGTCGTTCAACTCCATCTACATGATGGCCGACTCCGGTGCCCGTGGCTCGGCCGCGCAGATCCGCCAGCTGGCGGGCATGCGGGGCCTGATGGCCAAGCCCGACGGCTCGATCATCGAGACACCGATCACGGCCAACTTCCGCGAAGGCCTGAACGTGTTGCAGTACTTCATCTCCACCCACGGCGCCCGCAAGGGCCTGGCGGACACGGCGCTGAAGACGGCCAACTCGGGCTACCTGACGCGTCGTCTGGTCGACGTGACCCAGGATCTGGTGGTCACCGAGGAAGACTGCGGCACGCAGAACGGCATGAACCGCCGTGCGCTGGTCGAAGGTGGTGAAGTCATCGAATCGCTGCGCGACCGCATCCTGGGCCGCGTGACAGCGGTTGAGGTGCTGCACCCCGAAACCCAGCAGGTCCTGCTGGGTGCCGGCGCCATGCTCGACGAGGACGCGATCGACGAACTCGAAGCGGCCGGCGTCGACGAGGTGAAGGTGCGCACGGCCCTGACCTGCGAAACGCGTTTTGGCATCTGCGCCAAGTGCTACGGCCGCGACCTGGGTCGTGGCGGCCTGGTCAACACCGGCGAAGCCATCGGCGTGATCGCCGCGCAGTCCATCGGCGAGCCGGGCACCCAGCTGACGATGCGGACCTTCCACATCGGTGGTGCAGCGTCCCGTGCCGCCGTGGCCTCCAGCGTGGAAGCCAAGAGCGACGGCCACATCGGCTTCAACGCCACGATGCGCTACGTGACCAACGGCAAGGGAGAGCTGGTGGTGATCTCACGTTCCGGTGAAATCATCATCCTGGACCCGCACGGCCGCGAGCGCGAGCGCCACAAGGTGCCCTATGGCGCGACCTTGAACGTCAAGGCCGACCAGGCCCTCAAGGCCGGCACTGCGTTGGCCAACTGGGACCCTCTGACCCGCCCCATCATCACGGAATTCGCCGGCCGCGCGAAGTTCGAGAATGTGGAAGAGGGTGTCACCGTGGCCAAGCAGGTCGACGAAGTCACCGGCCTGTCCACGTTGGTCGTGATCGACCCGAAGCGCCGTGGCGCGACGAAGATCGTGCGCCCGCAGGTCAAGCTGCTGGACGCTGCTGGCCAGGAAGTCAAGATCCCGGGCACCGACCACTCGGTGACCATCGGCTTCCAGGTCGGCTCGCTGATCCAGATCCGCGACGGGCAAGACTTGTCGCCCGGCGAAGTGCTGGCGCGTATCCCGATGGAAGGCCAGAAGACCCGGGACATCACCGGCGGTCTGCCCCGCGTGGCTGAACTCTTCGAGGCGCGCAGCCCGAAGGACAAGGGCACGTTGGCCGAGATCACCGGCACCGTCTCGTTCGGCAAGGAGACCAAGGGCAAGGTTCGCCTGCAGATCACCGACCCGGATGGCAAGGTCTACGAAGAGCTGGTGCCCAAGGAGAAGAACATCCTGGTGCACGAAGGCCAGGTGGTCAACAAGGGCGAATCCATTGTCGACGGTCCGGCCGATCCGCAGGACATCCTGCGCCTGCTGGGCATCGAGGAACTGGCGCGCTACATCGTCGACGAAGTGCAGGACGTCTACCGCCTGCAGGGCGTGAAGATCAATGACAAGCACATCGAGGTGATCGTTCGCCAGATGCTGCGCCGCGTGCAGATCGTCAACGCCGGTGACACGTCCTACATCGCTGGCGAGCAGGTTGAGCGTTCTGAACTGCTCGACACCAACGACAAGATGCGCGACGAAGGCAAGCTGCCGGCGACCCACGCCGACGTGCTGCTGGGCATCACCAAGGCTTCGTTGTCGACCGATTCCTTCATCTCCGCCGCATCGTTCCAGGAGACCACGCGTGTCCTGACCGAGGCTGCCATCATGGGCAAGCGCGACGAGCTGCGTGGCCTGAAGGAAAACGTCATCGTTGGCCGGCTCATCCCCGCTGGTACCGGCATGGCCTTCCACATCGCCCGCAAGGCGAAGGAAGACATGGACGAGAGCGAGCGTCGGGCCATTGCCATGCAGGAGGCCGAAGAACTGGCCGCCGCGCAGCTGGCTGGTGTCGACGCGGCCAGCCAGGCGGCAGCCGCGGCTGACGACGCGAACTGAAGCGGCGGAGTTCCGGCGCCACTCGCGTGGCGTCGGCACCCCAGCCATCAAGAGGCGGCCTGCGGGCCGCCTTTTTCATGGGCGCAGACCGGGCGGCCTCTCAGCGCGGCGGGGCCGGGCGTGCAGCCAGTAGAGAGACGGCCGACAGGCCGGTCGGGTCGGCAATCCGCAACCCCACCGCCAGCGCCCGGCCGCGCAGGCGCAGCACGGCCTTGTCGCGTGTCAAGAGCCACTGAGCCCGCCCAGACAGCGCCAGATCGATGAATTTCTGGTCGTCCGGGTCGCTGCATCGCAGTGCGGCCGTTGGCGGTGTCACCGCACCGGCTCCCGCGGCAGGCGCCCAGTGCACGCGGGGCAGCTGTTTCAGCTGCTCGGACATCGCTTCCACGGCCAGGCCCAGGGATGCGCAGCGATCAGGCCTGAGTTCGTGCAGGCACTCATCCCAGGTCGGCGTGTCGCTGAGCCAACGGATGCCGCCTGTGGACAACAGCCTGCCGAGCTCATCCAGCCGTGGGTCCTTCCAGAGCCAGATGGCCAGCACCACATTGGTATCGAGCACCGCCCATGGGGTGCCTGTCGTGTCATGCGCTTCCATGCCGGCAAGGGTAGGGGTGAATCGACGGGCCGACCCAGGCCGAAGCCCCTGGCGCGCCCAGAAGATTTGTCTTGCAGGGCATGCAATTTCTGGCCTAGAATCCTCGGCTTTTCGGCACTTTCGGTGCTGCAACAGTTCTTTGCGCCTTGCACGGGTGCGCCAGCCAGATGTACCAGGCTGAGCGGCAGCCCTACCCCACGCCACGGCGTGAGGAGGCAAGGTGGATGCGCGGTCAGGCCTCAACAGGCAGGCCCCTTGCGTGCATCCCAACACCCCTCAAGGGTCAGGCACAGGGCTTGCGGATCATCGGGGTGCTGGCTCAGCGCTTTTTGCAGTGGCTTCCGGACCTCGGGGCCGCATCACCGACGGGATTTACCGGCAATGCCCACCATCAATCAGCTCGTGCGCCAAGGTCGCCAGACCGAAGTCACGAAGTCGAAATCGCCAGCTCTGCAGGGCAACCCCCAGCGTCGTGGCGTTTGCACCCGCGTCTACACCACCACCCCGAAGAAGCCGAACTCGGCACTGCGGAAGGTGGCCAAGGTGCGTCTGACCAATCAGCAGGAAGTGATTTCCTACATCGGCGGCGAAGGCCACAACCTGCAGGAGCACAGTGTCGTGCTCGTGCGCGGCGGCCGCGTGAAAGACCTTCCCGGTGTTCGTTACCACATCGTCCGCGGCAGCCTGGATCTCCAGGGTGTGAAGGACCGCAAGCAGTCGCGCTCCAAATACGGCGCCAAGCGCCCCAAGAAGGCCTGACAGGCCTCATAGACCAGCTTTCGGGCTGGTCGCGCACCGCACGGTGTTCGCCGTACACAACGTACGGCTGAGCTTCGGGGTACGCGACGCGGCCCGCTCCCTACGGCCTCTCAGGCCCACGTCCGTTGTCCTGAGGGGTTTCTGCGAACCAGCGCCTGTCGGCGGCTGGTTCAGTAAGTGGGCCATCTGCTGATGGCCCGAGGCCCGGAACCCGGTTCTGTGCCAACTGAAGCTCAAGAAGGAAATCAGCTATGCCACGTCGTCGCGAAGTACCCAAACGCGAAATCCTGCCCGACCCGAAGTTCGGTTCGGTTGACCTGTCCAAGTTCATGAACGTGATCATGGAGTCGGGCAAGAAGGCCATCGCCGAGCGCATCGTCTACGGCGCGCTCGAGCAGGTCGAGAAGAAGGCCAACAAGGACCCGATGGAGGTCTTCATGGTGGCGATGAACAACATCAAGCCGATGGTCGAAGTGAAGTCGCGCCGCGTGGGTGGTGCGAACTATCAGGTGCCCGTCGAGGTTCGCCCCATCCGTCGTCAGGCGCTGGCCATGCGCTGGCTGAAGGATTCAGCACGCAAGCGTGGTGAAAAGTCCATGGCCGCACGCTTGGCCAATGAGTTGCTCGAGGCCTCTGAAGGCCGCGGCGGCGCCATGAAGAAGCGTGACGAAGTTCACCGCATGGCCGAGGCCAACAAGGCCTTCTCGCACTTCCGTTTCTGACGCGCGGGCAGAACCGCCGCTGACCGCGTTTCACGCAAGCGACTGTTGCCCTCAACCTGTTTTACCCCGTCCGCGGCCGCCCTAGGGTTTTACCTGACCCGTCGGCGGCCCCTGCATTTGGAGTCCTGACCATGGCCCGCAAGACCCCCATCGAGCGCTACCGCAACATTGGTATTTCTGCGCACATCGATGCTGGCAAAACCACCACCACCGAACGCATCCTCTTCTACACCGGTGTGAACCACAAGATCGGTGAAGTGCACGATGGTGCCGCGACCATGGACTGGATGGAGCAGGAGCAGGAGCGCGGCATCACCATCACGTCCGCGGCGACCACGTGCTTCTGGAAGGGCATGGACATGTCATTCCCGGAGCACCGCTTCAACATCATCGACACCCCGGGGCACGTTGACTTCACGATCGAGGTCGAGCGTTCCATGCGCGTGCTGGACGGCGCGTGCATGGTGTATTGCGCGGTGGGCGGCGTGCAGCCGCAATCGGAGACCGTCTGGCGCCAGGCCAACAAGTACAAGGTGCCTCGACTGGCCTTTGTCAACAAGATGGACCGCACCGGCGCCAACTTCTTCAAGGTCTATGACCAGATGAAGGCGCGCCTGAAGGCCAACCCGGTGCCCATCGTCATCCCGATCGGTGCCGAAGAAAACTTCAAGGGCGTCGTGGACCTGTTCAAGATGAAAGCCATCATCTGGGACGAGGCCTCGCAGGGCATGAAGTTCGACTACCACCCCATCCCCGCCGAACTGGAGGCTGAGGCCACCAAGTGGCGCGAGCACATGATCGAGGCTGCGGCCGAGGCCAGTGAAACGTTGATGGACAAGTACCTCGAAAGCGGTGAGCTGACCGAAGAAGAGATCAAGCTGGGCCTGCGCACGCGCACCATCGCCACCGAGATCCAGCCCATGCTGTGCGGTACGGCCTTCAAGAACAAGGGTGTGCAGCGCATGCTGGACGCCGTGATCGAGTTCCTGCCCTCCCCGGTGGACATTCCGCCCGTGACCGGCACCGACGACGACGAGAAGGAAGCGTCGCGCAAGGCCGACGACAGCGAGAAGTTCTCGGCCCTGGCATTCAAGCTGATGACCGACCCGTACGTCGGCCAGCTGACGTTTGTGCGCGTGTATTCCGGCGTGCTGAAGAGCGGTGATTCGGTCTACAACCCGATTCGCGGCAAGAAGGAGCGCATCGGCCGTATCCTGCAGATGCACGCCAACCAGCGCGAGGAAATCAAGGAAATTCTGGCCGGTGACATCGCCGCCTGCGTGGGTCTGAAGGACGTCACCACGGGCGAAACCCTGTGCGACCCGGATTCCATCATCACGCTGGAAAAGATGGTCTTCCCTGAGCCGGTGATTTCTCAGGCCGTCGAGCCCAAGACCAAGGCTGATCAGGAAAAGATGGGTATCGCCCTGGGCCGTCTGGCCCAGGAGGACCCGAGCTTCCGCCTGCGCACTGACGAAGAATCCGGCCAGACCATCATCTCCGGCATGGGCGAGCTGCACCTGGAGATCATCGTTGACCGCATGAAGCGCGAGTTCGGCGTGGAAGCCAACGTGGGCAAGCCGCAGGTGGCCTACCGCGAGACCATCCGCAAGGCGGTCGCCGATGTGGAAGGCAAGTTTGTGCGTCAGTCAGGCGGCAAGGGTCAGTACGGCCACGTCGTGCTGAAGGTCGAGCCGCAGGAGCCGGGCAAGGGCTTCGAGTTTGTCGACGCCATCAAGGGCGGCGTCGTGCCACGCGAATTCATTCCCGCGGTCCAGAAGGGCGTTGAAGACTCGCTGCCCAACGGCGTGCTGGCCGGCTACCCGGTGGTGGACGTGAAGGTCACGCTGACCTTCGGCTCCTACCACGAGGTGGACTCCAACGAAAACGCCTTCAAGATGGCTGCCAGCATGGGCTTCAAGGACGGCTGCCGCAAGGCATCGCCGGTGATCCTGGAGCCGATGATGGCCGTCGAGGTGGAAACGCCTGAAGACTACGCCGGCTCCGTGATGGGCGACTTGTCCTCACGCCGCGGCATGGTGCAGGGCATGGACGACATGCCCGGCGGTGGCAAGGTCATCAAGGCCGAAGTTCCGCTGTCGGAGATGTTCGGCTACTCGACGACCCTGCGCTCGATGTCCCAGGGCCGCGCGACGTACACGATGGAATTCAAGCACTACGCCGAGGCGCCCAAAAACGTCGCCGACGCCATCGTGACGGCACGCGCCAAGTAATCAGCGGCGCCCCGGGGCAGACCATGCCCAGGGCGCGCTCGCACCTTCAGATGGTCTTGGCACCCCGAGAGGCCCGCTGCCCGTGGCGGGCCTGTGTGGCGAGACCTTAAACCTAGCACGGGCACTGCTCTTTAGATGACGGAGTTTTGAGAATGGCAAAAGGCAAATTTGAGCGTACCAAGCCGCACGTGAACGTGGGGACGATTGGGCACGTGGACCACGGCAAGACGACGCTGACGGCGGCGATCACGACGGTGCTGTCGACGA
>JAJTDE010000250.1 GCA_021298085.1 Rubrivivax sp.
GGCCGGCGTTCCGCATCCGCCTGGAATACGGTCTGGAGAGCGGAGCCCAGCAGTCGGGTGCCGATCTTTCCAACCCGCTGTTCGAAATGCTGCGGGCCTTGCGTGAGGCGGGTTCCATCCTGCGGGCGGCACGGCAACTGGGGCTGAGTTACCGACACGTCTGGGGCGCCATCAAGCGGTGGGAAGAAGGCCTCGGGCAGCCGTTGGTGATCTGGAGTCAGGGCCAGCGCGCCCAGCTGACGCCTTTTGCGGAGCGGCTGCTGTGGGGTGAAACACGCGCCCGCGCTCGCTTGGCGCCGCACATCGAAGCGCTGCGCGTCGAGCTGACGAGGGTGGTGGAAGAGGCCGTCAGCGGCGCGCACTTGCAGCTCTTGGTGCATGCCAGCCACGACCTGGCCCTGCCGCTGTTGCAATCCCTGGCGCGCGAGCAGCAGGCCCTGCACGTGGCGCTGCATTTCTGCGGCAGTGTGGATGCCTTGCAGGCGTTGGCAGAGGGCCGGTGCACGGTGGCGGGTTTCCATGTGCCCGCTCTGCCGCGAGGCTCGGCGGTGTTTGCCCAAGTGATGAAGCCGCGTTTGCAGCCCGGTGCCCACAAGCTGCTGGCCTGTGTGCGCCGCACCCAGGGCCTGATGGTGGCGCACGGCAACCCCTTGCAGCTGCACGAGGTGGCCGACCTGGTCCGCCCAGGCGTGCGTTTCATGGACCGGCAGGAAGGCTCCGGCACACGCCTGCTGCTGGATCACTGGCTGGACGAGGCGGGCCTGTCGTCCTCGCAGTTGCAGCGACTGCCGGGTGATGGCGAAAACAGCCACGTGGCGGTGGCGGCTGCGGTGGCCGCGGGCGTGGCCGATGCGGGCATCGGTATCGAGGCAGCCGCGCGGTCGTTTGGCCTGGGCTTTGTTCCGCTCGTCGAAGAGGACTACTTTCTGGTTTGCCTGAAAGATGCGCTGGACACCGAGCCCGTGCTTCGGCTGCGCGAAGCGCTTCAAGGCCAGGCCTGGCGAGACAAGGTGGCTGAGCAGCCGGGTTATGCCGTCGCGCCGGCTGCTGGCGAGGTGTTGTCCCTCACCAAGGCGTTGCCCTGGTGGGACTTCGGCCCTCAGCGGCGCAGCACGATCAGCGCGCAGAGTTGACGCACATGGCGTGGCCCGGGCCGGGTATCGGCCAGGGCGCGCAGGGCCAGCGGGCCCGCGAAGTTGTCCAGGTTCACCCCATCTACGTGGCTGATCACCAGCATCTGATCACCCGCCGCACTGTTGAAGATCTCCCCCCAGCTGAACCAGGCACGCCAGCCGTCCAGCGCCACCGCTTCGACGCCACTGAGCCGTGCGCCACGGTCAGCGGGCAGTGCGTACTCCACCCGCGCCAGGACATCGCGCAGCTGCCAGCCCTTGAAGGTGGTGCTGGTGTCGTTCACGGGCGCTGGTGCACCCGCGTCGGTGGGGCTGGTTGCGCCGCCCGCGGCGCCGGGGTTGACCGCAGGGGCCGCGACCAGCCGTCGTTGCAGCGTGCGCTGGCTTCCAGGGATGGCGTCAAGTTGCGCAGCGTCCAGGTGCTGGACCGACCCGCCGTGCACCACCGTCAGCCAGGCGCCTGCAGGCCGGCCCTGAGCCTGCGTAGCCGGGCACGCTGCCGAGGCGAGTGGGCTCAGTCCCACGCTCGCTGTCAGCAGGCTGGCGGCCACGTGCATGGGCTGCCACAGCGGTCGCCTTGGCCGCGAGGCGTGCCGCGTCATGGCGCCTTGAACCCGTGTTCGCCCAGGATCCGCTGCCCCGCGGGGCTCAGCACAAAGTCGACAAAGGCGTTGGCGGAATCGGTGACGGGCAGGATTCGGGTGATGCCGTAGCGCGCCGAGACGTTGATGGCGTCCGGGATGTCCAGCACCTGCAGCGAGCGCACCTCACGCCGGGCCTGCGCTGCGTTGGTGCAATAGGTGATGAAGACGTCGGCGCGGCCCTCGGCCATCAGCGCACCGTAGACGTTGCGGTCGCTGGGTGGGGGAGGGCTCTGCGGTCCTCCGGTCAGCTGCAGCGCCTTGGCCTTCAAGGCCTGCGCACTGCCGGCAGGGCCTGACCCGGTGGCTTCGATGCGCTCGAACATCTCGAAGGCATAGTCGCCCGAAGGGTCTGCCCGGGGGGTTGATGTGGCCACCCGGACGCTGTCGTCCAGCAATCGCTGAGCAAGGGTTCGCCCCTGCAGTGAAAAGTCGGGGGCCGCGAGTGCACACAAGGCATTGCGTGCAAAGGCATCCACCCGGTTCGCCTTGCCGTCCTTCACCAGGGATTCAGGGTGGGCCATGTTGGCGGAGGCAAACACCTGGGAGGGCTCCCCGGCGGCCAGGCGGTCGCGCAGCAGGCCAGATGCGCCCAGCACCAGCCGCGGCGTGCTGCCGCCTGGGTGGGCCAGCTGAAAGGCCTGGGCCAGGCTGCCCATCACGGCCCGCAGGCTGCCGGCGGCGTGCACGGTCAGCGGGGGCGCTGCCGCCGTGGCCGACGAGGGGCTCTGTGCCCAGCAGCCCTGGGTCATCGCCAGGAGGCCCAGGGTGGCCAGGACCCGTTGGAAGGGGGCCAGGTCGAGGTGTCGCATGGAGGTCATCCTGTCGGTGGAGTCAATAGCCGCCGAACAGCCGCTTCAGCCAAGCCACCCAACGGGCCCACAGCCCGACGGGTGCTGCCGTGGCGGTGTCGGCGGCGGCGCTGGCCTCAGCCTCGGCCGGCACGCCGTAACGCAGCGTCAGGGCCTCGTTGAAGCGGCTGAAAAAGTCGTTGGCCATCTTCTGCGCGGCCATGTCGATCAGCCGTGAACCCAGCTGCGCGATCTTGCCGCCCACGCTGGCTTGCGCGGTGTAGTGCAGGATGGTTTCTCGGGCGCCTTGGGGCTCCAGGCGGATGCGGGCGCTGCCCTTGGCATGGCCCGCCTGCCCACCTTGGCCGCTGAACTGCAGCGTGTAGCCGACGGGCGGCTGCAGGTCTTCCAGCTTGAGCTGCCCCTTGAATCGCGCCTTGACCGGCCCGATGGCTGCCGTCACGCCGACCTCGTACTGGTGGTCGCCCGTCAAGGTGAAGCTGTCGCAGCCGGGAATGGCTTCGCGCAGGAGGTCGATGTCGTTCAGGGCCTCCCAGGCCTGGGCCTGGCCGACGGGGAGGACTTGTTGTGCGGTGAGTTCCATGGCGATGCGGCAAGAGAAAGGGACGCAGGAGGCTGTGACAAGACCTGCATCAGGTCTTCCAGGCTCTGCAGGTTGTGGGCGGGCAGAAAGTCGTGGACATGGGGCAGCATGGCGCGAACGCCGGCGGCACGGGGTTCAAAGTCGCGCCAACGCAGCAGCGGGTTCAGCCAGATCAGGCGGCGGCAGCAGCGCGCCAGCTGGGCCATCTCGCGCGACAGTCGCTCGGCGGCGCCGGTGGTCTCGGCCTCGCTGCGCTCGAGCCCATCGGTGATCAGCACGACGGTGGCATTGGCGGGCATCACACGCCTCGCCCAGCGGCGGTTGAAGGCGTGCAGCGCCTCGCCGATGCGGGTGCCGCCGGCCCAATCCTGGACATGGCGGGACACCTCGTTGACGGCGATGTCCGGGTCGCGCCGGGCCATCAGCCGGCTGATGCGGGTCAGCCGGGTGCCAAAGACAAAACTCTCGACGTGGCCGGCCTGCGCACCCTCGGCTTGGCGCAGCGCGTGGGCCAGGTGCAGCAGCATCCGCGAATAGCGGCTCATCGAACCGGAGATGTCGGCCAACACCACCAGCGGTACCGGCTGCCGACGCGGCGCTCGCCAGCAAGGGGCAACGGGTTCGCCGCCCAGCCGGGCACTGCGGCGCAGGGTGGCGCGCCAGTCGGGCTGTCCTGCGCGGTTGGCCGGTGCCAGGCGGCGTGTCGGGAGCGATTCACACACGGCGGGCAGCTGCCGGATGGCGGCGCGGGCGCGCTGCCACTCCTCGGTGGTCATGGTTTCGAAGTCGGTCTGGCGCAGGACTTCACGGCTGCTGACCGTGAGCGTTGCGTCCAGCTCGATCTCGTCCTCTGGCGGGGCCGCCGGCTGGGGCGGCGGCGGCTGGTGAGGGAACAGGGCGTCCGCCAGGCGTCGGTTTTCCTTCGGGGCGGGCAGTGTGCCGGGCTGCATCTGCACTTTGG
>JAJTDE010000090.1 GCA_021298085.1 Rubrivivax sp.
ACGCTCTACGCCAACGACGGCGACTGGGTAGAAAGCCTCACCGCCCTGGTTGAACACCCCAACGGGCGCCTGGAGATCCTGGACTGCTCGGTCGCGGCGAGCCCCGTGGCAACGCCCGCACTGGCCCTGGAGCCCGTGCTCAGCGCTCAGGAACCGTTGCCAGGCCTGACCAGCCGATAGCCGGCGCCGCGGACCGTCTCGATCATGGCGGCGGCGTCTTCCAGCGTCTCACGAAGGCGCTTGATGTGGACGTCCACCGTGCGTTCCTCGATGAAGACGTGGTCGCCCCAGACCTTGTCCAGCAGCTGCGCGCGGGAGTGCACGCGCTCAGGGTGGCTCAGGAAGAAGCGCAGGAGCTTGAACTCCGTCGGGCCCAGGCGCAGTTCACGCTCGTTCAGCGTGACACGCATGGTGGAGGGGTCCAGCGTCAGGCCACCCGCCTGAACAGGCATGTCGGCCGCCTGGGGCAGGCGACGCCGCAACAGCGCACGCACCCGGGCCACCATCTCATTGGGTGAGAAGGGTTTGCTCAGGTAGTCGTCTGCACCGGCGTCCAGGCCTTGCACCAGGTCGTCTTCCATCGCGCGTGCGGTGAGCATGAGGATGGGCAGCTCGCGGGTGCGGGGCTCCCGGCGCCATTCACGGGCCAGGCTGATGCCCGAGGTACCGGGCAGCATCCAGTCCAGCACCACAAGATCGGGCAAGCGGGCAGCCACCCGCTCACGGGCGGCTTCACCGTCGCTCACACAGCTGGTGTCATGCCCGCTGTGCCGAAGGTGAAGGGCCACCAGCTCGCAGATGGCGGGCTCGTCGTCGACGACCAGGATCGCCGCCATGCTCACACCGCCGTCTCGGTGCCGGCGGCATCAGCCGCGCCCACCGTGTTGGTGTGGCGGATGTCGTCGCCCTTGACGATGTAGACCACCTGCTCGGCGAGGTTCTTGGCATGGTCACCCACGCGCTCGATGGCCTTGGCCACAAACACCATGTCGATGGAGGCCGAGATGGTGCGCGGGTCCTCCATCATGTAGGTGACGAGCTTGCGCATCTGGCCTTCAAACTCATGGTCCAGCGTGCGGTCGTCGTGGATGACTTCCAGCGCAGACTCGGTGTCCAGCCTGGCCAGCGCATTCAGCGCCTTGCGAAGCTGCTCCAGCGCCAGGTTGCCCGTGAACTGCACGTCACCGATGGCCGAGGCCATGCGGTTGGCGCCACTGGCGCGCAGCAGCTTGTGCACGATGCGGGCGATGCGGGCCGCCTCGTCGCCCACGCGTTCCAGGTTGCCGATGGTCTTGGACACCCCGATCAGCAGGCGAAGGTCTCTGGCCGTGGGCTGGCGGCGCGCGATGATGGCCGACAGGTCGCGATCGATGTCCATTTCCATCACGTTGACGCGCGCCTCCTGCGTGATGACCTGAGAGGCCGTCTCACCGCTGAAGTGCGTCAAGGCATAGATGGCCTGTGCCATCTGTGCCTCGACCATCCCGCCCATCTCGAGCACACGGGAAGAGATGCCGCTCAACTCGGCGTCGAACTGGCTGGACAGGTGTCGTTCCATATGTGTCAACCTTCAGCCGAAGCGGCCGGTGATGTAGTCTTCGGTTTCCTTGCGGGCAGGCTTGGTGAAGACGTCGTTCGTGGAACCAAACTCGATCAGTTCACCCAGGTACATGTAGGCTGTGTAGTCCGACACCCGTGCTGCCTGCTGCATGTTGTGGGTGACGATCAGCACCGTCACCTTCTGCTTGATCTGGCCAATCAGCTCTTCGATGCTGCCGGTGGCGATGGGGTCCAGCGCCGAGGTGGGCTCGTCAAACAGCAGCAGTTCAGGGTCGGTGGCCAGGGCGCGGGCGATGCACAGGCGCTGCTGTTGGCCGCCGCTGAGGTTGAACGCCAGGTCATTCAGACGCCCCTTGACCTCGTCCCACAGCGCGCCGCCCTTGAGCGCCTGCTCGACGCGGTCGTCCAGTTCGCTGCGCGCCGTGACACCACGCACCCGCAGGCCGTAGGCCACGTTGTCGTAGATGCTCTTCGGGAACGGGTTGGGCTTCTGGAAGACCATGCCGATGCGCATGCGCACCTCGATGGGGTCGATCGTCTTGCCCAGGATGTTGACGTTGTCCGGCTGCAGGACGATCTCACCGTCGTAGCGGTTGCCGGGATAGAGGTCATGCATGCGGTTGAAGCAGCGCAGGAAGGTGCTCTTGCCGCAGCCCGAAGGCCCGATCAGCGCGGTGACCTTGTTCTCCTCCAGGCCCATCGAGATGCCCTTGAGGCTCTTGAAGTCGCCGTAGTAGAAGCTCAGGTTGCGGGCCTGTGCTTTCAGGCGCTTGCCCTGCAGCAGCGGGTGGATGGCCTCGTCGGGCCGCTCGAGCGTGGCATTCACCATTTGATCTTCTTTCGGACTTGGTAGCGCAGGTAGATGGCCAGGCTGTTCATCAGCAAGGTCATGAACAGCAGGATGACCCCGGCCGCCGCTGCATTCAGCTGGAAGGCCTGGTCAGGGCGTGACACCCAGTTGTACATCTGGATGGGCAGCACGGTGAACTCTGACCACAGCCACTCCAGGTTGACAAACGGAAACTCGGCGCCCACCGGAGAAGGCGGCAGGAAGGCGATGAAGGTCAGCGCGCCGATGCAGATGATGGGCGCCGTTTGACCAATGGCTTCGGCCATGCCCAGGATGACACCGGTGAGCATGCCGCCGCGTGAATACGGCACCAGGTGGTCACTCACCATCTGCCACTTGGTGGCACCCACGCCGTACGCCGCTTCACGGATGTGAATGGGCACGGCTCGCAGGGCTTCCCGCGCGGACACGATGACGATGGGCAGGATCAGCAGGCCCAGTGTCAGCCCTGCCGTGAGCACACTTTCGCCAAACCCGAACTGGTAGACAAACAGACCCAGCGCCAGCAGCCCGTAGACGATGCTGGGCACGCCCGCGAGGTTGGTGACGTTGATCTCGATGATGTCGGTCAGCCAGTTCTTGCCAGCATATTCCTCGAGGTAGATGGCGGCACCGATGCCCACCGGCACCGCAGCCAGCATCGTCACCAGCATCACCAGCGCACTGCCCACCCAGGCCGACAGGATGCCCGCCTGTCCGGCGCGCCGGGACGGGAAGTTGGTCATGAATTCCCAGCTCAGGCGGGGCAGGCCGTCAAGCAGCAGGTCCAGGAAGGCGGCCAGCAGCACCAGCACGGCAAAACCGGTGAAGAGCACGCCCAGCGCCGCAAACAGCGCCTGGTTTCGCTTGCCACTGGCGATGCGGGCGCGCATGTTGGCCAGGTCCCGCGTGCTGCGGGCTTCGCTGGCGGTCACGGTGGAGGGGTTCATCAGTAGGCCTTCCGGTAGTGACGGCGCAGGTAGTGGCCAATCAGGTTCAGCGCAAGGGTGAGGATCAGCAGCACCAGGCCCGCCGCGAAGATGCTGCGGTAGGCCACCGAGCCATGTTCCAGGTCACCCAGGCTGACCTGCGCGATGTAGGCGGTCAAGGTGGCGGCGGCTTCCATCGGGTTGAAGGTGAAGTTGGCGTTCTGTCCAGCGGCAATCGCCACCACCATCGTTTCTCCGATGGCGCGCGCCGCAGCCATCACGTAGGCGGCCACCACACCCGAGACAGCCGCCGGCATCACCACCGACAGCGCCACCTGGATCTTGTTGCTGCCCATGGCGTAGCCGCCTTCGCGCATGCTCATCGGTACGGCCCGCATGGCGTCTTCGGCCAGGGAGGCAATCGTGGGAATCGTGGCCACGCCAATCACGATGCCGGGCACCAGCATGTTGAAGCCTGGCAGGTTGGGCAGGATGGTGGCCTGCAGCATCGGCGTGACAAACAGCAGGGCGAAGTAGCCGAAGACGATGGTCGGCACCGCCTGGATCAGCTCCAGCGCGGGCTTGATGATTTCGCGCACCTTGTGCGGCGCAAACTCCGACAGGTAGATGGCAATCACGGTGCCCATCGGCACGGCCACCAGCAGCGCGATGGCGGTGATCGTCAGCGTGCCCGATACCAGCGGGAGGATGCCGTACTGCGGGTTGGCAAACAGCGGCGACCACACCGTGCCGGTGATGAATTCCCAGACCGACACGATCTTGAAGAAGTCCAGCGACTCATACACCAGGATGATGGTGATGGCCACGGTGGTCAGCACGGCGATGAGACCGCAGGCCATCAGCATGAGTTCAATGGCACGTTCCTTCAGGTTGCGCGAAAACCTGTAGTTCAAGCGCGCAGAGGGTGCCTGATTCATGGTCAGTGGGGGGTTGGCGGCTTTCACCAGCGGTTCTCCTCGTCGTCTGGTCGGCCCGCCCGGACGAGGCGCCGGGCTGGGCTCTTTGTCTCGGTGCTGTCAGTGCTCTGAAGATGGGGCCGGCACTGCCCTCCCTGACGCGCGCCGGCCCCAACCGCAGCCCGACGGCTTATTGCTTGGCTTCAAGCGACATCAGCTGGTCGATCGTCAGGCCAACCTTGTTCTCGCCACCCATCTTGGTACCCAGGCGCATCTTCTGCACGGCGCTGACGTTGTACTCATAGGCCTTGGCCGGCAGCGGCACGTACTTCACTTCGCGCACCAGCTTGGTGGCGTTCTTCATGTAGAAGTCGACGAACTGCTTGACTTCCGGCTTGGCCAGGCTCTTGGCGTTCACGTAGATGAAGATCGGGCGCGACAGCGGCTGGTAGGTGCCGTTCAGCACGTTCTCGGGGCTGGGGGCAACCGCCTTGCCGCCCTTCCAGCTGATGGACAGGCCCTTGATCTTGTCCTTGTTTTCCTGGAAGTAGGCAAAACCGAAGAAGGCAATGGCGTTCTGGTTGCGTGACACACCCTGAACCAGGACGTTGTCGTCTTCGCTGGCGGTGAAGTCACCTCGGCTGCTCTTGCTCTTGCCCGTCACCGCTTCGGTGAAGTAGTCAAAGGTGCCGGAATCCGCACCCGCGCCAAACAGCGCCAGCGGGGCATCCGGGAAGGCCGGGTTGACCTGGTTCCAGCGCATCACCTTGCCCTGGGCGGCCGGCTCCCACATCTTCTTCAGGTCGTCGATGCTGACTTCATTCAGCGGGCTGCGCGGGTTGACCACCACCGTCAGCGCGTCATAGGCCACCGGCAGCTCGATGTACTGCACACCGGCGGTGCGGCACTCTTCCATCTCCTTGGCCAGGATAGGGCGCGAGGCATTCTGGATGTCGGATTCGCCGCGGCAGAACTTGCGGAAGCCGCCGCCTGTGCCGGAGATACCCACCGTCACCTTCATGCCCTTGTTGGCCTTCTGGAACTCTTCAGCCACGGCTTCGGTGATGGGGAACACGGTGCTGGAACCGTCGACCTTGACGGTCTGCGCCAGTGCCGAGGCGCCAGCACCCAGGGCCAGCAGGCCGGCGATGAGGGTCAGGCGGGGGAAACGTGAAGACATGCTTGCTCCTGTTGGCGCCACTGAGGTGTGGCTTCAAAAACTCACTGTAGAAAGACTTGATGAAGCTTTGATGACAATGCTTGGCGCAGGGTCAGGGCAGCTCCAGGCGGTAGCCGTGCCCGCGCACGGTCGTCACCGCCAGGGGGCTTCCCAACTGCGTGAGCCTGGCGCGCAGCCGCTTGACGTATTGGTCCACGACGCGTTCGGAAACCACTTCGCCAGGCCAGACGGCCTCGCGGATGCTGTCGCGGCGCAGCAGCCGGGGCGCGGCCTGCGCCAATGTGATGAAAAGCTTGCGCTCGGTGGGGGCCAGCAGCATCAGGTCAGGCGTCAGCGGGTGGGCGCGTGCGGAGCCTGTCGCCCAACCCACTGGCTGCTCACCGGCACTCTGCGCGGCGATGTAGAGGGCCTCGCAGACCTC
Source organism: Rubrivivax sp. (assembly GCA_021298085.1). Lineage (GTDB taxonomy): Bacteria > Pseudomonadota > Gammaproteobacteria > Burkholderiales > Burkholderiaceae_C > Rubrivivax. The sequence continues at coordinate 5,837 of JAJTDE010000090.1, forward strand.
GGCCACGACGGCGGCGGCCGCCACCGGCTTGGCCAGCACACTGAGGCGCCCGGCCGTCTCGGCGCTCTCCGCCCTTTCACCCAGGGACACGGCCGCGTGGACGTCGGCACACAGGCCTACCGCGTGGCGCACCGATGCACCGCCTGCCAGCCCGGCATGCCCGCCGTGACCCAGAAGGGACAACAGCCAGGGCTCGGCCTGCTCATGGGCATCTAGGTCGCAGACGACCACATCGGGGAGTACCTGCCCGGCCAGACGCTGCGCATGAGCCAGGTCGTCAGCCACCATGATCTGCAACCCGCATTGCCGAAGCGCCGCGGCCAGTGCCTGTGCGGCCTGGGGCTCACCCAGGGCCACCAAGCCGGTGTAGAGCAGCTCACCGCCCAGCAGCGACAAAGGAACCGGGGCATCGGGCCTGGCAGGCTTGGGCAGCTGGGTGTCGATTGCCATGCCTGCAGTCTGCCCATGGCATGTGACAAACGTATGACCAAACAGCTCAGGCACCCCGTTTGGGCACCCGGCGTGCCGCAGCGCCGGTCAGGCCTCAGGCCTGCTCTGGCGAAATCACTGCATGCAATACCACTTCAACCCGACCCTGGCGTTCACGCCGCCGCAGCCACCACACCGAGCCCTTGCGCACGGTCCATCCCGCCGTCAGGCCGGCCAGCAGGTAGCCGGCCGTCAGGCCGAGCGTGGGCTGGTGGCCGACCACCAGCACGGGCTGCTTGGCATCGGGCCAGCGGGCAATGTCCAGCAGCTCCGTCACGCTGCGTTCGGGCAGCAGTTCCGGCATCAGCTTGTACTTGCGCTTGAGCGCTGCGGCCGTCTGCTCGGTGCGCACCGCGGGGCTGACCAGGATGCGCGCCGTCTCCGGCAGCTGATGGTTGAGCCAGTGCGCCATGCGCTGGGCCTGCCGTTCACCCTTGGGCGTCAGCGGGCGCGCCACGTCCTCGCCTTCGGCCAGGCCTTCGCGGGCTTCGGCATGCCGCCACAAGATCAGGTCCATGCCTGGGCTCCGATTGCTGTCACTGACAGCGCTGCCGGTGACGTGCTCATGCGGGCTCCTGGCCGGCCGCGGCATGCAGCGCCAGCAGAGCGGCCTGGGCGCCCACGGACTGCGAAGGGTCATTCAAGCCATCGGCCACACGCTCATAGCGCCCATCGCTGTCCAGCTGCCAGGCATCTCGGGTGTCCATGAGGTAAGGCACGAGCATCTCGTCGATCACCCGCTGGCGCATGACACGGTCACGCACAGGCCATGCCGCCTCGACGCGGCGGAACATGTTGCGGCTCATCCAGTCGGCGCTGCTGAGGTAGAGCACCTCGTCGCTCTCACGAGGCCCCCAGCGGAAATACAGCACGCGGGTGTGCTCGAGAAAGCGGCCGACCACCGAACGCACCCGGATGTTGTCGCTGCGCCCTGAAACACCCGGGCGCAGCATGCAGGCACCACGCACGATGAGGTCTATCTGCGCACCCGCCTGCGACGCCGCTTCCAGCGCGTCCATCAGGGCTTCGTCCGTCAACGCATTGACCTTGACCACCACCCGCGCGGGTTCGCCGCGACGAGCGGCCGCAGCCACGGTGGCCAGGTGCGCCAGCAGCCGTGCGTGAAGCCGCGTGGGTGCCGGCACCAGGTGGCGCAGCTCGCGCACCGCCACCAGGCTGGCCAGCTTGACAAACAGGCCATCGACATCGGCCGTCATCTCCGGGTTGGCGGTGAGCATGCCGACATCGGTGTACAGCCGTGCCGTCTTCGGGTTGTAGTTGCCGGTGGACAGGTGTGCATAACGTTTCAGGTACGGCTTGCCGTCGGCCCGCCGTTCACGCCGCGTCACCAGCAGCAGCTTGGCATGGGTCTTCAGGCCAACCAGCCCGTAGACCACCTGCACACCCACCGCCTCCAGCCGCTCAGCCCAGTTGATGTTGGCTTCCTCGTCGAAACGGGCCTTGAGCTCCAGCACCACCATCACGTCCTTGCCACGCCTGACGGCCTCGATCAGCAGCTCCATCAGCACGCTCTCGGCACCTGTGCGGTAGACCGTCTGCTTGATGGCCAGGACCTCGGGGTCTTCCACCGCTTCCCGCAGGAACTGCACCACCGGGTCAAAGCTCTGGAAGGGGTGGTGCATCAGCACGTCGTTGTGCGCCAGCTGCTCGAAGACCGGCACACCCCGCGGCCATTGCTGGCTGGGCCAGCCGGCCTCGAACGGCGGAAACCGCAGGCGGTCAGCGCTGGCCAGCTCGATCAGCTGGTTCAGGCGCACCAGGTTGACCGGGCCGTTGACGGCGTACAGCGCCTGCCGCGGCAGCTCAAACTGCTCCAGCAGCAGCTCCGACAGTTCGGCAGGGCACGTGCGCACCACCTCCAGCCGAATCGCGCGCCCGAAATGCCGGGTGGTCAGGCCGCTGCGCAGCGCCTGGCGCAGGTTGGTGACATCGTCCTCGTCGACTTCCAGGTCGGAATCGCGTGTCACACGGAACTGCGAGAAGCTCTGCACCGTGCGGCCCGGCAGAAGGTCGGCCAGGTGCGCGCGGATGATGCTGGTCAGCAGCGCAAAGCCTTGCTGGCCCTTGGACATGACGTGGTCGGGAAGGCGCACCACCCGCGGCAGGGCCCTGGGCACCTTCAGGATCGCCACCCCCACCGCGCCGGCGTCTTCGGCACGCGCCTGCGCCGCGTCGTCGGCCAGGGGCTCCAGTCGCATGATGAAGTTCAGGCTCTTGTTGGCCACCACCGGAAACGGGTGCGCCGGGTCCAGCGCCACCGGCACCAGCAGCGGGCGCACCTGCTGCTCAAAGAACTCGCGCACCCAGCGCCGCTGGGCCGCGTTGCGCTCCGCGTGGTTGAGAACGTGCAGGCCTTCGCGGGCCAGCGCCGGCATCACCTCTTCGTTGAAGACGCGGTACTGCTCGTCGATCAGTTCATGGGCCTGGGTGGCCAGGTCGGCAAAACGGTGCTTGGCGGCCTCGCTGGGCGATTCGCGCAGGGCTTCCAGCGTGTCCGGGAAACGGACCTCGAAGAATTCGTCCATGTTGGACGACACGATGGTCACGTAGCGCAGCCGCTCCAGCAAGGGCACGTCAGCGCGCTGCGCCTGGGCCAGCACCCGGCGGTTGAAGGCCAGCTGGGAAGCTTCGCGGCTCAGCCAGTGGCCGACGTCTTCGCGCGGGTGCCTCTCGGCAACGGCGGCTGGGCCAGTGGCAGGCGCGGGTGCCGCATCAGCGGCGTGTTCAGCGGACATGTCGCCACTGTAGAACGCCCACGTGTCAGTCGTGTGACAAGGCGCAGAGCGCCGGGGGCGGGTCACCCGGGGCGGCGCGCCTTCTCGGCCACCGGTGCACCAGCGGCCTTCCAGGCGCCAAAACCACCCTCCAGGTGGCTGACGCGCTCGACACCCATCTCCATCAGGGTGCGGGCCGACAGCGCCGAGCGCCAGCCGGCCGCACAGAACAGCACCAGGGGCTTGTCGGTGGCAAACGCGGCGTGGAAATACGGGCTCTCGGGGTCCACCCAGAACTCCAGCATGCCCCGGGGCGCGTGCACGGCGCCCGGGATCACCCCTTCACGCTCCAGTTCGCGCACGTCGCGCAGGTCCACCAGCAGCGCTTCGCCCTGCTCGTGCAGGCGGCGCACCTCGTCCAGCGGGCGTGTCTGCACCATCGCCATGGCCTCGTCGACCAACTGCCGGGATGTCTTCTTCATGGGCCAGTCTCCTCGGGGCCGAGGGCCCCCTGCGTGTCAAAGGACGTCACCGTCCCGATAGAACCAACGGCCCGCCTCGCGGACAAAGCGGCTGCGCTCGTGCAGCCGGTGGGCGCGGCCCCCGAGCTTGCTGACAGCCACAAACTCCACCTCGCCGCGCTCAGCCGTGGCCGGCGGGGCCTGTCGAATCTCCAGGCGCACCCACTGCTGCGCGGCCTCGAACTCCAGCGGCTGCGCGGGGCGGTTGCTGGGGTGCCAGGTCTGCAGCAGGTAGTCGCCCAGGCCCAGCGCGTAGGCGCTGTAGCGTGAGCGCATCAGGGCTTCCGGCGTGGGGGCCTGCAGGTGCTCTGCCGGCCCGTGCCAGCGGCCGCAGCACTGGGCATATGCCAAGCCGCTGCCGCAGGGGCAAACGCTGGGTGGACGGGCATGGGCGTTGGATACCATGGGCGGCACTGCGGCCGGCCAGAAGGGCCGTCAGCAGCCTTGCAAGGATACCGCCATGCACTTCAAGCCCCGCTGTTTCTGCCAACGTGGTGACCTCGCCGCGGCCAGCACCTTCCTGGCCCACACCCGGCAGCACATCCACCAACACCCCGAGCTGTCGTTCCAGGAAGAGAGCACCGCGGCGCTGGTGGCCCAGCACCTCGAAGGCTGGGGCTGGCAGGTGACACGCCATGTGGGCGGCCACGGTGTGGTGGGCACGCTGCGGGCTGGCGACGGCCCCCGCAGCATTGCGCTGCGCGCCGACATGGACGCCCTGCCTCTGACTGAAAACAGCGGCAAGCCCTGGGCCAGCAGCCGCCCGGGCGTGATGCACGCCTGCGGCCATGACGGCCACACCACCATGCTGCTGGGCGCCGCGCAGGCGCTGGCGCAATCGAAGGATTTCAACGGCACCGTGCACCTGGTCTTCCAGCCCGCCGAAGAGAGCGGCCCCGTCAGCGGCGCCCAGCGCATGATCGCCGACGGCCTGTTTGAACGCTTCCCCTGTGACGCCATCTTCGGCCTGCACAACCAGCCCGGGCTGGCCGCAGGCACCTTCGGCTTCTGCGCCGGCCCCTTCATGGCCGCGAGCGATTCCGCCACCATCACCATCCACGGCAAGGGTGGCCACGCCGCCCGCCCACACCAGACGGTGGACCCGGTGCTGATCGCCGGCAGCCTGGTGGTGGCGCTGCAGAGTGTGGTGGCCCGCAACATCGACCCTCGCCAGCCCGCCATCATCACCGTGGGTGCGCTGCACGCCGGCACCTCGGCCTACAACATCATTCCCGACAGCGCCTGGCTGGGGCTCAGCATCCGCTCTTTCGATGCCGAGGTGCGCGACACGCTCGAGCAGCGCATCCGCGCACTGGTGACGGCCCATGTGCAGGGTTATGGCGGCAGTGTCGACATCGACTACCAGCGCGGCTACCCCGTGGTGGTGAACACCGCCCCCGAAACCGACTTCGCCCGCCAGGTGGCCGAGGAACTCGTGGGCGCGCAGGCCGTGATCGCCCCCTTCCCCCCCGTGACTGGCAGCGAGGACTTTGCCTACTACCTCGAGAAGAAGCCCGGCTGCTTCCTGCGCCTGGGCAACGGCGACAGCGCGATGCTGCACAACCCTCGCTACGACTTCAACGACGATGTGCTGACGGTGGGCGCCGAGTACTGGACGCGCCTGGCGCAGCGCTGGCTGGCGGCCTGAGCCAGGCCCTGCCCGGCAGGACACCGCAGGCCCTGGCGGTCTGCACGCCGACGATCGGCTGTCGACAGCACCGCGCAAGCTGAGGCACGAGCTCCCCTCCTCGACTCCGGCCGGAGGCTTGAGCCGGTTTCGCGCGAGACCTTGATGCGGATCAAGCTTAGCCGCGGAACCGAGCTCGGCGCAGACTGGTCCTTCCTGGTGGCAACCGCAGAGCCGCACACGGCCACACACTGGTTCCCGATGCACTCTGGGCGCCAGGGATGGGCATGGCCCGCTGAGGCCACCTGAACTGCGGAGTCCCACCCCGTTCACACCAGAGGACCTCTGTATGGCGCACAGGAAGACCGCCGACGCCGACCCCGTCTGGCACGCCCTGCCAGCGGATGATCTGCTGCGTCACTTCGGGCTCGATCCAGAGCGGGGCCTTGATGCGAGTGCGGTTTGCCGCGCCGAGGCCCTGCACGGGCCCAATGCACTTCATGAAGCGCCAACCAAGCCGCTGTGGCGCACCTTCCTGCGCCAGCTGACGAGCCCGCTGATCTACATCTTGTTCGTCGCTGCGGTGCTGGCCATGGCGCTCGGCCATCACGGTGATGCGGGCGTGATCCTTGCCGTGGTGCTGGTCAATGCGCTGATCGGCAGTGTGCAGGAGGGGCGCGCAGAGCGTTCGATGGCGGCGCTGCGGCGCCTGGCGGCGCTGCGTGTCCGCGTCCAGCGCAATGGCGGCGAACGCAGCGTGGAGGCCCGTGAGCTGGTGCCTGGCGACATCATGCTGCTGTCCGCTGGAGACGCTGTCGCCGCCGACGCACGCCTGATCGAGGAGGCCCAGCTGCGCGTGGCCGAGGCGGCGCTGACCGGTGAGTCGGTGCCGGTGTCCAAGACCGTACGGGCGGTGCCCGAGGCGACAGGCCTGGCCGACCGCCAATGCATGGTGTATTCGGGCACCCACGTCACCGCCGGACGGGCGCGCGCCGTCGTCACGGCCACGGGAAGCCGCACCGAGGTTGGCCGTATCGCTGGCCTCACCGAGCGCGCCAACGAGCCCAAGACGCCGCTGGAGCTGCGGCTCGAGCAGTTCGGGCGCGCGCTGGTGGCGGCGGCGCTGGGGCTGTTTGTGCTGGTGGTAATGCTGGGCCTGTGGCGCGAACTGCCGTTGTCCGAGGTGCTGATGGTGGCCATCAGCCAGATGGTCTCCATGGTGCCCGAGGGCCTGCCTGTGGCGATGACGATCGCGCTGGCCGTTGGCATGCAGCGGATGGCCGACCGCGGGGCCATCATCCGTCGGCTGTCTGCGGTGGAGACGCTCGGCTCGACCACCATCATCTGCAGCGACAAGACCGGGACCCTCACCCGCAACGAGATGATGGCCGTGGCACTGTGGCTGCCGGGCGGTCGGCGCTTTGCGGTGGGCGGCGTCGGCTACCTGCCCGTTGGCGAGATCACCGAAGGCACAGGCACCGGCGCAGCAGACATCGCAGAGCCAGCAATGCGGGAGCTGTGTCTGGCTGCTGCGCTGTGCAATGACGCGCAGTTGCTGCCACCCGGTGATGAACGGGCCGGCTGGTCTGTGCTGGGCGACCCGACCGAGGGCGCCCTGCTGGTGCTCGCGGGCAAGGCCGGCCTCGCGCTCGAGACGCTGCGCCGGGATGCGCCCCGCGAGGCCGAACTGCCCTTCGACAGCGACACCAAGCTGATGGCCACCCGGCACCGTCAGGACGGCGCGCCACGGCGCGTGTGGATCAAAGGCGCACCCGAGGCCGTGCTGCGCCTGTGCGCAGCCGACGGCACGGCTTGTCTGCAGGCTGCACGGGAGGCCGCCGAAGCCATGGCCACCCAGGCGCTGCGCGTGCTGGCGTTTGCCACCGTGGACGACGATGCGCTCGATGCAGCAGCCGGCTTCGATGCCCTGGCCGGCCGGGCGCGGCTGCTCGGTCTCGTTGGCCAGATCGACCCGCCGCGCGAGGAGGTCAAGCCCTCGGTCGCCGACTGCCGCGCCGCCGGCATCCGGCCGATCATGGTGACAGGCGACCACAAGCTCACCGGCCTGGCGATTGCGCGCGAACTGGGCATCGCGCGCAGCGGGGACCGCGCTGTCGACGGACACGAGCTCGAACGCATGGGCGAGGCCGACCTGCGCGACGCGCTGCCCAGCATGGCTGTCTTCGCGCGTGTGCAGCCGGCACAGAAGTTGCGCATCGTGGAGGCACTGCAGGCGCGCGGCGAGGTGGTGGCGATGACCGGCGACGGCGTCAACGACGCGCCGGCACTGGCGCGCGCCGACGTGGGTGTGGCCATGGGCATCACGGGCACAGAGGTCGCCAAGAGCGCGGCCAAGATCGTCATCACCGACGACAACTTCGCGACCATCGTCAGCGCCGTCGAGCAGGGTCGGGTCGTGTACGGCAACCTGAAGAAGGTCATCCTTTACCTCTTTGCCACCTCGATGGCGGCATTGCTCGTGCTGCTGATCGCGCTGCTGACCGGCTACCCGCTTCCGCTGGCCGCGGTTCAGATCCTGTGGATCAACATCGTCACCGAAGGCACGGTGACGGTGAACCTGGTGATGGAACCGCCGGACGGCGATGAGATGCAGCGCAGCCCTGTGCCGCGCGACGAGCCTCTGCTCGGACGCGAATTGCTGATGCGCGTCGCACTGATGACACCGGTGATCACTGCCGTCACAGTCGGCTGGTTTGCCTGGCGCTTGTCGCTTGGCGCGCCCGAGGAACTCGTGCGCACTGAGACCTTCACTGTCCTGGCCATGTGTTGCTGGTTCAACGTGCTGAACTGCCAGTCGGCGTCCGCCTCGGCGCTCAGCACGCGTCTGCTGCGCAACCGCTGGCTGGCACTCGGACTTTCACTGAGCATCGCGCTGCAGGCAGCTGTCCTCTTCGTGCCGGCGCTGAACACCCTGTTCCACACAGTGCCGCTGCCGCTGGAATCGCTGCTGCCGCTGCTGGCACTGGCCAGCGTGGTGTTGTGGACCGAGGAGGCGCGCAAGCTCTGGGTGCGAACGGCCCGCCGGAAGGCCTGATGACGCATCCGCTTCGGACCGACCCGCACCGCTGAACTCCACAGCATCACCACGTCAACAACACACCCATGTACGGCCTCTTCACCGAGATTGCACTGCGGCAAAAAGGCGTGCGGGTGCTCGGTGTGGACGTCGACCCAGAGGTCACGCAGACGCCTGCACCCGGCGGCCAGGGCATGCCCTCGCCGAGCACGACGACGGCGGAGACCTCGCCATCGTGGCGCGCGATGACGCCGCAGGCTCTGCGCGCAAGAGCACCGGCGTCCCGATCGTGCTCTACCCCAGGTGGAACGCGGTGGACTTTGCCGTCAAACGCCTCCGTGAACGGCTGCGAGCAGCACGTCCCGCGCCCAACAAGGATGTCCCATGAACCCGCTCGGTCCGATCATCGCTGCCACTGACTTCTCTGCACCGGCCCGGCATGCCGCTGACCGTGCCGCAAGGCTGGCCCACGAAACCGGTGCGGCGCTGTCGCTCATGCACGTGCTGCCGGGCAGTGCGCTGAAGGAACTTCGCCAATGGCTGGGCACCGGGCATGCCATGGAGCAGCAACTGCATGACGATGCAAGACGACAGCTTTGCGCACTCGCCTCGGAACTGCAGTTGCACCGGCACGTGACCCCGCGGACGATCAATGCCAGCGGTTCAGTCCCCGATGAGATCAACGAGCAGGCTGAGGCGTTGGATGCTGCCTTGCTGGTGCTCGGCGCGCGTGGCGCGGGTTTTCTGCGCCGGCTGGTGCTGGGCAGCACGTCCGAGCGGATGCTGCACCGCACCGCGCGGCCGCTGCTGGTGGTGCGGCAGACACCGCATGAACGCTACCGAAGGGCGCTGGTCGCGCTGGACTTCTCCCCGTGGTCCGGGCACGCCGTCGCGCTGGCGCGTCAGGTGGCACCCCATGCTCGGCTGGTGCTGTTCAACGCCTTCGAAGTGCCATTCGAAGGAAAGCTGCACTTCGCCAGGGTGGAGGCCACAACCATCGACCATTACCGCAGACAGGCCCGCAACCATGCCACCTTGCAGTTGCATGCACTGGCCTCAGCCTGCAGGCTGAAGGCCGGCGACTGGGAGCCCTGCATCGTTGAAGGGGATGCGGCTCAGCGCATCATCGAGTACGAGCAGGAAAAGGACTGCGATCTCGTCGTGCTCGGCAAGCACGGCCTGTCGGCCACGGAAGACCTCCTGCTGGGCAGCGTCAGCAAGCACGTGCTGGACGAAGGGAGCACCGATGTGCTGGTCTCCACGGCGCGCGTGGCATGACCTGGCTTCGTGGTGATGGCCACCGCCGGCGAGAGGCTGACTTGATTCACACGGCCCAACGACAAACGGCCCAGGCATAAATGCCTGAGCCGTTGTCTGTCTTGGTGGGCCCTGCAGGATTCGAACCTGCGACCAACGGATTAAGAGTCCGCATTTTCGCCCTCTGAGGATTCGTCTGCAGAGGCAGACACCTAGGTAAATAGAGGCCTATAGCGCTGTTTACTGCTACACAGTGCTACGCTTCGTGCCTACACAGGTTGCCTACACGCCTACAAAGGGACGAAATGCCGAAGCTGACCAAGCGCCTCACCGATAGCCTCGCGCGCAGCCTGCCACCGCCCGCGCAGAGCTACGAGATCCACTGGTGCAAGGACACGCCAGGGTTCGGCGTACGGGTAACCTCCAGCGGCGAGCGTGCCTACATCTCCGAGCGGCGTGTGGACGGCAAGACGGTACGCCGCACGCTCGGCAAGGCCGCCGGCGCCGCAGCGATCAGCGCCGACGCCGCGCGCAAGCTGCAGGTGACGGTATCGAGCGAGCTGCAGCAGGGTGTCGACCGGGCCGCGGTGAAGCGCGCCGAGCGCAAGGCCGAGAAGGAGGACGCCCTCACCCTGGCCGATGCGCTGAAGACCTACGTGACGCAAAAGCGTCGCGGCAAGGACGGCTTGGCGCTGAAGGAGCGCACCAAGGCCGACTATCTGGCCATGGTCGAGCCAGCGCGCACCTTGCCATCCGGCAAGCCGACCGCTGCGGGTGAGCTGCACTCTCTCGCAGGGCGGTCGCTGCGCAGAATCACCGCCGATGACATTCGACAACTGCACGCGGAGCTTGAGCCCCGCGGCCAGAGGCGGCAGACCTACGCCATGCAGGTGCTGCGGGCGGTCCTGAACTGGCACGGCGTAGCGGTAGCCGAGTCGCCACTGGCCAAGACCACCGCGGGGCGTGATCGCATCGTCCTGCCGCCGACAAAGGCCAAGCGGGCCACGATCCCACCCGAGAAGCTCGGCGCCTGGTGGCGAGCCGCTACGGCCCGCGCGGGGCGCGCCTCGGCCGACGGTCTGCGCCTGATGCTGGTGACCGGAATGCGCCCCGGCGAGGTCTTCGGCAGCCAGCACGCCAACGGGCTCCTGGCCCGGGACGTTGACCTCGACGGCGCCCGCTTGACGCTGCACGACACCAAGAACCGCCAGCAGCATGTCGTGTACTTGCCGACCCAAGCCGTCGAGATCTTGCGCCCGCACGTGACCGGGAAAACGCCCGCTGAGGGCGTCTTTGCGGTGCAGCCGCAGTCGGCGATGCGCGACATCAACAAAGAGGCTGGCGTCGCTGGCGTATCGCCCCACGGGCTGCGGGCCACCTTCGCCACAGTTGCCGACGAGTTGGCCCCCGGCTCAGCGGTGCGCCGCATGCTCAACCACGCA
>JAJTDE010000251.1 GCA_021298085.1 Rubrivivax sp.
GAAAGGTGGCAGAGTGGTCGAATGCGCCGGACTCGAAATCCGGTGTACGGTTTTACCGTACCGAGGGTTCGAATCCCTCCCTTTCCGCCAGGATACTCCCCTCATGAAGTGCACGACAGTGCAGCCAGTGTGCGGTTGAAGTAGTCCTAAGTCGTTGATTTGACTGATAAAACACTCTCCCTCACACTGCTGTGTGTGCACGATGTGTGCGACGCTGTGCGCGATAAAGCCGCCAACAACTGGCGGACAGAATGGCGGACAGAGCTTCGGGAGTGTTTGGAATGCCAGCTCGAAAGGCCGCGCGGCTCAACCTGTTGACGGTGCGTGAGGTCCAGCACGCCGGTGACGGTGATCACTCGGACGGTGGCGGGCTTCTGCTTCGCGTTCGGGGCACATTCAGTTCTTGGGTCTACCGGTTCACCGCCCCGTCTGGCCGCCGCCGCGAGATGGGCCTCGGCGCAGCGCTCCGCGGCAGTGCCAAACAGGCCGGCGATACCCTGACCGGCGCACGAGAACTCGCCCACAAGGCTCGTGAGGCTCTGCGCCAGGGCATTGATCCCATTGAGGCGCGCGAGCGGCAGCGCGAATGCCTGGTTGAGGCTGAGCAAGCGCGTATGGCGGCCAAGGCGCGCGTGCGCTGGACGCTTGCACGGTCCGCACGCGATTTCCATGCGCGGGTCATCGAACCGACCCGAACGCCGAAACATGCCGCGCAGTGGATCAGCAGCCTGGAGAACCACATGCCGCCGGCGGTCTGGCATGCACCACTGGACGCCATCGACGCGCCGGCCCTGCTCGGCGTGCTGACGGCAATCCGGCCGCACCAGCGTGCGCGCAACTTGCCCCAAGGTGAGCGAGTCGCGGAGACGGTTCAGCGGATCAGGCAGCGGCTGGATGCCGTCTTCGAGGACGCAGTTTTCCACGGTCGTGTGCACCAGAACCCGGCCGCAGCCATCCGCCGAAAGCTGAGAGAGGCCACGCCCAGGCGTGAAAAAGGCTCATTCGCTGCGCTTCCCCATCGAGAGGCCTCTGCGCTGCTGGGGCGGGTTCGCGCGATGCCCGGTACGGCAGCCAGGTGCCTTGAGCTTGCAGTGCTTTGTGCCGCTCGCACCAATGAGGTTCTGGGCGCCTTGGGGTACGTAACCAAACCACTGTCCATGGGCTGTGCAGAGCAACTTTCAGCACGTGGGCAAACGAGACGGGTGCAGCCCGCCCGGATGTGATCGAAGCCTGCCTCGCGCACGAAGAGACCAACCGGGTTCGCGCCGCGTACAACCGCGCCCAATTTGCCGAGGAACGCCGATCGCTGCTGGCGGCCTGGGCGGAATACCTCCAGCGCGAGCCTGCACTGGTGGTGCCACTTCGAGCAGCATGAAAGGGAGCACATGACCGATATTGCACTGGTCCTCAAGGCGGCTAGTTTTGCGGCCCACAAACATCGCGACCAGCGGCGCAAGGACGAGCAGGCGTCGCCCTACATCAACCACCCTCTGGCCCTGGCCAACATCCTCGCCAACGAGGGCGGAGTGAACGACACGGCGACGCTGTGCGCCGCGCTGCTTCACGACACCATCGAGGACACAGAGACGACCGCCGACGAGTTGCGGGAGAGCTTTGGCGAGACAGTCGCTAGCGTGGTCTTGGAGGTGACCGATGACAAGTCGATCACCGACAAGGCCGTGCGCAAACAGCTGCAAGTCGAGCACGCGGCCGGTATCAGCGACCCGGCCAAGCGCGTCAAGCTTGCAGACAAGATCGCCAACCTGCGCGACATCGTCGCAACACCGCCGAGCGACTGGACTTTGGAACGCCGCCGCCAGTACTTCGACTGGGCCAAAAGCGTCATTGACCGTTTGCGCGGCGTCGACGCTCGCTTGGAAGCCGTGTTTGACCAGGCCTATTCCAAGAGGCCATAACCCGCAAAGCAAGGATGATTGACATGAATGCGATCCATACTGAACTCTTGACCCAACCGACTCAGACTTGGAAGGCTGAGGGTCTCAGTCCCGAAGAGCTTGCGGAGTGCGAACGCGAACAAGCTCAGGGGCGCGCGGCCGCCGAGACGTTCTGCCAAGCGCTGAGTGACCGACCCAGCTGCGAACGAGCGGCCGTCCTGGCCAAGATGCGAGCTGTCTTCGACAGCGTGCCTGGGGACTGTGATGCCGTTGGGTTTGCGATTGGCTTCGGCCGCGCCCTGCAGGGCTGGCCTTCTCACGCGCGCTGATTCACTCCGGGCGATTGATCATCGATCCCTGCTCCTCGGCTGCGGCGACAAGCTCGCTCGCTTTCATCCCGAGGGCGGCCGCCAATTTGGCGATGGTCGTGATGGTGGGCTGATTCTGGCCAGTTTCGATCAGTGACACGAAGTTGCGCTGGATGCCGGCCTCCAAGGCCAGTTGTTCCTGCGTGAGTGAGGCGGCCAGGCGAAGACGGCGCAGCGCTGCGCCGAACTCGAGTTCCAACTGCCCCGAAGTGATTCCCACCATATGGTGCAAATCTGTGGGGTTGGTGCGCCAAAGTCTTCCCGATATATTGGGAATTGATCGGGTGCCGCCAAAGAGCGGCCGGACCGCTTCGGGGAGTGCTCATGGTGTTGAATCACAGTCGCCGGTTGATTTGCATGTGGACCGCCGGCCTGGTCGCGTTGATGACGCTGTTCCCGCCGTTTCACGTCAAGCTTCCGAACGGAGCGGTCGTCGCGTCTGGGTACGGCTTTTTGCTCTGGCCCCCAGAGCTCGAGTCCAGCTACTCCGTGATAGCCACTGTCAACGCCACGCAGCTCGGCCTGCAGTGGGCAGGGTGCCTGCTTGTCGCGGGAATCCTCTTCGCCGTGGCCGCCGGCGGTACGGCACCCCGTGCAGGGGCTGCGGCAAAGGCCCGTCCATGGATGCCATTGGTTGAAGTGCTCACCCGGGTCGCCAGGGCGCTGACCATGATCCTCGGATGGCTGTTGCTCGTGAGCTCAGTCGTCGCCAGCTGGCAGTACTTGAGCAGTGCGGCAACAACAGCAGTGCCGGACCACGGAAAGGCGCTCATGCCGTTCCTTGCCCCGTGGGTGGGTGCTGCGATCTGCTTTCTGGTCGGCGCTGTGCTTGGCAGGGTTGTTCACACGTTGCACATGAGGGTGCATGGCGTGAGACACCCAGATATGCCCCGCTGGTACTCGCTCTGAGGGCGGCCGATACGGGGCCGATCAAGGGCGCCGGTCGCTTGACCCACGCGAGCTTCGTGGATCTCACAGCCCTAACCCCATGAGGCTGAGTACTGAACCTGAACCGGGTCGGCGTTGGCTACAGCCTTGAAGCAGCGAGGGCCCGTGTAAGTTGTACTGCCTGACGTCAGCTGTCGGATTTTGGGTTGGCGCCAACAAGCTTTTTCTGGAGGTCTGCGAACGTGATGAGCGTCCGCTTGACTGAGGGGCTTGGGGTACTGCTCATGCTTACCTGTACGTGCGTGTGAGTTGAAGGTAGGAGCAGATTGCCATGCTTGGTGCCAATGGCGGCGCATCTACTTGCCCACACAGCTTCCCATAGGTGCGGGCACCCGTAGCGTGCTGCGTAACTCGTTGATTTGCTTGAGTCTCAGCTAAGCAGGAACGGGCTCAGCGGGGTGCCCTTTTCTTGATGATCTCGATACGGAAGACGGCACATGTGTGTGCCTAACGGGTACGGAGATGCACAACTCTGGTAGGCTGACCCTGAAGATCATGACGACACCCAACTACCGACAAGAGCCCCGCCGCGTTGTCTGTCGCGGCACGGTTGCGGCACTGCGTGCGCCTGGTGAGGCTCTACACAGCCGTCTCGTGCTGGCGCTGAAGCCAGCGACTGCCGACGAGGCGGCATGGTGGACCGTGTTGCTGGGGCCGTCAGCTCCCGGAGTTAGCCTGACCAACGGCGAGTTGCGCGTGATGGCGGTTCAACTCACGCCGATTACCCAACTCGACGAAGACCAGACGGTGGCGCTTCAGAAGTCCCAGGCTCTGATCACTTTCGACGAGGCCCTGAACGATCTGCGGGTCATTCTGGAGAACTGCGATGTCACCGAAGCTCAGCTTGACCGCTCCGTCGAGGCTGCCGCTCGTCAATCGCTGC
>JAJTDE010000003.1 GCA_021298085.1 Rubrivivax sp.
TCGTGCCGCCGCTCGCTTGGCCGTCACTTAGACCACTCCGCGAGCAGCGAAGCCTTGCATTCTATGACGGGTGCTTGGAGGGTGTCAACAGGCGTCGCCAACAAAGATGCAGCGTCGGCCTTTGGCACTGACAGCCCAGCCTGGCGCGCGCGTTCGCGGGGCATCGTTCATTCAGGACGGCGACTGGTCTCACCAGTCCACCGGCTTATCCGCGACGCAATGCCTTGGTTGCACTTTTTCGACCCGGCCGTGCAGAAGTTCGCGGCCCTCCGATCGCAGAAGGTTGGCTTGAAGCCGACCGTCCGGATGTCGCTTCGGTGTTTCCAAGCAGCCGCCGGTTCCCACGACGCGGCGTCAGGGGTAGACCTGCCTCTCCTGATCCGTCAGCTGACCGAGGATGGTGGCCACATGCCGTGGCGCCACGCCAAGGTAGTCGCCCATCGATGCGTCGCGGCACACCCAGCCGGAAGGGACAGCGGCCGTCTGCTGAAGTACCTGTCTACGGATGCGTGTAAAGGACGGGGACTTGGCCATGATCAGATGGCCTCGTGTGTTGATGACCCCGCAGCAGCGCGGGCGGAGTACTCCATCTTCAACGCCCTGCCTCTTGGCTCTCGTGTCCCAGAAACAAGACCTCGCCCCCTGGGACCGCTATTCGGGCTGTATGCCAGCTCGCTGAATCACCTGGCCCCAACGCTGGATCCCCGCAGTCAGCAGCGCCTGGACGTCTGCCGGGCTGCTGGCAGCCAGTCGCATGCCCAACCTGCCCAATGCGAGTTGAACAGACGGTGTCGCCACAACTGCCCGGGTAACGCGGTTCAGCTGATCGATCACACCAACGTCTGTCCCCGCAGGGGCCGCCAGCGCGTTCCAGGAGGCCACCCGGTAGCCCTTTAGCCCCGCCTGCAGCGCCGTGGGCAACTCAGGCGCAGCCGGGTTTCGCTCGTCCGACGCGACTGCAAGGCCACGAAGTGCCCCCGCCTGGAGTTGCGGCAGCACCGGACCCAGGATCTCGACGGCCAAATCCACCTCCCCGCTGCGCAGCGCATTCACCACAGCGGGCGTTCCCCTGTAGGGGACCACGACCCAGTCGATACCGGCGACGGTTTCAAACAGCCTGGCTGCAAGGTGCTGAGTACTGCCCACCGAGATCGTGCCGACGTTCAAGCGGCCAGGGTTCAGACGGCCAAAGTCCATCAGGGCTTGCAGGCTGACAAAGCGCGACTGCGCACTCACGAAGATGCCGAGGTCAAAGCTACCGATCAGACTAACGGGTGAAAAGTCGCGCAGGGTGTCATACGGCAAGCGCTTGAACAGGCCCACACTTACCGCGTTGGCGTTGCTCATCAGCAACAGCGTGTGTCCGTCCGGCCTGGCGCCGGCCACCGCTTGGCTGCCCACGATACCGCCCGCGCTGGGGCGGTTGTCCACCACGACGGACTGCCCAAGCAACTGCGCCATGGGTTCGGCCAAGGTGCGTGCCGTGAGGTCTGCGATACCGCCGGGCGCAAATGGCACGATCAGGCTGATGGGGCGCTCCGGAAATGATCGCTGTGCGCGCACCGGATCCCAGCAGGAACCCGCGGCCAATGCCAATAGCGCACGGCGCGACACAGCTGACGGCGCCGGCCTCACAAATGGAACCGGAAACAAGTCATCCGGGCTTGACATGCCCTGCCTTCACAACCCTGGCCCATCGTGGAATCTCACGGGCGATCAACTGCCCAAATGCCTCGGGTGACGAGAGCACCGGTTCGGCACCCTCCATCGCCAGTTGCTGGCCAATCTCCGGCAAGCCCAGCACACGATTGACCAAAGCATTCAAGCGTTCGACCCGCGCGGGTGGCGTTCCCACGGGCGCCACGATCCCGTACCACTGGTCTGCCTCGAAACCGGGGTAGCCACTCTCGGCGATGGTGGGGACATCCGGTAGGACTGGCAGGCGTCGCACACTGCTGACAGCCAAGGCACGCAGCCTGCCCGCCCGAATGTGGGGTAACACGGCCGGTGAACCGGTGAAGGTCGCGTCCACCTGGCCGGCGATGAGGTCGGTCACCGACGGTGCCGTGCCCCGATAGGGCAGATGCAGCAAAGAGAGTCCAGCCTCGAGCTTCAAGGACTCAAAGGTGATGTGGGCCGCACTGCCGTTTCCGCCGGAACTGAAGCTGAGCCGCCCGGGGGCAGCCTTGACCTGCGCGATGAAGGACCTGAAGTCAGCGGCACCTATGGCGGCGTGGACCACCAGGACATTCGGTACGCGTGCCACAAAGGCAACCGGCGCGAAGCTTTTGACAGGGTCATAAGGAAGTTTTTCGTACACCGCCGGGTTGACGGCCAGTGTGCCGATGTGACCCATCAGCAACGTATTGCCATCGGGCTCGGCGCGCGCCACTTCACCCGCACCAATGGAACCCCCCGCGCCAGGCCGATTCTCGACAACAACGTGTTGACCCAGCGACGCCGCCAGCGGCCCAGCCAACGCGCGGGCGAGGATGTCGGTGCTTCCGCCGGGAGTAAAGGGGACCACGAGCCGCAGTGGGCGTCCCGACTGCGCACGTGACAGGCGCGGCGCCAGGCACGCCAGGCCGGACGCCAGGAGCAGGCCGCGGCGCGCGACTCCTGGGACGTGTCGTTCACGCATCTGCACGCCTCGACGGGTCAGGGTCGGGCCAACGCGCGTCTGCGCTCGGCATAACGTTGCGCGGCGACAGTGTCGCCGCGAGCGCGGTACAGGGCCTCCAGTTCGTCAAAGACGAAGGCGCTGGGCTGAGCCGCGGCGTCGTGCTCGGCCTCCAGCCGCAGCTGCAGGCGGAGTGCGTCCTCGTCACGCGACAGCTGTCTCAAGGTCCTGGCGACCATCCACCGCGCCACCCTCACGGATCGGGCGTCGCCAGCACGCTCACGAAGCTTGAGGGCCATCTCGAAAGCAGCAAGTGCCTCTTCGTGTCGACCCAGCTGTGCCAGCGCGTAGCCCATGTTGTGCCGGATCGATGCCTCCCAGCGCTGTGCATCAGGCTGCTGCGACGTCTGGACCACCGACAGCGCCTGCTGCGCCCAGTGCAACTGCTCAACCGGTTGGGTGTCGACAAAGGCCATCATGTGCAAGGCGTCGATGGCCAGGGCATCCCGCTCAGCGGCTCGGGCGAGTGACAACGCCTGATGGAACGATTGCCGAGCCTGCGCTGCCGCGTCAGCGCTGGCACCGGGTGGTGGATGCGCCGCAGAAGCGAAGCTGCGGCCCCACTCCAGATGCCAACGAATACGCGCCTCCGGCCCCGCCGTGGCCAACCCTCCTTCGACCTCCCGCAGCACTTGTCGTGCCTTGTCGAAATCCTTGCGCAGCCCATGTGTGCGGGCAATCTGCGTTTGCAGAACAAGAGCATCGTCACCTGATGACACAGCCAGTCGCTCCCTGAAGCGCGCTTCACTGACGTCAGGCCGGGAGAAGTCCCAGAGTGTCCCGAGGTCCAGCGCCTGTGCGGACAACACACCAAGCGCCAGAACCATGGCAACAAGGGTCGACCGGGTGCGCGGCATGCGCAGGGAGACGGCGCTCACGTCTGCCGAGGGAGCGCAGCACGGCTGATACTGCGCTGAAACTGTCAGGCGCTGGCGGCAGACAGCCAGCCACCGCGCCGAGAACGACACGCCGACGGACCGCAGTTGTCTCGACATGGCTGCGAGCTTAACGTGCCATGAGACGCTCAGGTCGCTGACGAACGCTCCGTACGACAGCCCTCGTCCCGGCGCTGGCATCGAGCACCCTGCGCGTTGGTCAGCTACCGAGGGAAGCCGCCGCGGCGGCCTGCGCATGGAGCGCTGTGGTGTCAAAGAGCGGCACGTCGGCATCGCGCTGACTCAGCAGCAATGACAACTCGGTGCAGCCGAGGATCACGGCCTGCGCGCCACTGCTCACCAGGTCTTGAATGATGTCCCGCACAGCGTCACGCGATGTGGGCTGGACGATGCCCCGGCACAACTCGTCGTAGATTACCCGGTGCACCGTGTCCCGGCCTGGACCGTCTGGCACGATGACTCGCAGGCCATGGTGCTGCGCAAGCCTGTCGCGATAGAAACCCTGCTCCATCGTGAAGCGCGTACCGAGTAGGCCCACCGCCTGGAAGCCCGCCTGGCCCACGGCAACGCCCGTGGGGTCCGCAATGTGAAGCAAGGGGATGGCCACTGCCGCTTCGATGTCTGCAGCGACCTTGTGCATGGTGTTGGTACAGAGCACCAGCACTTCCGCCCCCGCTGACTCCAGCGCCCTGGCAGCACGTGCCAGCAGCGCTGCAGCCGCTGGCCAGTCACCGGCGCGCTGCAGCGCCTCAACCTCGGCAAAGTCGACGCTGACCAGGACCAGCTGCGCCGAATGGAGCCCGCCCAGACGAGCCTGAACCGTCTGATTGATCAGGCGGTAATACGGCAGGGTGGATTCCCAGCTCATCCCGCCCAGCAGACCGAGTGTTTTCATGGGTGAGTCAAACCTGTCAGCAATGGCCTTCCGCCATCAATCGGCGGTCAGTTCGCTGGCCCGCTCATCCAGCGGATGGGCCGGCAACGGCGCGCCCGCACGGCGGCGGCTGAAGCGGCGCGCGGGGTCGTAGGGGAAGACGTCGTGCACATGTCCGCCCTGGATGCGTTCCTTGTGCACCTGCCAGAAGGCGGCATCCAACAGGTCGGCATGGTGCTTCATGAACACGTCGCGCACGGCAGGGTTACCCAAGAGAAATGGACCGAACGTTTCCGGGAAAACGTCCTTGGGACCGACGGCGTACCAGATCTCGCCGGACATCTCCTCTTCCTCATTGCGAGGCGTGGGCACACGGCGAAAGTTGCAGTCGGTGATGTACTCGATCTCGTCATAGTCGTAGAACACGACCTTGCCATTGCGGGTGACACCGAAATTCTTCCACAGCATGTCGCCCGGGAAGATATTGGCAGCCACCAGGTCCTTGATGGCGTTGCCGTACTCGATCACGGCGCGCTCCACGGCCGCGGTGTCGCCTTCAGCGGTGGCATCCTGCAGGTAGATGTTGAGCGGGATCATCCGGCGCTCAATGTAGACATGGCTCAGGATGAGCTCGGCGTGTCCGTCGCCGTCGCGGTCAGAAATTTCGAGCAGGCTCGGGCAGAACTTCTGGATCTCCGCCACCAGCTCGTCTTCAAAGCGGTCGCGTGGGAAAGCCACATTGCTGTACTCCAGCGTGTCGGCCATACGGCCGACACGGTCGTGGCTCTTCACGAGGAGGTACTTGCTCTTGATCAGCTCGCGCGTGGTGTCCTTCTGGGGCGGGTAGTAGTCCTTGATGACCTTGAAGACAAAGGGAAAGCTCGGCAAGTCAAACACCAGCATCACCATGCCCTTGATGCCCGGCGCAATGCGGAACTTGTCCGTGCTGTGGCGCAGGTGGTAGAGAAAGTCACGGTAGAAGCTGTTCTTGCCCTGCTTCTGCAGACCCAGCGCACTGTAGAGCTCAGCCCGCGGCTTGCGCGGCATCAGGCTGCGCAGGAACTGCACGTAGGCGCTGGGCACCTCCATGTCCACCATGAAATAGGCACGTGCGTAGGAGAACAGCATCAGGAGCTCGTCCTCACGGTAGAGCACCGTGTCGATGATCAGCTGACCGCGACCGTTGTGCAGTATTGGCAGGGCAATGGGTGTCTCCTGGAAACCATTGATCACCTTGCCCACGAGGTAGGCACCCTTGTTGCGGAAGAACAGGCTGGTCAGTACCTGGATCTGAAAGTTAGCTCTCGGGCGGAAGTCACCCATGTAGGTCTGCAGTGCATCGACCACATGGCCGATGTCCCGCGGAAGGTCTTCAAACGGAACAGTCAGCCCGAAGGACTCGACGATGCTCTGCCACACCTGCGCCCAGGTGGCCAGTTCGGGGTAGTAGGCGCGGTAGGTGGGGCGGTCCTTGTCATCACACTCGATGTACTCGGTGCTGACCGCGGGGCGAACGAAGATGAAATCGTTGTGGAAGTAGCTGTGGTGCAGGATGCGGGTGGTGACCGAATTGAAGAAGGTCTCGGCCAGCTCCGGCTGCTGATGGCCGGTGAGCAGGCCGATGTAGTGCAGCTTCACCTGCTGCCAGGTGTCAACGGCCAGCTGTCCGGCGTTGAACTCGCTTTGCAGGCGGGTGGCAGCCTCGGTGACGCGCCGGTCGTAGAACTCGATGCGCTCGCGCTGGGCGCGTTGCTGGCCATGCCAATCCAGATGCTCGAAGCGCTGTTTGGCCTGCGCGCTGGTCTCCCGAAACAGGCTGTAGTGGCGGTCAAAGCCGTCCAGCAGGGCTTTGGCGATGTCGAAGGCGCGGCTGTCGGTCAGGCGGTTGGGAAACATGGCATGGCTCGGGGTGTCAGGGGCGAGTGGGTGGCGTCCGTTTCAAGCGGACCTTCCCGCGGGTTTCAGACAAACCAGTGCTCTCAGGTCTCACCGGGGTTGGCAAGCCTGGTGGCGCTGGGCAGTGCCGACGGTGCCGAGCCGCCGCGGCGCAGATGAACCGCGGCGAGCGCCCGGGCGTAGGCAGGCTGCACTTCGTCGGCGTTGCGTATGGTCATCTCCAGATCCTGAAGTAAACCGTTATGCAGTCCGTAGACCCAACCATGGGTCACCACGCTCTGGCCGCGGGCCCAGGCGTCCTGGACCACGGTCGTCTCGCAGACGTTGAGACTCTGTTCGAGCACATTGAGCTCGCACAGGGCTCGCAGCCGGGCATCGTCGTCGGGCAGGCTGTCCAGAAAGCCACGGTGCTTGTTGCGTACGTCCTGGACGTGACGCAGCCAGTTGTCAGCCAGACCGACACGGCGGTTGTGCAGCGCCGCCGTCACGCCACCGCAACCGTAGTGACCGACCACCATGATGTGCCGCACGTGGAGTTGGTCGATGGCGTACTGCATCACGCTGAGGGCATTCAGGTCGCTGTGCACCAGCACGTTGGCCACATTGCGGTGGACAAACACATCGCCAGGCAGCAGGCCCAGGATCTCGTTGGCCGGCACGCGGCTGTCGGCGCAGCCAATCCACAGGTACTGCGGCTCCTGCTGCTGCAGCAGATTGGTGAAGAAGCCAGGCCTGCTGGCCTCGACGCCCTCAGCCCAGCGTCGGTTCTGCTCCAAAAGGTCGCGCAATCGGTAGGGCATGGTCTGGACGGCGCGCCGCCGATGGCGCCACAAGGTCAGCAAAAACCCAAGGATAGCGGCAGTGGGTGACACCAGGCTTCCGGGCAGCCAACAGCACTGCCGCGGCAAGTGGCCAGCAGCCGTGCAGGGCGGGCTTCCGGCGAGGATCAGCGCTGTACCTGGGCGCTGCGGGCGTGCCACCACTCCACGAGGACGCGGTTGCCCTCAGACGTCAGGTGAAGGCCATCGCGGTAGAGCGGCACACCGGCATCGCTGGCGGCTCGATACGCTGGCAGCGCCGGCGCGAACTCCGCCCCGGCGGCGCGAGTCGCCTCAGCGATCAAGGTCTCCGCAAACAGAGGCTGAGGCAAGTCCCATTCGAACCGCGCAGGGTGAAGGACCACCAGGACCTGCGCATGGTGGGACACCAGATCGCGCACCAGCGACCTCAGCGCAGGAAACGGGCCTGTCTGCAGCAGGTAGGCCAGTTGGTTGGCAGCCCACAACTGCCGCACTCACCAGCCAGGGCTGACCGGGTTCATGCTCGCGCAGCAGCCGCAGCCGGTGCTGGGCCAGCGTCTGAGACTGATCGATCCAGTGCTCGCCGCAGACGATGCTGTCGCCCACCAGCAGGACGTGGTGCACAGCATCAAGTTCTTCGCGGCGGAAGTCGTCGCTGCGCATGCCGTAACGGTTGATGGCAATGCGGTTGACAACACGGCGGTACTCGCGGTCAGGCAGCAGGCGGTACTCGGTGATCTGGTCGCGCTGCGCCAGCGGCGGCTGACCGAAGCCCATAAAACGGGCAGCGGTTTCACCCGACATGAGCACCACCAGCAGCAGCCCGAGGCAAATACCCCGCAGCACGGGCCAACAGGCCGCACCTGCCGCACGTGCTCGGTCGCGGAGTGGCTCGCGCAGAGCGGTACACGCGGTGGACTGGCTTCGCACCGACATGGCTCTGGCCACTCAGTGGAAGCGCGGCCTGACGCGGCGCACGCGCGGTTCCACCCATCGCACGAAGGCAGCGGCAAACAGCACCGACAGCACCAGCATTGCGACGAGCAGGACCGCCCAGTTTCGGAACACAGCCGACCGCTGCTGCAGGAAGACGACCACCACGAAGTGGATCAGGTATGTGGCGTAGGAGTCCCGGGCGCATTGACTCACCCGAACTGCTACGGTGAGGGTGATGCGGCGACGCGTGCCTCGCGTAACTTACCCCCGGCTAGATAGTCCGGTCGGAGCGGAGGACCACGACAAGGCGAGTCAGCATGGCAACGCGCAAGGTACCGATCGAGGCGGTGTGAACGCGGTACCGATCAAGTCCCTTCGGGGAGCGCGGCGCGATCCTGGTCGAGTTCTTCGCCATCACCGGCTATTACCGCAAGCACGCGATCAGGTTACTTGCCGGGCCCCGTACGGCGCCCGAGAAGCGCAGACCAAGCGTCCGGTACGACACTGCCGTGCGCGAGGCGCTGTGCGTGTTGTGGGAGGTCATCGACAGCGTTTGCTCCAAGCGCCTCAAGGTAATGATCCCGACGCTCCTGCCAGCGCTGTTACGGCACGGCAAGCTTGAGGAGAACTCGGGCCTGCAAGTGCAGTGGGCAGCGGTGAGCCCAGCAACCATTGACCGCCTCCTCGCGCCTGCCCGGCTGGCCAGAGCGAAGGGACGCAGGCTCGCCGCCAGCCTCAGCTCCGCCGTGCGGCGGGCGGTGCCGATCGGCACGTTCGGCAACTGGGCCGATCCTTCGCCAGGCTACGTCGAGGTGGACTTCTTTGCCCACCGCCGACCCCTTCGACCACATGCCCACAGCCATCAAGAGCGCGAAGAAGTCTGAAACGACCGTCCCTCACGGAAAGCCTTCTTCCGTGAGGTAACACAAGGGGTCGGTTCCTGGTCTCGCTTGACAACATCGATTGACGGACATGGCGGGGCAACCGACATACCGTCTCGACTCGAGCCCGCACTGGGGCTGCGCAACGGGCGCTCGCCAAGGGCGCCTCCCAAACAATGGGATTGGCCCATATCCATGTCGTTGAGAACGCAGCCCACCATCGCAGGCCGCCATCCTGCCTCATCACAGAGACACACAGGGCAGTTGCGCCCGCTGGCAACCCTGGCGCCCGTGGCGCTGGCCTGCCTGGTGCTGGTGGGTTTGGGAGCGCTTCAGACCCACAGCCGGGCGCAGACACTCCCAAGACTGAAGCCCCGGCACCCGGCAGTGCTGGCGGCGAGCCGCTGGGATCCGGCGTTAGGACCTCAACGGGCGACGGTGTGCGCCAAGAAGCTGAGGACGCCGACAGCGCCAGCATCGACACGTTAGATCTGGACAACGCTGGAGAACATTGGCGGCAGCACCGGCAGCGGGCTGATGACGGACCAGAACGGCACGCGCACGGCCCAGCTGAAGCTGGACAGCACGGATGACCGGGCCCAGCTTGACCAGGCCTTCGTTGCCAAGCTGCGGCTCCCGGTGGGGACATCCGCGGCGCGGATTCAGCAAGACGAGAGCGACCTCACCTCGGCCGATGTCGACCGGTTCCGCGTTGTGCGGATCAATGGTGATGCATCACCGCCTCCACCGCCACCTCCACCGCCACTGCCTGCGCTGAGTACGCTCACGATGCAGGCTGAGGTCACTAGCCTGGCGTCGGGGCTCGCGTCCAGAGCGCCGCGTCCGCGTCGGGAGGGCTGGTCGTGGGCAATCTGAACGCCAGCGGCGCCGCGGTCGAGTTGAGGTTCAACGCCGCCATGGCCGAGCAAGCCGCGCTGTCAGTGCGCTAGGCCAGCGCCTATGCCTTCAACAGTACCCACCGCCTGGTGATCACCGGCACCCGCGTGACGGCCAACGGTCCGTCAGGTGTTATCGACTTTGCCCCCACGGGCAGCTGGCAGAGCTTTGGGCAGATCAATGGCTTGACCATTGCGGTCGTCGCGGGTGTCAACCGCATTCGGATCGACAAGGGGCGGCCGGTCTCGGGAATGGCCAGATCCCGCTGCCCGCCAACGGCATCTGCAAGATCATGCCCATCGGCACCATCACTGAAGGCGGTTATGGCGGCTTCCGATGGAGCCAGTTGGCGTCTGCCGGCTGGCGCACCCTGAGTCACGTCAGTCCGATGCGGGGAGGCCAGGCCTCTGCAGACCCTGACCACGCGGCCATCGGTGGCCACAAGGTCAGGGTCATCATGCGCCCGGCCGGGTCAGGCTCCTGGGACGGACGCCGCTGGGCAGACCAGCGCGACCTGTCAGTGTGGTTCCACGCGTATGCCTCCGACGTGGTGCTGGTGCACTCCGGTACCAACGACGCCTGGGGCGGCGCCGATCCCGCCTCGGTGCTGGCAGCCTACTCGGCCATCCTGAACTACGCCCGCACACGCAACCCGAACGTCACCTTTGTGATCGCGCAGATCATTCCGATGTTTCCGGCGGGCTGCGGCAACGGCCGCTGCTGATCAAGCGATGACGGACCTGCCAGGCCGGTGGCACGCCATGAGGCGCCCCTGGCCCGACGCGTCGAAACCGTCCGGATGGGCTCTCGCAAAACCAAGAGCCAGCATTACCAGATCGGGCCCAGGAACAGGTAGAACTTCAGCGGCTGGCCACCCGTCCCACCCATGGCCAGGTAAACCGGACCAAACCGCGTGTCACCCGACAGGAACAGGCTGCCGGCGCGTCGCATCTGCCCCGCCTGCAAGGTCTCGCCCGGCCCCAGCACATCACCGGCCTCCAGAGAGAAGCCAGCCCTGACGGCTCGCCCGAGCACCGGTGGCAAAGCCGCCAGCTCACGCGCCATCACTAGGCGGCCCAACACCACGGTGTTGCCGCGGAGTGAATCGATGGGCAGTCCGGTCAGCCGCCAAAACCCTCCCAAGGCAGCAGGCGCCAGCGCGTCACCCGTGGAACGGCTGCGTTCGGCGTAGACGTGCCCTGACCAGACACCATGGCGGAAGGCCTTCAAGCCCTGCAGCAGCATTTGTGATTGACGGGTCTCGCCGGCTTCCAGCCCGAACGGCCGGTGCCATGTCAGGCCCACCAGATGCCCTGCCGTTGGGAAGCCCAATGAATCCAGCGTGTCGCCACGCAGCTCCACCAGCCAGTGGCGGTCCTTGCCGCGCCGCACGGGCTCGCCCTCGGGCAGCAGCGTGCGCAAGGTGTAGCCGCCGGCGCTGGCGCCGGCCCTGACCTCGCCCCATTCGCCCAGGCGCCGCCCCAGACGCAGGGTGCTCTCATGCGTGCGCCAGCTCACGCGGGCAGCCAGTTCGTTGCCGACGTAGACATCGCTGGGCGAGCCATTGAGCTCGAGCATCAGGCTGCCAAACCACGGTGATCCGATCGCCAGCGGCTGCCACAGCTCGGTGCTGAGCTCGCGCCGCGAGCCGATGCGGGCGACGGTGCGCCACTCGGTACCTGCCCGGGTCAGTGGGCCCGCCACGTACATGCCAGCCAGTGAAAACGCACTTGAATCACGGAAGTCACTGGACATCTCCAGGCCCAGGCGCAAGCGGCTGCGGGCCCACTGGGCTTCCTGCACGTCCAGTGTGAGGTGGCGTTCGTTGGCCAGGTCACGGACGCCCACCGAGACGCGAGAGACCAGCCCATCGGCATACAGACGGGTGGCGGCCTCGTAGGCCTTTTCAGTGGTCACGGGCTGGCCGGGCTTGAGCCCCGCCTGCGCAACCAGCGACGCGGCGTCGAGCTTCTCCAGGCCGGTCGCCTGTACGCTGGCCAGGGGAAGCGCCGGCGTCGCCGCAGCCTGACGCAGCTGTTCACGGGCAGCCAGGTGCTGTGCCCACTGCGCCGGTGGCAGCGAAAGGGCCCTCAGCCGTTCGGCGACATGGCGGGCCGCGGCTTCGCCCTCCTGCTCGGCGAGTGCGTACTCCTTGAAGGCCAGAAAGCCCACGCGCCCCAGGGCCGGCGTGATCAGGATGTCGGCTGGCGTCAGCTCTGACAGCGACTGCGTGACGTTCTGCTCCGTCAGCAAGGCCAGCATCTGGCGCATCACGCCCACCGAGCTGGCCAGCTCACGCTCGTCATCACCCAAGGGCGTGCCGACGTTGACGGCAATGATGACGTCCGCTCCGGCCGCGCGGGCCATGTCCACGGGCAGGTTGCGCACCAGCCCACCATCCACCAGCAGGCGCTGGTTCACACGAACAGGCGAGAACACGCCCGGTACCGACAACGAGGCACGCAGTGCCTGGAAAACCGGCGTGGCGGACTGGTTGACAGCAGCACCGGTGACGATGTCGGAGGCCACCGAGCCAAACGGAATGGGCAGCGCCTGCGAAGGACGCTGATGCAGGCCTTCGGGCAGCAGGCGCGCCAGCGCCAGCTCCAGGGCCGCGTTTCCGGCCGTCGACGGCGGCAGGCTCAGGCCGGCGGCACCCAGCGCAAACTCGACGCGGGAAGGCAGGGCCAGGTCTTCATCGCGCCGCCGCGGGCTGAGTGCCTCGCGGGGCGGGCGGTCCTGGAACATGCCGTCCCAGTCGATGGTGCGCACCAGTTGCTGCAACTCGCCAGTGGAACGCCCAGCCGCGTAGGCACCGCCCACCACGGCGCCCATGCTGGTGCCCCAGACCATGTCCACCGGCACCCGGTACTCGTGCAGCACCTTGATGACACCCAGGTGGGCAAACCCCCGAGCGCCACCTCCAGACAGCACCAGCGCCACCCGCGGGCGACCGAGCGGCGCGGCAGGGCCCGTGGCCGGTGCAGTCGCCGTCTCTGCGGCGGCCGGCTGAGCGGCGGTTGAACCCGCCACTGTCAGACCGATGCTCAGCGGTGACGGCGCACCCGCCCAGCACGCCCACGACAGGCACCAGCCGGCCGCAACGACCCCGGCGAGCCGTCGCCCGCTGAGGCTCACATCGTCTCCGCAAACAGCTCCCGCCCAATCAGCATCCGGCGAATCTCGCTGGTGCCCGCGCCAATCTCGTACAGCTTCGCATCGCGCCACAGGCGGCCCAACGGGTACTCATTGATGTAGCCATTGCCGCCAAAGATCTGCACGCCCTCACCGGCCATCCAGGTGGCTTTCTCGGCACACCACAGGATGACGCTGGCGCAATCCTTGCGCACCTGGCGCACGTGCTCGCTGCCCAGCTTGTCCAGGTTCTTGCCGATGGTGTAGCAGAAGGCGCGCCCGGCCTGCAGCACGGTGTACATGTCGGCCAGCTTGCCTTGGATGAGCTGGAACTCGCCGATGCTCTGGCCAAACTGCTTGCGGTCGTGTACATACGGTATGACGTTATCCATCACCGCCTGCATGATCCCGATGGGCCCGGCGGCCAGCACGGCGCGTTCGTAATCGAGCCCGCTCATCAGCACCTTGGCGCCACCGTTGAGGGAACCCAGCACCTGGCTGGCCGGCACCTCGACGTTCTGGAACACCAGCTCACCGGTGTGGCTGCCGCGCATGCCCAGCTTGTCCAGCTTCTGGGCGATCGAGAACCCGGGCATGCCCTTCTCGATGAGGAAGGCCGTGACACCCCGAGCGCCCAGTTCGGGCTCGGTCTTGGCATAGACCACCAGCGTGTCGGCATCCGGGCCGTTGGTGATCCACATCTTGTTGCCGTTGAGCAGGTAGTAGCCGCCCTTGTCCTCGGCCTTGAGCTTCATGCTGATGACATCGCTGCCGGCACCGGGTTCGCTCATGGCCAGCGCGCCCACATGTTCCCCGGTGATCAGCTTGGGCAGGTACTTCTGGCGCTGAGCCTCGGTGCCGTTGCGCTTGATCTGGTTGACACACAGGTTGCTGTGCGCGCCATAGCTCAGCCCCACGCTGGCACTGGCGCGGCTGATCTCCTCCATCGCCACCATGTGGGCGAGGTAACCCATGCCGGCCCCGCCATAGGCTTCAGGCACGGTGATGCCCAGCACACCCAGTTCACCCATCTTGCGCCACAGGTCCATTGGAAACTGGTCGGTGCGGTCGATCTCGGCGGCGCGGGGGGCGATCTCCGCCTGGGCAAAGTCACGCACGGCATCTCGCAAGGCGTTGATGTCATCGCCAAGTTCGAAATCAAGGCCGGGCAGGTTGTTCATGGCGTGGCGTCCGTGCAGAGGTGCTGAAGGGTAGACACGATTCTAGGAACCTGCAGGCCGTTCTGGCCGCCATGCGCACGCCGGCTGTCTTGGATCGATGGCCAGCGAGGCCGCCCATCAGCCCAGGTCGGGCAACACCTCGGCCTTGAGGCGGCCACGCAGGTGCTCGTAATCGGGCATCACCGAGCGCACCACTTCCCAGAAGGCCTCGCTGTGGTTCATCTCACGCAGATGAGCCAGTTCATGCGCGACCACGTAATCGAGGATGGGCATGCCAAAGTGCACCAGGCGCCAGTTCAGGCGGATGGAGCCGTCGGCGCTGGCGCTGCCCCAGCGGGTGGAGGCGGAGCTGAGCGACAGGCGCGTGAAGCGCACGCCCAGGCGCTGCGCGTAGGCCTGGCAACGCTCTTCGAAGATGCGCCGTGCCTGGCGCTGCAGCCAGCTCTGGACGGCTTCTCTCAACTGCTCAGGCTCGGCGTGCTGTGGCAGACCCACGTGCAGCGTCAGGCGCGGCACACCCGGCAGCGCCTGGGCATCGGTATTCAGAATGGCGCCGGTGCAACGGGGATCCAGCACCACGATGACCGTTTCGCCCAGGAAGGGTATGGCCGCACCGTCGCGCCACTCGATGCGTGCCTGGGCCATGCGGCGTGAGCGGTCCTCGCGCTCGCGCAGCTTGCGAACGATCCACCGGGACTTTTCACGCAGTGCGGCATCGACTTCGCCATGCCCCACCCAGCGGGGTGCGCTGACGCTCAGCCCTTGTTCGGTGATGACAAAACCGATGGATCGGCGCTTGGCCCGGCGGAACTCGTAGCCCACACGGTGGCCCTCGAGCACCACGTGGTGCAGCGCCTTGGGATGCTGGAAGATAACGGAACCCGCGGAGGACGCGGGCGGGGGATGCAGTGGATCGACGGCGTCACGCGCCAGGTGGCCAGGCCGGCCAGCGCCCGGCAAGGGCTGCGAACCGCCTGACGTGCTGCCCGCTGTAGGCGCTCCACTCTCGGGATAGAGGCCCGGCGACGGCGGGGCCGCCCGCAGACCCGTGCCTGCGGGACACGGCCCGGAAGGCTCGTCCTCGACAAACAGGCTCAGCTGACGTGGCTCAAGGCGCAATCCCATCTTGGACACGGATTGTAGGCAGCGCCTCCATGCCCGGCTGAGCGCACGACCCCAGGGTGATCCCGGCTCAGCCATGGTCGTCGGGAGCCTCTCGGTACGGTGCAAACACATCGCGCAAGGCAGGCTGCCGTGCTGCATCGGTGGTAAGTGCGCGCTCGAGCTCCTTCAGGTGCCGGCGCATCTCGGCGGCGGCCGCAGCACTGCTGTGCGCCAGGGCGTCCAGCAGCTCGGCATGACGGTGCGCCACGCACACCGGCCCGCCACTGGTCTTGAATGACACCATCAACAGTGAAGTGGTGGGCAAGAGGCCGTCGAGCCAGCGGCAGAAGAGTGGATTGCCGTGCATGCGCGCCAGCGCCTGGTGAAACTCTCCCGAGATGCGCACAGCCGCACCGTGGTCACCGCGGGCATCGGCCTCGGCCTCGGCCATGACCAGCCGTCGTAGCGCGTCAAGCTGTTCAGGGTCAAGACTGCCACCCAGGCGCCGCGCCACTTCGCACTCGACCACGCGACGCGCCTCGAACACGTGTTCGGCTTCCCGAAGGCTGGGCTGGGCCACCCGGGCGCCCCGGTTGTGCTGCAGCTCGATCAGGTGGTCCTGGGCCAGGCGCTGCAGGGCCTGGCGCACCACGGTGCGCGACACGCCGAAGGTCTCGGCCAGCTCTTCTTCGCGAAGCCATGCACCCGGCTGAAGCCGGTGCTCGATCATGGCGCGGTAGATGTTGCCGTAGACCCGTTCGGTGGCCGTGCGCTGGCTGGGTGGATTGGCGTTCGGCGGATCGGTCAACATGGCTTAGATTCTCGGACTGAGCGGAGGCGCCGTGGCGGGTCTTGCAGGACCGTCACCGCCACAGCCCACGAAACATCCCCTGACACAGCTCCCCAACACGCCCACCCGCGAGGCCATGCCCCATGAACGCGCCTGAACACCTGGCCCAAGGCCGCGACACCACACCGCTCGGCCTGCCCCGCATTGACGGCGATCGGCTGTGGCAACGCCTGATGGCGCTGGCCGCCATCGGCGCCACTCCCAGGGGCGGCGTCTGCCGGCTGGCCCTGACCGAGGAGGACCGTCAAGGCCGAGAACGTTTCTCTGCGTGGGCGCGCGAGCTGGGCTGCAGCGTGCGGGTGGACGCCTTGGGAAACCTCTTTGCACGCCGCGCCGGCACGGACCCTGGACGCCTGGCCGTGGCCACCGGCAGCCACATCGATACCCAACCCACCGGCGGCAGGTTTGACGGCAACTATGGCGTGCTGGCCGGCCTGGAGGTGCTGGCCACGCTGAACGACCAGGGCATCCGTACCCAGGCTCCGCTGGAGGTGTGTGTGTGGACCAACGAGGAAGGCTCGCGCTTTGTGCCCGTGATGATGGGCTCGGGTGTGTATGCCGGCGCCTTCCCGCTGGCCCATGCGCTGGCGGCCCGGGACACCGAGGGCATCAGCGTCGCCGACGCCCTGCAGCGCATCGGACAGGCAGGTGAAACCCCGGCGGCGCTGGCCGAGGGTGCGCCTCGCTTTGACGCCTACTTCGAGGCGCACATCGAACAAGGGCCGGTACTCGAAGACGCCGGGCGGGTGATCGGCGCCGTGACGGGGGCGCTGGGGCAGCGCTGGTACGACGTCACGGTGCAGGGCATGGAAGCGCACGCCGGGCCCACGCCGATGGGCTTGCGCCGCGACGCGCTGCTGCCAGCGACCCAGCTGATGCAACAGGTTCAGGCCATCGCGATGGCCGAGCAGCCGCACGCCCGCGGCACTGTGGGGATGGTGCAGGTGCACCCCAATTCGCGCAATGTGATCCCGGGCAAGGTCCGCTTCAGCGTGGACTTTCGCCACGCCGATGCCGGCGGGCTGGCACGCATGGACGCCGCACTGCATGCCGCCGTCTCGGCGCTGGTGGAACAGGCACGAGGACGCATTGAGGTGCAGGTTCAGCCGGTGGTGGACTTTGTGCCACAACCCTTCGACGCCAGCCTGCTCGAGAGCATCCGGCTCGCGGCGCGACGCAACGGTCACGACGCGCTGGACATCGTCAGCGGCGCCGGCCACGACGCGGTGTATGTGGCCAGGACGGCACCCACGGCCATGATCTTTGTGCCGTGCAAGGATGGCATCTCGCACAACGAGATCGAGGATGCCAGCCCTGAACACCTGGCCGCCGGCGCCCAGGTGTTGCTGGAAGCCATGCTGGAACGGGCCGGCCTGGCCGAGGCCTGAGGCGGCGGCCGTCAGGCGAGACGCTCGGCGAGTGCCACGAGGCTGCGGTCACGGCCCGGGGCCGCCAGCAGTGACACGCCCAGCGGTGCGCCATTGCGCTGCGCCAGGGGCAGCGTCAGCTGCGGACAGCCGGCCAGCCCTGAGGCGCACAACAGCCGGATGGCGCGGTTGCGGTAGTCCTCCAGCCCGGCCTCGCCTTCGCTGCGCAGCGGGGCGATGTCGGGCATGGTCGGCAGCACCATCACGCCGTCGTCGCCCAGCAAGGCGAGCAGGTGGGCCGAGAAGCGGCGCCTGAACGCGGTGGCCTCTGCCACCTGAGCATCGCTGACCTGGCGCGACCAGGCAAAGCGCTCGGCCACACCAGGCCCCAGGACGGGGCGGTGCCGTTCGATGAAGTCACCATCGGTCATCCAGGCCTCGCGCCCCTGCAGGTAGCGAAAGGCCCAATACATCGTGTCCAGGCTGTCCAGCACCACATCCACCGGCTGGGCCTGGCCCCATTGAGCCTGCAGCCGCTGGGCGGGCCCGTCCAGGGCCGCCAAGGCCTCGGGGGTGGCCAGGGCCCACAGTTCGTGGGGCCACAGCAGCCGTACCTGGGGCGGCAGGGGCTTCGCATCCGCGCCCAGCAGGATGTCCGCCACCCGCGCAAACACGGCGATGTCGCGTGCAAACCAGCCGCAGGTGTCGAAGCTGGGGGCCAGGTCCAGGGTGTCCTGCAGGCTCACCCGGCCGTGGCTGGGCCTCAGGCCGACCAGGCCGCAGTGGCTCGCCGGTGCCCGAACGGAGCCGCCGGTGTCCGTGCCCACGGCAAAGTCCACCGTGGCGTGTGACACCGCCGAGGCACTGCCACACGACGACCCGCCCGTGATGCGGTCGGGTGCAGCACCGTTGAGCGGCGCGCCGAAGTGGGCGTTCTGGCCGTTCATCGAAAAGGCCAGTTCGTCGGTGATGGTCTTGCCGGCCAGTGCCGCCCCGGCATCCAGCAGCCGCTGCACGGTGGGCGCCGTTCGGGTCTGAATGCCGCTCAGGGCCAGCAGCAGGGGCTGGCCGCCGCTGGTGGGGTAGCCGGCGACGTGAAACAGGTCCTTGACGCCAAAGCGCAGGCCAGACAGCGGGCCGGTGGCGGCGCAGGGCACCGGCACCGGCGGGTACGGCATGAAGCCGTGGGCGGTGGAGAGCATCATGATGAAGGGCCTTCAGCGCGCCGACAGCGTACCTGGTGGCTGGACGCCACCCAGCGAATGGGCATGGCAGCACCTTCCCGGCAGGCTGGCTCGGCCTGTGGACAGCGCTCGGCAAAGGCACAGCCGTCAGGCAGGGCCGACAGATCGGGCGGCGCACCGGCGATGGTCTGCAGAGGCTGGCCGCGCGCCATGGCGCCGTGGGCGCGGCTGCGCAGCAGGGCCTGGGTGTAGGGATGACGCGGTGTGCGAATGACCTGCCGCACCGGCCCTTCCTCGACGATACGGCCGGCATACATCACGGCGACCCGGTCAGCCACCTCCACCGCGGCGCCGATGTCGTGGGTGACAAAGATGACCGAGAGCCCGAGTTCGCGCTGCAGTTCGCGCAACAGCAGCAGCACCTGGATCTGCACCGTGGCGTCCAGCGCCGTGGTGGGCTCATCGGCCAGCAGCAGCTGGGGCCGGCAGGCCAGCGCCAGCGCAATCATGGCGCGCTGGCGCATGCCACCGCTCATCTCGTGCGGGTAGGCGGCCAGCCGCCGCTCGGGGCTGGGAATGCGCACCCGTTCAAAGAGCTCCAGCGCGCGCTGGCGGGCCTGCTCACGCCCGATGGACTCATGGCGCAGGATGGATTCGACGATCTGCGCGCCCACGGTGTAGACCGGGTCGAGCGCCAGCAGCGGCTCCTGGAAAATCATGGAGCAGACCTTGCCGCGGTAGTCGGCGAGCTCGCGCGTGCCCATGGCCAGTACATCTCGGCCGCCCACCTGCAGGCGCCCGGCCATCTGCGTACGGCGCGGCGCATGCAGGCGCAGCAGCGAACGCAGGGTGACACTCTTGCCCGAACCGCTTTCGCCGATCAGCGCGATGACCTCACCCCGCTGCACGTCCAGATCAACCCCGCCGACGGCGCGCACGGGCTTTCGACCGCCCGTGAACGTGACCGTCAGGCCCTCGATGCGCACGAAGGGGTCGGATGCAGGGGAAGGCTCTGCCACCATCGGGTGCTCTTCCACTCTGGCCAGGTTGTTCATGCCGCCTCCCGCAGGCCTGGCGCGGCCGAATGGCCGCTGTCAGCTTCGTACATCAGGCAGGCCACTGCGTCGCTGGGCTGGCGTGCCTCACGGGCGGTTTGGGGTGACGATGCACTGCCTGCAACAGGCTTGAGCACGGGCACTCGCTGGCTGCACGCCGGCTGGGCCATCGCACAGCGGGTGTGAAAGCGGCAACCGCTGGGCGGGTTGATGGGGTTGGGCGGGTCCCCGGCCAGCGGGGGCACCTCGGTGCGATCGTCGGGGTCCACCGCCGGGATGCTGGACAGCAGCGCCCGGGTGTACGGGTGCTGCGGCTCGGCAAACATCGCCTGGGCATCGCCGATCTCGACAATCTGACCCAGGTACATCACCAGGACTCGGTCGCTCATGTGCTCGACGACGTTCAGGTCGTGGCTGATGAAGAGGTAGGTCAGGCCAAAGTCCTGCTTGAGCTCCATCAGCAGGTTGAGCACCTGCGCCTCGACCGACTTGTCCAGCGCCGACACGGCCTCATCCAGGATGATCACCCTGGGCTGCAGCGCCAGCGCCCTGGCGATGTTGACCCGCTGACGCTGGCCGCCGGAAAGCTCATGCGGATAACGTTCGGCAAAGCGACGAGGCTCCAGACCCACGCGGGACAGCAGGTTTCGCGCACGTTCCACCGCCTCGCGACGTGGGGTGCCGTGCACCTGCGGGGCAAAGGCAACGGAGTCTTCGATCGTCAGGCGTGGGTTCAGGGAAGCGTAGCTGTCCTGGAAGACCATCTGCACCTGGCGACGGTATTCCTTGAGGCCGAGGTCACGGCTGCCCACCGCCTTGCCTTCGAAGATGATGTCGCCGTTGTCCGGCTGGATCAGGTGCATCAGCAGGCGCGCCGTCGTGCTCTTGCCGCAGCCTGACTCGCCCACGATGCCCAAGGTTTCACCCGAGCGGACGGCGAAGCTGACGCCGTCAACGGCGCGCACGACGCCGCCGCCCCGGCCGAACAGATCCTTCTTCAGCGGAAAGTGCTTGACCAGCCCCTGCACCGTCAACAGCGGCGGTGGCTGCACGGCGGTGGTCATCGAACAGCCCTCCAGGGGCAGACAGCGCGCTGGCACGTCAGATGGCTGAAGTCGGCACTCATGCCTTGATCTCCATGGCGCTGCGAAGGCTGTCCGACAGCAGGTTGAAGGCGATGGAGGTGACGAAGATCATCACACCCGGCAGTGCGGCCACCGCCGGCTGGGTGTAGATGGCCGTGCGAAGGGTGTTCAGCATCAGGCCCCACTCGGGCTCGGGTGGCTTGACCCCCAGGCCCAGGAAGCTCAGCCCTGACGCGAGGATCATGCTCACGGCAATCAGGCTGGTGGCGTAGACAAAGATGGGGCCCAGCACATTGCCGAGCACATGCACCCGGACGATGGTGAAGGCATGGGCTCCGCTCGCCCGCGCCGCCTCGACGAAGTCACGGGTACGGATCTGCGTGGTGACACTCTCGGCCACCCGGGCGATGGGCGGGATGAACACCACTGTCAGCGAGATGAGCGAATTGGTGATGCCGGCGCCCAGCGCACCCGACAGCGCAATCGCCAGCAGCACCGACGGGAAAGCGTAGAACACATCGATGGTGCGCATGATGACGGTGTTCAGCGCGCCACCGGCGTAACCCGCCACGATGCCGATGCACGAGCCGATCACGAAGGCGCACAGCACCGGGGTGATGCCCATGAACAGGCTCAGCTGCGTGCCCACGATCAGCCGGCTGAGGATGTCGCGGCCCAGTTCGTCGGTGCCCAGGGGGTGGTTCTCGAAGCCGATGGGCTTGAGCCGGTTCAGGATGGACGAGGCGTAGGGGTCGGCGGGTGCCAGCTGAGGCCCGAAAGCGGCCAGCAGCAACAGGCCCGCGATGACCAGGCCCGCACCGATGGCCACCGGGTCACGCCACAGGCGCCGCAGGACCGTCTGCCAGTAGCCGGGAGAGCGCTCAAAGGCGACGGAGGCCAGCGCGGGCGCCGCGGCGGCAGCGGCGGGTGTGA
Organism: Rubrivivax sp.; assembly: GCA_021298085.1. Lineage (GTDB taxonomy): Bacteria > Pseudomonadota > Gammaproteobacteria > Burkholderiales > Burkholderiaceae_C > Rubrivivax. The sequence goes on from JAJTDE010000003.1 coordinate 21,755, forward strand.
GGGGAGACATGCAGCTATCCTTCGCAAGTCAGCGCGCAATGCGCGGGTCCAGCAGGCTCTGAATGACATCCACCACGAGGTTGAGCAGCACGAAGAACATGGCCAGCACGAGGATGGTGCCCTGCAGAAGCGGCAGGTCGCGCTGGAAGATGGCACTGTTCAGGAGGAAGCCTGTACCTGGCCAGGCAAACACGGTTTCGATCAGGATGGAGCCCCCCAGCAGGTAACCCAGCTGCAGGCCCATCACCGCCAATGCCGTGGGCGCGGCGTTCTTGACCACGTGACGGAAGATGCCGAAGTCCGTCAGGCCCTTGGCCCGCAAACCCACGACAAACTCCTGCGCCAGGATCTCGGAGACCAAGGCACGCACGGTACGCGCGATGATGCCCATGGGAATCACGCTCATCGTCAGCGCCGGCAGCACCATGTGGCGAATGTGTTCCCAGTTCCAGACCCAGTCGGCACTGCTGCCGGGGCCGGCACCACTGGCCGGCAGCCAGGGCAGCAGCACGGCAAAGACGATGACCAGCACCATGCCCAGCCAGTAATGCGGAACACTGACACCCAGCACCGACAACATGGACGCCGCCTTGTCGACCCAGCTGCCCTGGAAGTAGCCGGCGACAAAACCGAACAGGCAGCCGAAGAAGAAACCGATCAGCGTGGCCATCACGGCCAGCCGCAGGGTGTTGCCCACCGCCTTGAGGACTTCGTCAGCCACCGGCCGGCTGCTGGCGATGCTGGTGCCCAGGTCCCCCTGAAGCGCCCGCCAGACCCAGCTGAAGAACTGCTCCGGCAGGCTGCGGTCAAAGCCGTAGAGCGTTCGCAGCTGCGCCTGCAGCTCTGCACTGGCATCGGGCGGCAGAATGGACACCAGCGGGTCACCCGGCGCCAGGTGCACCAGTGCAAAGCAGACCAGGGCCACGCCACCCATGATGGGCAGCGTGTAGACAAAGCGGCGCAACAGGAAGGCAAACACCGCTCGGCCTTCAGTCCATCGTCATCGGAGCGATGTCGATGAACCAGCTGCGCGGTTGCACGACGTTCTTCACCTTGGTGCTCATCGCACGGGGGCCGACGTCATGCGCAATCCACACAAACGGCGCTTCCTCGACGATGCGGGCGTGCAGCTTGGCCAAGGCCGCGTCACGCGCCTTGTCCTCGAAGGCGCTGCGAGCGTCAGCGATCAGCTTGTCAAACTCGGGGTTGCCGAAGTAACCCCAGTTGTTGGACACCGGCGGGAAGGTCTTGGTGCTGGTGAAGCGGACCATCGCAAAGAACGGATCCATCGTCGCGAAACTGACGTTGATGGCGTTGGCGCCATTGGCCGAAGGGTCCTTCGCGCCCTTGCGCCAGTTGGTGAACAGCGTGTTCCACTCGATCACGTCAAACTGCACATCGAAGTGGCAGGCCTTCAGTGACTGCTGGACAAACTCATTCATCGGCAGCGGCTGCATCTGGCCGGAACCGCTGGCGCTGATCTGTACCTTGACCTTCAGCGGCTTGGCGGCGGAGTGGCCAGCCTCGGCCATCAGCTTGCGCGCAGCATCGGGGTCGTAGCGGATGTCGAACTTGGGGTTGCCCCACCAGGGGTGGCCCGGCGCCACCGAGCCCTTGGGTACACCCATCATGCCGCCCAGCAGCTTGAGCAGGCCGGCGCGGTCGACGCACAGGTTGGCGGCGTGGCGCACCCGCTTGTCCAGCCAAGGCGAGCCTTCGGCAAAGCTGAGCTGCCAGGGCCACACGTGCGGCTGGGGGTTGAAGTGGACGTTGAAGCCGCGTTGGCGGATGGTGCCCATCGCGTCCGGGGCCGGCGCTTCGATCCAGTCGACCTGCCCCGACAGAAGGGCCGCCGTGCGTGCATTGGCTTCCGGCATGGGCAGCATCACGACGCGGTCGATCTTGGGTGTGCGCTTGGGGTCCCAGTAGGCCTTGTTGGCCACCACTTCCAGACGCTCGCGCGGCACAAAGCGGGCCATGCGGAACGGGCCGGTGCCCGAGGAATCGGCCGCAAAGGCCGTCCAGGCGGCCCTGGCCTTGTCGGCCGGCGTGGCACCGGCGGCGGCCTCAAACTTCTTCTGCCAGTGGGCAGGGCTGGCCATGAACAGGTTGGTCAGGTTCAGCGGCAGGAAGGAATCGGGTTCCGAGGTCGTCAGCTCAACGGTCAGGTCATCGATCTTGCGGGCGCTGCGCAGCGTCGGCATGCGGCTGGCCGTCACACCCACCTGGCTGGCGTCAAAGTGGGGCGCGTCCTTGTCGAGCACCTTGCGCACGTTCCACACCACGGCGTCGGCATTGAAGGCGCTGCCGTCATGAAACTTGACGTTCGGGCGCAACTTGAAGACCCATTTGGTCTTGTCCTTGGCATCGACGGCCCAGCTCAGCGCCAGGCCCTGGATCAGCACGCTCGGGGCATCGGCCTTGGACAGGTCCCAGTGGGTCAAGGCGTCGTACATCGGAATGCCGGTGAAACGGTTGCCTTCGAAGCCCTGGTCAGGCTGACCCAGGGTGCGCGGAATGTCCGCAGCGGTCATGGCGATGCGCAGTACCTTTTCCTGCGCGAGCGCCGGGGCAGCCGAGAGCAGGCCGGCTGCGGCCAGGGCACCCAGCAGGCTGGCAGGCCAGCGACGGCGGGACAACGGTTGAACAACAGACAACGACATCTCAACTCCTGTAGTGGTGCTAGGCCGAACAAACACAACGCAGAGCGCCGCATTGGCGCCAGCCCGTTGAAGGCATCGCCAGGTACCCAGCCATTTCTGTGCCAGATGCCCTGGTGCGATCCCTGCTTGGTGAAGATCGTATGCAAAGCCTGTGCCAAAGACTGCCCTTCGTGTGCATGCCGACGCACCAGAACGTGTTCGGGTTGCCACGGGTACAAGCCTCCAAGACACCGGCCTTTGCACACAAACGGTGCGCCAAGCCCCAAGAAGGTTCGTGGACGACCGGAGTTTTGTATACAAGAATAGATGCGTCATGCGAGGTAACCCGATGAGATTGCTGGTTCTGAACCCCAACACGTCCACGGCCATGACGGCCGCCATCGGGCGCGCCGCTCAGGCCGCCGCCAGCCCGGGCAGCGAGGTGCTGGCCCTGCAGCCCGAATTCGGGCCCCTGTCGATCGAAGGCCACTTCGAGGAGACCATCGCGGCAGCGGGGGTGGCGGCGCTGCTGGGCTCCGCCGCCGTGCCCGCCCATGACGCAACCATCATTGCCTGCTTCGGCGACCCCGGCCTGGACGCCGCGCGGGAGGTCTCGGCCGCACCCGTGCTGGGCATCGCCGAGGCGGCTTTTCATGCAGCATCGATGCTGGCAACCGGGTTCTCGGTGGTCACGACCATGAAGCGCACCTGCATCATGGCCGAGCACCTGGTGCAGCGTTATGGCTTCGAGCGGCACTGCCGCGGCGTGCACGGCACCGACATCCCGGTGCTCAACCTGGAAGACCCGTCAGCGTCCACCGTCGCGGAGATCGAGGCGGCCGCCCGGGAAGCCCTGTCGCGGGACGGCAGTGGTGCGGTGGTCCTGGGGTGCGCAGGCATGGCGCCCCTGTGCGCCCAGCTGCAGGAGCGCCTGGGTGTCCCGGTGATCGATGGTGTCGCCGTCGCGGTGCGCTTTGCCGAGGCGCTGGTCGGGCTGGGCCTGCGCACCAGCAAGCGGGGCGACTATGCCGCACCGTTGCCCAAGCGCTATGTCGGCTGGGCCGAATCCTTGTCACGCGGGGCGTAAGCCTCGGGGTCGAGGCGCTGCATCTCGGTCTCGATCCACGTCTCCACCTCGCGCATCATCTCTTCGGCGGCACGCCCTGCCGGGCTGATGGGAGGCCCGATGGACACGTCCACCATGCCGGGGCGCAAGAGGAAGCTCTTTCTTGGCCAGCACTTGGCGGCCGTCACGGCGATGGGCACCACCGGCACGCCGGCGGCGATCGCCAGCCGCGTGGCGCCGGTCTTGTACTGCCCACGCTGGCCCCGCGCGATGCGTGTGCCCTCGGGGAACATGATCACCCAGGTTCCCTTGGCAAACAGTTCACGGCCCCGGCGCTCGACCTTGTTCCAAGCCTCGTTGCGACGGGAACGGTCGATGTGGATCATGTCCATGCGACCCATGGCCCAGCCAAAGAACGGCACGTACAGCAACTCACGCTTGAAGACATACGCCAAGGGGTGCGGCATCAGCGTGGGGTAGGCAAAGGTTTCCCAGGTGCTCTGGTGCTTGCTGGCCAGAAGAACCGCCGAGCGGGAATCGGCAGCCGTCGGCACATGCTCCATGCCGTGCACCCGCCACCTGACGCCACAGATGACCCTGGCACCCCAGATAGCCACCCGCAGCCAACCCGCGCACATCCAGTAGATTCGATCGCCACGCATGACGATGGAGGCCAGCAGCACCGCCAAGGCCCAGGGGACCACCGTGAGCGCCAGGTACAGCACGTAAAGCGCCGACCGCAGCGCACTCAGCAGCGTGGCCATCACAAGCCCCCCGCGACCGTGTTGTTGTCGGGGTCGCTCGCCAGCAACGCGTCTGCCATGGCGCTGAGGTTGCGGTGCACCTGGGCCTGAGGCACGCGGCTGAGCCAATCCTGGCGTTCAGACTCGCTCAGCACCGCCGCACGGCCACAGAGCACGAGCTGCGGGATACAGCCCGCCGCCTGGGCGGCCTGCAGGTCACGCAAGGTGTCGCACACCATCGGGACCTCGGCCAGATCCACCCCGTAGCGGGCGCCGATGTCCAGCATCATGCCGGGCAGTGGCTTGCGGCAATCGCAGTGTTCCTCGGGCGCGTGGGGGCAGAAGAAGACTGCGTCGATGCGCGCGCCAACGTCCTGCGCCAGCCGGTGCATGTGGGCATGCACCGCGTTCACGCTGGCCATCTCGAGCAGACCGCGCCCGATGCCGGACTGATTGGTCGCCACCACAACATGCCAACCCGACTGGTTGAGCCGCGCAACCGCCTCCAGCGCACCGGGGACGCTTTGCCACTCCTCCGGCGCCTTGACGTGGTCGTGCCGGTACTCGTTCAAGATTCCGTCACGGCCGAAGATGATGAGCTTCACGGGCAAGATTATCGACCTGCTGGCTTCCAGACCGTCAATGTCAGGCTTGCGCCAGGCGTGAGAGGTCTGCGACCCGGTTCATGGCCTGGTGAAGGCTCTGGAGCAGTGCGAGGCGGTTGGCCCGCAAGGCGGGGTCGTCGGCGTTGACCATGACCTGCTCGAAGAAGGCATCCACCGGGCCTCTGAGGGCCGCCAGGCGCTGCAGCGAGGCGGCAAACTCGCCTTGCGCAAAGGCGGCATCGGCATCAGGAGCGGTGCTGGCAAGTGCCTTGGCCAAGGCCTGCTCGGCCGGCTCCACGAGCAGGTCGTCGCGCACGACTGCCTGCGCGGCGGCCTCGCTCTTCTTCAGGATGTTGCCGACCCGCTTGTTGGCGGCCGCCAAGGCGGCGGCCTCTGGCAGTGCCGCAAAGCTGCGCACGGCCGCCAGGCGACGTGGGATCTCCCCCCAGCGATCAGGCCGCAGCGCCACCACGGCATCGACTTCCTGCGCGCTGTACCCCAGCTCACGCAGGCTGCCAACCAGACGGTCGTAGAGGAAGTGCTGCACCTCCGCCTGCGCCTGGCCGTGGGTGGCCGGAAAGGCCGCAAAGGCGATGGCAGCCAGTTCGGGCACGGCCAGCGGCAGGTCGCGTTCGATCAGCATGCGGATGACACCCAGGGCGTGGCGGCGCAGCGCAAACGGGTCCTTGTCGCCGGTGGGCAGCTGGCCGATGCCAAACAGGCCGGCCAGGGTCTCGAGCTTGTCGGCCAGGGCCACCACCAGCCCGACCTCGCCACGCGGCAGGCTGTCGCCGGCAAAGCGTGGCTTGTAGTGGTCTTCGATCGCGTCGGCGATGCTGTCGCGCAGGCCATCGTGGCGGGCGTAGTACGCGCCCATCACCCCTTGCAACTCAGGGAACTCACCCACCATGTCGGTGAGCAGGTCGGCCTTGGCCAGCGTGGCGGCTTCATCGGCCAGGTCAGCCAGGGTGAGACCGTCCAGACGCTCGCCGATCTGCCGGGCGATCTGGCGCACGCGGTCGATGCGCTCGCCCTGTGTGCCCAGCTTGTTGTGGTAGACCACCTTCGCCAAGCCCGGTACGCGCGAGGCCAGGCTGCGCTTGCGGTCCTGGTCGAAGAAGAACTTGGCGTCGGCCAGACGGGGGCGCACCACACGCTCATTGCCTTGGATCACGCGGCTGGCGTCGGCTGGGCGAATGTTGCTGACGATGAGGAAGCGGTGGGTCAGCCGGCCCTGGGCATCCAGCAGCGGAAAATATTTCTGGTTGGCCTTCATCGTCAGGATCAGGCACTCCTGGGGCACTGCCAGGAATTCGGGCTCGAATTCGCACAGCAGCACATGGGGGCGCTCCACCAGCGCGGCCACCTCGTCCAGCAGGGCCTCGTCGTCGATGGGCTGCAGACCCAGCACAGCGGCTTTCTCCTGCAGCTGGCGGACCATCTCGGCACGCCGCTCGCTGAAGCTGGCGATCACCGCGCCTTCGTCGGCCAGCTGCTGCGTGTAGCGGTCGGCGTGTTCGAGCGTGATCTCCGGACGCAGCGCCTCAAAGCGATGGCCCTGGGTGGTGCGGCCGGACTGGAGGCCCAGCGCCGACACGGGAACGGTCTCGGCACCGTGCAGGGCCACCAGGCCATGCGCCGGGCGCACAAAGTGGACGCTGGTCCAGCCGTCGGCCAGCTGGTATTGCATGACCTTCGGGATGGGCAGCTTCGCCAGCGCATCATCCAGGGCCTTCTGCAGACCTTCGGCCAGTGTCGCGCCGCGCTGGGTGCTGTCCCAGAACAAGGCCTCGGCCTTGCCGTCCTGGGCGCGACGCAAGGCTGGCACGGCATCGGCGCCGGCACCGACAGCGGCCAGCTTTTTCAGCAGCGCCGGTGTGGCCTGTCCGTCAGCGCCCAGGCCCACGGCCACCGGCATCAGCTTGACCGACACCGCCTTGTCGGCGGCGGCCGAAGCGACGTCGGTGATGTGCGCGGCCAAGCGGCGCGGGCTGGCGAAACAGGTCAGCTGTGAGGCCGGTGTTGCCAGGCCGTGCGCACGAAGCGAGGCCAGCAGCTGTTCGCCAAAAGCCTCGCCCAGCTTGCGCAAGGCCTTGGGCGGCAGCTCTTCCACACGCAGTTCAAGCAGCAGGTTTTGGACCATGTCTGTCACCTCAGGCCTCCAGGGACTTCTTGTTCTTGTCCAGCTGCGCCAGCACTTCCTCGGCCCAGGGACGGGGCGCCATCGGGAAGCCCAGGCGGGCGCGGCTGTCCAGGTAGCTCTGCGCCACGCTGCGCGCCAGGTTGCGGATACGTCCGATGTAGGCCGCCCGCTCGGTCACGCTGATGGCGCCGCGGGCGTCCAGCAGGTTGAAGGTGTGAGCCGCCTTCAGCACCTGCTCGTAAGCCGGCAGCGCCAGTTGCTGCTGCATCAGGTGTTGGGCCTGCCGCTCGTGCGCGGAGAAGGCCTGCAGCAGGAACTCCACGTCGCTGTGCTCGAAGTTGTAGGTGCTCTGCTCGACTTCGTTCTGGTGGTAGACGTCGCGGTAGCTGAGGGTGTCGGTCCACTTCAGGTCGTAGACGTTGTCCACCCCCTGCAGGTACATCGCCAGCCGCTCCAGGCCGTAGGTGATCTCGCCCGTCAAGGGCTTGCAGTCGATGCCACCCACCTGCTGGAAGTAGGTGAACTGCGTCACCTCCATCCCGTTGAGCCAGACCTCCCAGCCCAGGCCCCAGGCGCCCAGCGTCGGGTTCTCCCAGTCGTCCTCGACAAACCGGATGTCGTTGGCCTTGAGGTCAAACCCGAGGGCTTCCAGACTGCCCAGGTAGAGGTCCAGGATGTTCTGCGGTGCGGGCTTGAGCACCACCTGGTACTGGTAGTAATGCTGAAGCCGGTTGGGGTTGTTGCCGTAGCGGCCGTCCTTGGGACGGCGGCTGGGCTGCACATAGGCAGCCTTCCAGGGCTCAGGCCCCAGGGCCCGCAGGAAGGTGGCGGTGTGGCTGGTGCCCGCCCCCACCTCCATGTCGTAGGGCTGCAGGAGCGCGCAGCCTTGCGCGTCCCAGTAGGACTGCAGTGTGAGGATGATTTGCTGAAAGCCCAGCATGGCGCCCGCCGGTAAGAAGAAGAGCCCCTGAGTTTACGGGCAGGGCACCCGGGGAAATGCCGAGGCACGCCAACCACCCGCGGCACGGCGAACGCGCTAGCCTTGGCACCTGGATGAACACACAACAGCTTGTCCTGAGCCTGGTCCTGGCCACGATGGTGTTTTCGGTCGCACTGGAGCTGCGCGTGGCCGATTTCCGTCGTGTCGGCCAAACACCCCGGGCCGTGGTCGCGGGGCTGGTGCCGCAGTTTGTGCTGCTCCCGGTGGCGACGTGGCTGATGACCCGCTGGCTCGATCTGCCTGCCAGCACCGAGGCAGCCATGATGCTGGTGGCCGCGTGCCCGGGCGGCAGCTTGTCCAACGTGGTCACGCACCTGGGGCGGGGCAACACGGCACTGTCGGTCAGCATCTCGGCCGTGGCGGCGCTGATGGCCCTGGTGCTGACGCCGCTGAACTTCACCTGGATGGTGTCCACCAACCCGGCCACTGCCGATTGGCTGCGCAGCCTGTCGATCAGCGCCAGCGACATCGGCGTCAGCCTGCTGATGGTGCTGGCCGTGCCCATGGTGCTGGGCATGACGTGTGCCTACCGTTTCCCTGGGCTGACCGAACGCATCCGCAAGCCCCTGGGCCACGTCAGCCTGCTCGCCCTGCTGCTCTTCATCGTGGCAGGGCTGGTGAAGGAGCGCGCCCTGCTGCAACCCGCGTTGCTGCCGCTGCTGGGGCTGGTGGTGGCCCACAACGCACTGGGCCTCCTGCTGGGCTGGCTGGGCGCCACCGCCTTTCGCGTGAGCGAACGCGACCGGCGGGCCATCACCATCGAAGGTGGCATGCAGAACTCGGGCTTGGCGCTGGGCATCATCGCGCTGCAGTTCAATGCCGACCTGGGCATGGTGATCATCGCCAGCCTGTGGGGTATCTGGCACATCGTCAGCGGGCTTTCGCTGGCATTCTGGTGGAGACGCAGCGATGCTCGACTGGGTGGTTAAGGGTGTGACGGTGGTGGATGGGACCGGCCAAGTCCCGTTCACCGGCGACGTGGGTGTGGCCGACGGGCGCATCGTCGAGGTCGGGCGTGTCAGCACGCCAGCCCACGAGACGCTGGAGGCGCCGGGCGCCTGGCTCACGCCGGGGTTTGTCGACCTGCACACCCACTACGACGGCCAGGCCACCTGGGACGAAACCTTCAGCCCCAGCATCCACCATGGCGTGACCACGGTGCTGATGGGCAATTGCGGTGTCGGCTTTGCGCCCCACACACCCGGGCGAGAGGACGATCTCATCGCGCTGATGGAAGGCGTGGAAGACATCCCCGGTGTGGCCCTGCGCGAAGGCGTCCGCTTCAACTGGCAGAGCTTTGTCGAGTACCTGGACGTGCTCGACGCCATGCCGCACACACTGGATTGCCTGGCCATGGTGCCGCACGATCCGCTGCGCATGGCCGTGATGGGCGAGCGGGCCCTGGCCCGGGAAGCGGCCACCGACAACGACAAGGCCTGCATGAAGGCCGCCTTGCGCCAGGCGCTGGAGGCTGGCGCTGCCGGCTTTTCAACCGGCCGCACCGACAACCACCGCACCACCCGTGGCCAGGAAACCCCCGCCAGCGAAGCCGGTGACGCAGAGCTGAGCGCGCTGGCACAGGCCTTTGCGGGCCTCGGCCATGGCGTGGTGCAGATGGTCAGCGACTTCGACGTGCTGCGCCCCGGCAACCACTTTGACGCCGAATTTGAGCTGGTCGAGACCCTGGCACGCCAAAGCGGGCGGCCGCTGTCCATGACCTGGCTGCAGCGCGACCCCGGTGGTGACCAATGGCAGGCCATTCGCCGACGCACCGAAGAGGCGGTGGCCAAGGGGCTGCCCTTGTACCTGCAGGCTGCTCCACGTGGCATCGGCGTCATCATCGGTCTGGACACCCAGTTCCATCCGTTCATGGGTTTTGCCGCCTTCCGCGAAGTGGCCAGCCTGCCGCTGCCCCAGCGGGCGGCCGCGATGCGTGAACCCGCGCGCAAGCAGCGCGTGCTGCAGGGGCACAGTGAGCGACAGTCGGGCGATGGCAGCTCGGTGCCACCCATCGTCGACCTGCTGCTGGCGCGCATCGAACAGGTGGCCTGGCGCATGTTTGCGCTGACACCCGAGGATGCGCGGCCCGATTACGAGCCACCGATGAGCCGCAGTTTTGGCGCGCTGGCTCGAGCCCGCGGCTGCAGCGCACTGGAAACGCTGTACGACCACCTCGCGGCCGGCGACGGCAGCCAGCTGATCTACTTCCCCATCTTCAACTACAACGACGGCAACCTCGATGTGGTGGCCGAGATGCTGCAGCACCCCCGGGTGCTGTATGGCCTCTCAGACGCCGGCGCCCACGTGGGCACCATCTGTGACGCCAGCACCAGCACCTACCTGCTGGGCCACTGGACGCAGCACCGCCAGCGAGGCCGGATGCCGCTGGAGCAGGCCGTGCAGATGCTCAGCGCCCGCAACGCGAGCTACCTGGGCCTTCATGACCGGGGCCGCATCGCCCTCGGCCTGCGCGCAGACCTCAACCTGATCGACCCTTCCCGGCTGGCGGTGGGCGCACCCCGCATCGTGCGCGACCTGCCCGCCGGTGGCCGTCGACTGCTGCAGAAAGGACAGGGTTACCTGCGCACCTGGGTCCACGGACGGTGTGTGCAGGCCGATGGCGAGGTCACGGCGGAGCGGCCCGGCCGGCTGGTGCGGCTCGGGCAAGGCTGAGCCCACGCGGCGGTCAGGGACGGCGGCTGGCCAGCAGCCCGCAACCCGCCATCAGCAGCCCCGCCAGCCACAAGGGCAGCAGGCCCCAGCGCCCGGCCCAGGCTGCGTAGGGGGTCAGGCCGGTGCGGCCTTCGACCTCGCCTTCCAGGGTGGCGCGCGTGAACGCCGGCAATTGGGCCAGCACGCGGCCATCGTGGTCGATGATGGCAGTCACGCCGGTGTTGGTGCTGCGCAGCATCGGGCGTTCAAGCTCCAGCGTGCGCAGGCGCGACAGGTTCAGGTGCTGAGGCAGGGCCACGGTGTCGCCAAACCAGCCGATGTTGCTGATGTTCACCAGGACCGTGGGCGCGTCGGGCCCGCGCAGGAACCGAACCGCCAGCTCTTCGCCAAACAGGTCTTCGTAGCAGATGTTCGGGCCGATGAACTGGCCGCCGACCGGCAACGAGGGCGCGTCGACCGGGCCGCGGGCGAAGTCGCCCAGGGGAATCTGCATGGCCTCGGTGAACCAGCGGAAGCCGCGGGGGATGAATTCACCGAACGGCACCAGGTGGTGCTTGTCGTAGCGGTAGGGCTGGTCACTGCCGATGGCAACGGCGGAATTGGTGTAGCGGGATTCGTCACCCAGCGGCACGCCCACCAGGGCCACCCGCTGGCTGGCGCCGAAATGCTGCGCCAGGGCGGCCCACCAGCCCGGTGACACGGCGTCCAGCTGGTAGGGCAGCAAGGGCACCGCTGTCTCTGGCGCCACCACCAGGCGACCCTTGGCCGCCAGAAGGCTCTCACGCAACGCGTCCAGGTGTTGTGGCAGCCGCTCGGCCGCAAACTTCTCGTCCTGCGCCACGTGGGTCTGGAGCAGCGACACGCTCAGGCGGCCGGCAGAGCGCGAGAACTCCGAGGGCCCCACCAGCGGCAGCAGCAGCACCAGGGGCACCGACACCAGGCTCAGGGCCCAGGCCAGTGAGCCCGCACGCCGTCCCGCGGAAGGCGCCAGGGCCCACAAGGCCGCGACCCATGCCGCCAGCGCACCCATCCCATAGACACCCAGCCAGGGAGCCCATCGCACCAGGGGCGAATCCACAAAGGCGTACCCCGACGCCACCCAGGGAAAGCCAGTGAACCACTGTGCGCGCGCCAGTTCGGCCAACAGCCACAGGCCTGCCCAGGCCGCCGAGAGCCACAGCACAGCCAGACGGGCGGCCAGGGATGGCCGGCGAAGCCGCAAACCAGCAAGCGCCGGACGAGCCGCCCGCCGCACCAGCACGGACCAGAGGGCCCCCGCCAGCGCCAGGTACAGCGACAACGCCGCCGCCAGCGCCAGCACGGCCAACGCCGCCAGGGGCGCTGGCAACCCACCAAAGCGGTGCATGCTCACAAACAGCCACCACACCCCGGCACCCAGCCATCCCACGCCGTAGGCGGCGGCCATCAGGGCTGCCAGCAGCGGCGGCTGCCGCGACAGCACCGCCGGCAGCAGCGCCATCGCAACCCAGGCGAGCGGCCACCAGGCCGTGTGGCTGTAGACCAGCGTATGCAGCGCACCCAAGCCACACAGGGCCAGCCCCAGCAGCAGGGGCGGCACGGGCGACACGGTCGGCGGCCTCAGGGCAGTCCGCGCCACGCCGTCAGGCCTCAGCCATCGCCTTCGTCGGGCGGCGCCTCACCGGCCGGCACGGGCGCCACTCGGTACCAGCGCACGGCGCCGCCGCGGGTCAGCATCACGGAAAAGCGCAGGCCGGCCACATCCACAGCCTCACCACGCCGGGGTACGCGCCCAAGTTGGTCGGCCAAGAGGCCACCAATGGTGTCGAAACTGTCCAGCCGCAGCTGCACACCAAAGGCGTCATTGACCGCCGCGACATTGGCATCACCGGCGACGCGGTGAGAGCCATCGGCCAGGCTGACAATGCCGCTGGCGGCCGCGTCGCGGTCATCGAACTCGTCTTCGATCTCGCCGACGATTTCCTCGAGGACGTCCTCGATGGTGATCAGCCCGGCCACGGTGCCAAATTCATCGATGACGATGGCCAGGTGGTTGCGGTTGGTGCGGAAGTCGCGCAGCAGTTCGTTGAGCTTCTTGCTCTCCGGGACAAACACCGCTGGGCGCAGCAAGGTGCGCAGGTTCAGTTCAGGGGCGCGCTGCAACTTGAGCAGGTCCTTGGCCATCAGGATGCCTTGGATCTTCTCGCGTTCACCGTCGAACACGGGGAACCGCGAATGCCCGGTCTCGATGACCTGGGCCAGCAGTTCGTCGTAGTCGGCGCCGATGTCGAGCATATCCATGCGTGGCGCGGCGACCATGACGTCGCCGGCGGTCATGTCGGCCATGCGGATGACACCCTCCAGCATGGCCCGGCTTTCCGGCTCGATCAGCTCGCGCTGCTCGGCCTCAGCCAGTTGCTCGATCAATTCGTCCTTGGAGTCGGGGCCGGGCGAGAGAAACTCGGCCACGCGCTCCAGAAAGCTGCGCCGCTCGGGCGCTCGCTCGGCGGGGCGAGAGCCCCGCGTAGGCTGCGGTTCAGACACAACGGTGCCGGAAGTTGAGACCCGCCGAGAATACCCGAGACGGTTGACGAGCAAAGGCCCTTGCTCCACAGTCGTTTGCCCCCACTTACCCTGAAAACCTGCCCCTAACCCGCCTCTGTGCACCCGCTGCCACCACCATGTCACTGATACCTGCCACCATCCTCACCGGCTTTCTGGGCTCGGGCAAGACCACCCTGCTCAAGCGTGTGCTCTCGGAGGCGCATGGCCAGAAGATCGCCGTGATCGAGAACGAATTCGGCGAAGAGAACATCGACACCGACATCCTCAGCGTCGAGACCGAGGAGCAGATCATCCAGATGAGCAACGGCTGCGTGTGCTGCACCATCCGTGAAGACCTGCGCACCACCTTGTCTGATCTGGCCGAAAAGCGCCGCAAGGGCGAGCTCCACTTCGACCGCGTCGTGATCGAGACCACCGGCCTGGCCGACCCTGGCCCCGTGGCCCAGACCTTCTTCATGGACGACGTGGTGGCCGAGAGCTATGTGCTGGACGCCATCGTCACCCTCGTCGACGCCAAGCACGCCGATGGCCAGCTCAACACCCGCCAGGAAGCGCGCCGCCAGGTGGGCTTCGCCGACCAGATCTTCATCAGCAAGTCAGACTTGGTCAGCGCCGCGGAAGTTGACGCGCTGATCCACCGGCTCAAGCACATGAACCCGCGTGCACCGCAGCAGAAAGTGCACTTCGGCGAGGTTCCGCTGGCGCAGGTGCTCGATCTGCGCGGCTTCAACCTGAACGCCAAGCTCGACATCGACCCGGATTTCCTGGCCGCCGACGACGGGCACGGCCATCACCATGACCACGGCCACGACCATGCGCACGGGCACAACGACGGCCACGTGCACGACGAGCACTGCGACCACCCGCACCATCACCACCACGACGACGACGTGAAGAGTTTTGTCTTCCGTTCCGACAAGCCCTTCAACCCGGCCAAGCTCGAGGATTTCCTGGGCGCCATCGTTCAGGTCTATGGCCCGAAAATGCTGCGCTACAAGGGCGTGCTCTACATGAAGGGCACCGACCGCAAGGTGGTATTCCAGGGTGTGCACCAGCTGATGGGCAGTGACCTGGGGCCCAAATGGGCGCCTGGCGAGCGCAAAAACAGCAAGATGGTCTTCATCGGAATCGACCTGCCGCGCGAGGTCCTGCTGGAAGGCCTGGACGGCTGCCTGGCATGACGACCACCCCCACACCCGCCATGGCCGGCCCGACGCGCGTCGGCAGGCTGTTTTGGTACCCAGTTTCCAACGGATGCAAAAGCACCCGCTGGCGACAGGACCGCTGGCTACAATCCGCGCGCTTCGAGCCCCCTGGCTTGAGGGAACCGAGGAGCTGAACGTGAGTAAGCCACCTGCTAAGCGTTCCGGCGCAAAAGCCCCCGAGGCGTCTGCGGCCGGCAGTGTGGCGGCAGCGTCGCCTGCAGTCTCGTCACGCAAGGCGTCAGCCCCTGTTCCACCCCCGTCCCCCTCGCAGGTCGCCGCCGCTCCGGTCGCGGTCTCTGCTCCGCACGGCTTTGCAGACCGTTTCGGGCCCGCCAAACACATACCCGCCCCTCCCCAAGTTCCCATGAATCCCGTCAAGACCCCCGCGAAGGCGGATCCAAAACTCGCTGGTGCCTGGAAGACCAAGGCCGGCCGAGACCTGACCGAAGCCGAGTTGCTCGCCATGCCCGAAAGCGAGTACATGAGCGACAAACAGCTGGACTTCTTCCGCAGTCGGCTGCAGCAGCAGAAGGACGATCTCCTGTCCAATGCCGGCGAGACCACCGAGCACCTGCGCGAAGACACCACGATCGTCCCCGACCCGGCCGACCGCGCGACCATCGAAGAAGAGCATGCGCTGGAACTGCGCACACGCGACCGCGAACGCAAGCTGCTCAAGAAGATCAGCCAAGCGCTGTCGCGCCTCGATACGGGCGAGTACGGTTTCTGCGACGAGACCGGCGAGCCCATCGGCCTGCCTCGGTTGTTGGCCCGCCCCACCGCCACGCTGTCGCTTGAAGCCCAGCAACGACGCGAACTCAAGCAGAAGATGTTCGGCGACTGAGTGCGCATGGGCGAGCCCAAGGAAAACAAGAGCTTCTTCCGCAAGGTTGTGCAGTTTGTCTCCAACCCCACCATGGAGTGGGGAGAGGCACCTTCACGGCCCAGCGATGGGAAGAGCCTTGAACGTTCCGAACTGCGCGCCATGGTGGAGCGCAAGCGGCGTAACGACTTCGTCCGAAAGCGCGAATTTGACATGCTGCGCCGAGTGCGGCGCGAAGGGCTGACGGCCGAGCAGCTGGCTGCACTGGGGCCCTCATCGCGCCTGGACGATGGCGAATCACGCCATCCTCTGAGCGAGTCAGCCTCGCGTTCGCCGGGGGTGGTGAAAGCCAAGATCGACCACATCGAGCGAGAAATGGTGGGCGATACCTCGTTCCGTGGCAGCAAGAACGCGTCCTTCTTCGACGCGCCCACCGAACCCGGTGTGCTCACCCGCAGGGGGCTAGGCTCCATGGTGACGCCGCTGGGCGCCTTGCCCAGCCAGCGCGACAGCCTGATTGACAACCCGCAACACCCTGCCCTGCCCCCGCTGCCGCCCCTGCCCGACCTCGACCTCACCGACCTGCCGCTGCTGCGCGAACCGGCGTCGTCACCGACGCCTCTGGGCGGCCAGAGCGCCGTGGGCCCGACGGGGCCCGTGCCCATGATCGGCAACCCGGCCATGGCCTTCCCGAGCAAGATCGCCGGTCTTCGGCTGGAGATCGAGGTCAACGAGGTTGTGCACGACCCCGAGCTCGACGAAGCCGTCATCGCCTTTGCCAATGCGGATTTCGCGCTTTGTGAGCGCTCGCTCCAGCAGTTGGTGACGGGTTCGGGTGTACGTGCCCAGCACGCCGAGACCTGGCTGGTCTTGTTTGACCTGTACCGCGCCACTGGCCAGCAGGCGCTCTACGACAGCCTGGCCATCGATTACGCCGAACGGTTCGGGTTGTCAGCGCCGCAATGGTTCTCCATGCCCAAGGCCGTGGCCGAGGTGAAGGCCGAACAGGTGGCCAACAGTCGCCCGATGCCCCTGGCCGCAGGGACGGCCGGCGCACAGGGCGCCGGGGCCGCACCAGCCCCGCTGTCCACGCCCGGCGCCTCGGTGGTGGAGGTCGGCTGGGTCGCGCCGGTGGTACTAGATACCGACGCCGTGGCGCACCTGCGGTCTCAAACGCTGCAACTTCCGCTGCCCTGGGTACTCGACTGGACCCAGCTGAAACAGGTCGACGTCGAAGCTGCCACCCAGTTGTCCACCTTGTTCAGGCTGTGGGCGGGACAGGTGCTGGAAATGCGCTGGATCGGCGGTGAACGGCTCTTCACGGCATTGGCCGAGGCCGCACCTACCGGTGTGCGCGATGCCGACCCAGCCTTCTGGCAGGTGCGGCTGGATGCGCTGCGTCTTGCCAATCGGCCTGACCAGTTTGATGAAACCGCGATCGACTACTGCGTGACCTACGAGGTCTCGCCGCCGTCCTGGGAGCCGGTGCGCTGCTCGGTCAGGCTGACCGAGCCTGGCCAGCCGACCGTCGCGCCGCAGCTGTCACTGATGAGCGAGGTGTCCACCACCTTCGAGGACTCCGGGCTTGGCGAACCCCACAGCAAGCTGCAGGTCGCGCACGTTGAGCTGTCGGGCCAGCTGGTGGCCGACCTGGGCGACACCCTCTCCCAGATCAACAGCCGGCTCGGCGCCGCGCCACTGGTGGAGGTCAACTGCGCCAACCTGATCCGCGTCGACTTCATCGCCGCCGGCGACCTGCTCAACTGGGTGCTGTCGCGGCGCGGCGAAGGCCGGCAGGTTGAATTCAGCGAGACACACCGCCTGATCGCCCTGTTCTTCGGGGCGATGGGCATCAACGAGCACGCCCGTGTGCTGGTGAGACGACAGTGAACCCTTTGTCCTCGTGGCAGGCCGAATCGTCCTCGGCCAGTGTCTTCCATGGCACCACCATCCTCAGTGTCCGGCGCGGCGCCTCGGTGGCGATGGGCGGTGACGGGCAGGTCACCTTGGGCAGCATCGTGATCAAGGGCAGTGCCCGCAAGGTGCGCAAGCTGCACCGCGACCAGGTCCTGGCTGGCTTTGCCGGCGCCACGGCCGACGCCTTCACGCTGTTCGAGCGTTTTGAGTCCAAGCTGGAAAAGCACCAGGGGCACCTGGTACGGGCCGCCGTCGAACTGACCAAGGATTGGCGCACCGACCGCGTCCTGCGACGCCTGGAGGCCATGCTCGCGGTGGCCGACCGCGAAGCCTCGCTCATCATCACGGGCAACGGCGACGTGCTCGAACCGGAGTTGGGGGTGGTGGCCATCGGCTCGGGCGGTGCCTATGCGCAATCGGCCGCCCGCGCGCTGCTCCAGCACACCGAGATGGCACCCGCCGACATCGTCAAGCAGTCGCTGGTGATCGCCGGTGAGCTGTGCATCTACACCAACCAGAACCACGTGATCGAAACGCTGGCATGAAATCGGCCATGACACCCGCGGAGATCGTCTCCGAACTGGACCGCCACATCGTGGGCCAGAAAGCCGCCAAACGGGCGGTGGCCATCGCGCTGCGCAACCGCTGGCGGCGCCAGCGTGTGGACGCCAAACTGCGCGGCGAGATCACGCCCAAGAACATCCTCATGATCGGCCCCACCGGGGTGGGCAAGACCGAGATCGCCCGCCGCCTGGCTCGTCTGGCCGATGCGCCCTTCATCAAGGTCGAGGCCACCAAGTTCACCGAGGTGGGCTATGTCGGCAAGGACGTGGACACCATCATCCGCGACCTGATGGAAGTAGCCGTCAAGCAGGAGCGCGAGCGACAGATCACCACCAAGCGGATGCTGGCCGAAGACGCGGCCGAAGACCGCATCCTGGACATCCTGGTGCCGCAACCCCGCAGCAGCAGCAGCGGCATGGGCTTCGGTGGCAGCAACGACACACCCGCCGCACCCGCGGCCGACAGCACGGCGCGGCAGGTGATGCGCAAACGCCTGCGCGAAGGCAGCCTGGCCGACAAGGACATCGAGATCGATGTGGCCGATGCCCGCCCTGCGCTGGAGGTCATGGGGCCGCAGGGCATGGAAGAGATGGCTGAGCAGCTCAAGGGCCTCTTTGCCCAGATGGGCGCCGAGCGCAAGAAGCGCCGCAAGCTCAAGATCGCCGAAGCCTACCGGCTGCTGGTGGACGAGGAAGCCGCCAAGCTGGTCAATGAGGATGAGATCCGTGCAGCGGCGCTGGCCAACACCGAAGGCAACGGCATCGTCTTCATCGACGAGATCGACAAGGTGGCATCACGCGCCGAAGGCCATGGCGCCGATGTCAGCCGCCAGGGCGTGCAGCGAGACCTGCTGCCCCTGGTGGAAGGCACCAGCGTGAACACCAAGTACGGCATGGTCAAGACCGACCACATCCTGTTCATCGCCTCGGGCGCCTTCCACCTGGCCAAGCCCAGCGACCTGATCCCCGAACTGCAAGGGCGCTTCCCGATCAGGGTCGAGCTGGGCTCGCTGTCCGTGGACGATTTCGAGGCCATCCTGCAGAGCACCCATGCCAGCCTCGTCAAGCAGTACCAGGCCCTGCTCGAAACCGAGGGCGTGGCGCTGGCGTTTTCGCCGGAGGCGGTCAGGCGCATTGCGCAGATGGCCTATGACGTCAACGAGCTCACCGAGAACATCGGCGCGCGCCGACTCTCCACCGTCATGGAGCGCCTGCTCGATGACATCAGCTTCGACGCGCCCAACCGCTCAGGCCAGACCTTGCGGATCGACGCGGCCCTCGTGGAGAGCCGCCTGGGTGAACTGGCCCGCAACGAAGACCTGTCCCGCTTCGTGCTCTAAGGTCGGCTTGGCCTGTTGACGCTATCGGAGGGCTCGCGCTGCCGGCAGGCGCCGCATCCCGGCACTCGCTCAGGGCTTGGCCGGGCAATCCACCACGCGGAACTCCGCACGCCGGTCACCCGGGTCGTCGGCACGGGGCTCACCCGCTGCCCCACCGCCTGAGGCCCCGCGGTTCACGGCCGGCATGAGCTCGGTCGCCACAGTCAGCCGAGAGGCCAGCTCAGGCACCTGGCTGACCAACACTTGGCGCACCCGCTGCGCCCTCTGCTGAGCGATGCGCTGGTTGGCCGCAGCGCTACCGCTGGCGCTGGCCACACCCACCACCTGCAGGCAGACCTGCGGCGCATCCTTGAGCTGGCGGGCCAGTTCAGACAGCCAGGAGGCATAACGCCGCCGCAAGGCCGGGTCGGGCCAGAACTCGGCACCACCGGCCGCAAACAACAAGCGAAGGTTGATCTGACGTGCGTCCAGGCTGGCGGCCAGCAGACGGCTGAACGCGGCCTGGGCGTCGGCTTCGTGGCCTTGTCGCAAGGCCTCCAGGTAGCTGTTGTTCAAGCGCTTGAGGCGATCGGCCGTGCTCTCGACCGGAGGCGGCGCGGGGGCCGGCGGCATGGGCGGGGGCGCGGGACGTTCAACCGCCGCGGGGGGCGCCGCTGCAGGAAGAACGGGAGCAGGTGGCGGGGGCGACGGGGGCGACGGGGGTGGCGTGGCACAGCCAGCCATCAGCGCAAACACGGCCGCAATGGCCAGGGCCCCAGGACGAACCAACGCCCACCTCGTCACGGACGCGTTGGAGAAGCGGTCAACTTGGCGGCAACCCACTCTCTGCAGGAAACATTCACAGGAAGGCATATCGCCGATGCTACGCGCTGCAGCGCGTTGCGCTGCCCGTCGGACACTCATCGACAGTACTTGCCCACATCGGCGGCAGCCGAGGCCATGCCCAGCGACTTTTCCAGCAGCGCCTGGCGGCATCGGGTGGCCGCAGTGTCGCCGGCCTTGGGCGGCGCAGACGTTCGGGAACCTGCCGTTGCAGCTGCCGCGCCTGGGGCTGCGCCGCCCGACACGGGGGGCGCCGCTGGGGTTGTCACGGCCTCAGGAACCCGGCGGGGATCGGCAGGGCCGGATACCGGCCCTGCGGCTGGAGGCTCTTGTTGGAGGATCCGGTCAGGATCGAATGCGGCCGTGCGCGTTGTCAGCGGCGCCAAGGCCACCGCTTCCGCCGGCCCCGCCACAGCGGCAACGGGTGCGGCAGCCACGACGGCTGGTGTCGGCAGTGCCTGGCGAGCCTGCTCAGAGGGCGCCAGGGGAGCGGCTTCGATGGCGACCGTGGGTTGGGGTGCCTGCGGGGCCATCAGCCACCAGGTCAAGGCCAGACCGAACACCGCCACGCCGGCAACCGCCAGCTCACGGATACCGCGCGCTGGCCGGCTGCGCGAGGCCGATGCCCCGCCCAGCAGCGCAGGCATGGGCCGCGTATCTGGCATCTCGCGCGATTCGGTCCAGGCGGCCGGCTGAGTCTGCGGATAGGCCTCCGCCTCGGCGGCGGGCAAAGCTGGCGACGTGGTCAGCGTGGACGCCAAGGGCAGCATCACGGCCAGGCCTGCGCCAGCCGACACACCGGACAAGGCAGGCGGGTCAGCCGAAGGGATGGCGTGGCCGCCGGCACGCCCGTCCGCCGGCGCTTGCCCCTGCGCAGGCAGGTGCGTCGGCAGGGGCATGACCAACGTGGGAATATGTGTCGCGACTGAGCGTTCCTGCAGGATGGTGGCGGCTTGGCGCTTGGGCACGGCCTGGGCTGCACCCGCCCGTTCAGTAGCGGCTCCTGCGCTCGGCTGACGACCACGCGCAATAGCTCGGTGGGCATCGCGGCCAAGCTGCTGCTGGCTGCCCGCAGTGTCGCCCGACAAACCACCAAAGCCGGAATCGCCAACCTCGGTATCCAGCCAGCCCTCGCTGACGGGGGTACCGTGGGCGGTCATCTGCTCAGCCAAGCCCAACATCGCCCTGAATTGGCCGATGTCCTGCGGCCGCTCGCGCGGATTGGGCATCAGGCTGACCCGGATGGCCGCCTTCAGCACTCCGGGCACGGGGTCCAGTGCGGCGCTGCGGCTGTCCACCCAGCCAGGACCTGTCCCCGGCGGCCGCGGTGCAGCCATCGCGCGACGCGCGACATTCTTGGGGCCCTGCCCGGTGAGCATGAAACAGGCGAGGCCTCCCACGCCGTACACATCGGTCCAGGGGCCCCGGGGGGTGCCAGTGGAGGCCAGCACGGTCTGTTCCAGCGCCACCCAGGGTGATGGCGGCCGGTAACCTTCCTCAAGTTCAGGCGGCGGCAACATCAGTTGGCCGTTCTCCAGCACCCAGACCGAATTGGGGTCGAAGCCGCCGTGGATACGCCCTTGGTCGTGCAACCATTGGGCAAGGTCACAGCAGGCATTCAGCCAAGGCCAAACCTGTGCCAACGGAAGGCGGCCGCCTTCTTGTTCGACCACCTCCGCCAGTGTCCGGACACTCGCCAACGGGTACACGGCAAAGGCAGTGCCATGGCTGGGGATGAGGTCGAGCAGTGGCGGCAGTGTCGGGTGCGACATGGCGCGCAACTGTTGCGCGCGCAAGAGGAACCGCTGCATGCCCGCCCGAAACTCAGGGCCACGCCCTGGAATGACCGACACGTTGTCGCCCACGCGCCGAACCCAGGCTTCCGGCAGGTATTCGTGGAGCATTGCCTGTTGACCGGTGACGGCGTGCTGCACACGGTACAGGCGGCCTTCAGGCAAGCCACGGATAAACCCTTCGATGATCTGCTCACGCACCCGCACGCCGGCTGGCAGCGTATCGCTCATCAGCGAAACATCAGGGGGCTCGCGAGGGGTCATGGCAGGTGGCGCTCAGGCTGGAAGACCGCACAGATTCCACAGTTCAGCGCCATACCCCTAAAGTGGGGGATGGCATGTCAGGCACGCTCCGGAATGTAGCGCGACTTTCGCTGTGCCAGTCAAGTGCGCGATCGCTCCCGTTCGCAGTCTATGGCCAGCAGGCCGTCAAAGATCAGGCTGTCCAGCAACTCGTGTGGCACCCGTAAGTAGGGAGCCACTTTCCAGCCGGCGCCTCCGGTGACCAACACCAGCGGCGCAACCCCACCGCTGTGCGCCTGCAGCTCGTGGAATTGGTGCTCGATGGCGCCTGTGATGGCGTAGGTACCGCCGCTGGTCAGCGCATCGCTGGTGTTGGTGGGAAAACGAACCACTTCGCCAGTGGGCACCCGCAGTCCCGCTGTTCCGCCTTCCAGGGCGCGCAACATGATGCCGTGGCCCGGGAGGATGAGACCGCCCAGGAAGCGTCCTGACGAATCCAGCGCGTCGACAGTGACTGCCGTGCCGATCATCACCACCAGCACCGGCCGTATGGGGCCGCGCTGCAACATGTGCCAGCGCGCACCGACCAGCGACACAAATCGGTCAACGCCCAGCCTGCCGGGATGGTCATAGCCATTGGTGACACCGGCAGCGCCGGCACTGGACACCACCCAGCGAGGCTCGATGTCCCAGAGCTCGAGCTGCTCCTGCACGCGGTGGCGGACGGCATCGCTGGCCACGTTGCAGGCCACTACTCGGCGCGGCGGGCTCAGACCGCGCCATTCGCCTTCAGACAGGTTCTCGATGTTCTCGAGGAAGACAGCCCCCTGCTCCAGCGCCACCTCGCCAGGCAGTCCGCGGGCATAGACGGCCCACTTCAGGCGCGTGTTGCCGATGTCGATTGCAAGCATCTGTGTCACGGTCGCGATGGTAGTGTCAGCCACACCTCGGGTTAACCATGAAGAACCCTCCCGGACCCTGCGCCCGCGGGCCCCAGAGCCGGTGGCATCATCGAAAAGCACGCAGCTATGCAGCCCTGCGCGGGGCCACCCACCATGACCGACCTCTCCGCTGAATACCAAGCCCTGGCCCAGTACCGGCCAACCCACAAGGTGCGCTTCGTCACCGCCGCGTCCTTGTTCGATGGCCACGACGCGGCCATCAACATCATGCGGCGCATCCTGCAGAGCATGGGCGTCGAGGTCATCCATCTGGGGCACAACCGCTCGGTGGACGAGATCGTCACCGCGGCGCTGCAGGAAGATGTCCAGGGCATCGCCGTCAGCAGCTACCAGGGTGGGCATGTCGAGTACTTCAAGTACATGATCGACCTGCTGCGCCGGCGCGGTGGCGACGCCATCCAGGTGTTTGGTGGCGGGGGCGGCGTGATCGTGCCCTCGGAGATCCGCGAGCTGCAGGACTACGGCGTGACCCGCATCTACAGCCCGGAGGACGGCCAGCGCATGGGCCTGCAGGGCATGATCGGCGAGATGGTGATGCGCTGCGACCGCGACCTCGCCGCCAAAGCACCCAACCGGGTGGACGCCCTGCAGGGGCACAGCGACGCCGCCTGGCGTGCCCTGGCCCAGGCCATCACCGCCCTGGAAAACGGCAGCGCCGACGCCAGCCTGAAGGCCGGCATGCAGGCCGCGGCCCAGGCGCGCCGCATTCCGGTGCTGGGCATCACCGGCACCGGTGGTGCGGGCAAGTCGTCACTGACCGACGAACTGATCCGCCGCCTGCGCCTGGACCAGCACGATGCCCTGCGCATCGCCGTCATCTCCATCGACCCGTCCCGGCGCAAGAGCGGCGGTGCGCTGCTGGGCGACCGCATCCGGATGAATGCCATCACCCCTTGGCAGTCCGGCCCGCGGGTCTTCATGCGCAGCCTGGCCACGCGCGATTTCGGCAGCGAGATCAGCCAGGCACTGCCCCATGTGGTGACGGC
This sequence comes from Rubrivivax sp., assembly GCA_021298085.1. Lineage (GTDB taxonomy): Bacteria > Pseudomonadota > Gammaproteobacteria > Burkholderiales > Burkholderiaceae_C > Rubrivivax. The sequence goes on from JAJTDE010000003.1 coordinate 45,825, forward strand.
CTGCAAGGCCGCTGGCTTTGATCTCGTGGTCGTCGAAACCTCGGGCATCGGCCAGGGCGACGCGGCCATCGTTCCGCTGGTGGATGTGCCGATGTACGTGATGACCCCGGAGTTCGGGGCGGCCAGCCAGCTCGAGAAGATCGACATGCTGGACTTCGCCGAGTTTGTGGCCATCAACAAGTTCGACCGCAAGGGCGCGGCCGACGCGCTGCGCGACGTGGCCAAGCAGGTGCAGCGTAACCGCGAGGCCTTCGGCACTCCCACCGAGCAGATGCCGGTCTTCGGCACCATGGCCAACCGCTTCAACGACGACGGCGTGACGGCGCTCTACCAGGCCCTGGTGCCCCGCCTGCAGGCGCTGGGGCTGGCCGTCAGTGCTGGCCTGCTGCCCACGGTGCAGACACGCCACAGTACCCACCAGACACCCATCGTTCCTGCCGCCCGGGTGCGCTACCTGGCCGACATTGCCGACACCGTGCGCCGCTACAAGCAGCGCGCCCGCAGCCAGGCCGCCCTGGCGCGCGAGATCCAGCAGCTGCGCGCCGCGGCCACCATGCTCGCCGTCGGCAAACCCGACCGCCCCAAGGCCTCGGAAGCCGCCATCGACCTGGCCGACAAGCGGGAAGCCCGGCTCGACCCCCAGGCCCGCCAGCTGCTGGCGCAGTGGCCTGACATGGTGAAAGCCTATGCCGGTGACGACTATGTCGTGAAGATCCGCGACAAGGAGATCCGCACGCGGCTGGTGCACACCACGCTGTCGGGCAACACCATCCGCAAGGTGGCACTGCCGGCCTATGAGGACCACGGCGAGCTGCTCAAGTGGCTGATGCTGGAAAACGTGCCCGGCAGCTTCCCGTACACCGCCGGCGTATTTGCCTTCAAGCGCGAGAACGAAGACCCCACCCGCATGTTTGCCGGCGAGGGCGACGCCTTCCGCACCAACCGGCGCTTCAAGCTCGTCAGCGAGGGCATGCCCGCCAAGCGGCTGTCCACCGCGTTCGACTCCGTCACGCTGTACGGGCATGACCCCGACCTGCGCCCCGACATCTACGGCAAGGTCGGCAATTCCGGCGTCAGCATCGCGACGCTGGACGACCTGAAGGTGCTCTACAGCGGCTTCAACCTGTGCGACCCGGCCACCAGCGTCAGCATGACGATCAACGGTCCGGCGCCCACCATCCTGGCGATGTTCATGAACACCGCCATCGACCAGCAGCTGGAGAAGTTCTCCGCCGACAACGGCCGCGCGCCCACGCCGACCGAGGCGGCCAAGATCCGCGACTGGACGCTGGCCAACGTGCGCGGCACGGTACAGGCCGACATCCTCAAGGAAGACCAGGGGCAGAACACCTGCATCTTCTCCACCGAGTTCTCGCTCAAGGTGATGGGCGACATTGCCCAGTACTTCGTGCACCACGACGTGCGCAATTTCTACTCGGTGAGCATCTCCGGCTACCACATCGCCGAGGCTGGCGCCAACCCGATCAGCCAGCTCGCCTTCACGCTGAGCAACGGCTTCACCTTTGTGGAGGCCTACCTCGCACGCGGGATGCACATCGATGACTTTGCGCCCAACCTGAGCTTCTTCTTCAGCAACGGCATGGACCCGGAATACACCGTGCTGGGCCGCGTGGCGCGCCGCATCTGGGCTGTGGCCATGCGCGACCGCTACGGCGCCAACGAACGGTCCCAGAAGCTGAAGTACCACATCCAGACCTCTGGCCGTTCACTGCATGCACAGGAGATCGCCTTCAACGACATCCGCACGACGCTGCAGGCCTTGATTGCCGTCTACGACAACTGCAACTCGCTGCACACCAACGCCTACGACGAGGCCATCACCACGCCCACCGACGAATCGGTGCGGCGTGCGATGGCCATCCAGCTGGTGATCAACCGCGAGTGGGGCCTGGCCAAAAACGAGAACCCGAATCAGGGCGCCTTCATCATCGACGAGCTGACCGAACTGGTGGAAGAAGCCGTGCTGGCGGAATTCGAGCGCATCGCCGAACGCGGCGGTGTGCTGGGCGCGATGGAGACCGGCTACCAGCGCAGCAAGATCCAGGAAGAGAGCATGCACTACGAGATGCTCAAGCACACCGGCGAGTTCCCCATCATCGGTGTCAACACCTTCCGCAACCCGAACGGCGAACCGGTGCCCGAACACATCGAACTGGCCCGCAGCACCGACGACGAGAAGCAGTCGCAACTCAGGCGCCTGGCCGATTTCCATGCACGGCATGCTGCCGATGCACCAGCCATGCTCAAGCGCCTGCAGCAGGCCGTCATCGACAACGGGAACGTCTTCGAGGTGCTGATGGACGCGGTGCGCTGCTGCAGCCTGGGCCAGATCACCGGCACGCTGTTCGAGGTGGGCGGGCAGTACCGGCGCAGCATGTAGTCCTGCCGGCTGGCGCCCGTGCGGCTGGCTGCACGGGCGTGCGTCGCCAAGCCCCTGCCGCGCAGCAGCCCGGCTGACGTCGCCACAATCGGTGGCCCATGGATTCACTCTCGCAGCTGGCGCTGGGCGCCACCCTCGGTGTGGCCGTCATGGGACGGCGCACGGCAGTCTGGAAGGCGGCGCTGTGGGGCGGCGTGTGCGGCACCCTGCCCGACCTGGACGCGCTGGCCGACTTCGGCGACCCGGTGGTCAACATGGTGCTGCACCGTGCCGACACCCATTCGCTGTTCTGGCTGACGCTGCTGGCGCCCGCGTTGGCCTGGGGAGTGGCCCGCTGGCATGGCGAGACCACCCTCTGGCGGCGTTGGTGGCTGGCACTCTGGCTGGCACTGTTCACCCACCCGCTGCTGGACTGGTTCACGGTGTATGGCACCCAACTGCTGCGCCCGTTCAGCGATGAACCCCTGGGCCTGGGCAGCCTGTTCATCATCGACCCGCTCTACACCCTGCCCCTGCTGATGGGGCTGGGGGTGGCCCTGGTGATGCGAAGCCCGCGCGGCCTGCGCTGGAACCAGGCCGGGCTGTTGCTCAGCTGCGCCTACATCGCCTGGAGCGCGGCGGCCCAGCAGCACGTCAAGGATGTGGCCCGCGAGGCCCTGGCCGGCCAGGGCATCCGGGCAGACCGCGTGCTGGTCACGCCCAGCGCCTTCAACACGGTGCTGTGGCGCATCGTGGCCATCGACGGCGACACCGCCCACGAGGGCTTCTGGGGCTTTCTGGACGCCGATCGACAGGTCCGCTTCCAGCCCTACCCGCGGGGCGAAGCGCTGCTGCAGGCTCTGGACAAGGGCCCGGCCGCCAACGATCGGCTGCAGCGCATCCGGCGCTTCTCCGGCGGCTTCTACCGGCTGCAGGAGGTAAGGGGTGTGCTTCAGGTTGCCGACCTGCGGATGGGCCAGTACCCCAGCTTCGTGTTCGAGTTTGCGGTGGCCCGGCGCGAATCGGGTGTGCTGGTTCCGATCACCCCGCAGGACGTGGGCGGCAGGCGCGACATCGGCCGGGGTCTGGCGTGGTTGTGGTCACGGGTTCAAGGGCAACGTCTGCCACCACCCTGAGACGGGCAGCGGACCTGAATAGTCCGCTGCTGCGAACGGGCTTTTTGACATCTCTTGATGACATGCCATGTTGTCACGTTCAATTGACACTTCACTCAGGAGTGTGTCCATGACTTGGCCCCTTTACAGCTTCCTGTTGCTTGGCCTGGCCTTCGGGTGGCTGAGCTTCAGCCACCGTCATCTGTTCAGCGAAGGCATGACCCGGCCCGACCCAGCCGACACAGGCCGCAACCGTTGGCCAGCGCGGCTGGGCTGGCTGGCGCTGTGCACGCTGCTGTGGCCCTTGCTGATGCTCACTGGCGTCGCCGGCGCGCTGCTGCGGCGGCGCTGAGGCGTCAACCGCCGCTGCGCAGGCGGGCCAACAATTTCTGCCCCGCGCGCCCATCGGGCGCCCAGCCCAGGCGTTGCTGCTCTGCGCGAATCGCCGCGCGGGACACCGTGCCCAGCACGCCATCGGCCTCGCCAATGGCATGGCCTCGGGCCAGCAGCAAGGTCTGCAGCTCGCGGCGTTCAGCGCGCGACAGGCCGGCGTCGTCGGTCGGCCAGGGCGTGTTGAATGGGCCACCACCGCGCAGCCGGTCGGCCAGGTGGGTGATGGCCAGCGCATAGCTCTCGGCAGCGTTATAGCCAAAGACCACGTCAAAGTTGCGGTAGACCACAAAGGCCGGCCCCTTGGGGCCCGCCGGCAACAGCAACGCAACGCCTTCGCTGGGCACACGCCCATTGGCCAGCGCACTGCCGTCCAGTCGCCGCACACCCCGTGACTGCCACTCGGCCAGGGTGGCCTTGTTGCGCCGCCCGGTGCCGGCGGCGTCAAACCCTTCGGGCAGACGGACCTCGAAACCCCAGGGCTGACCCGTGCGCCAGCCGCCCTTGTCCAGGAAGTTAGCCGTGGAGGCCAGCGCATCGGGCACGTTGTTGACCAGGTCGCGCCGACCATCGCCGTCAAAGTCCACCGCCAGGCGCAGGTAGGTGCTGGGCATGAACTGGGTCTGGCCAAAGGCCCCGGCCCAGGAGCCGAGCATCTGCTCCGGCGCCACATCGCCACGCTGGACGATCTTCAGCGCCGCCACCAACTCGCCGCGGAAGAAGGACTGTCGCCGCCCGTGGCAGGCCAGCGTAGCCACCGACGGGATGATCTGGCGCCGGCCCAGGTTGCGGCCAAAGTTGCTTTCCACCCCCCAGACCGCCACCACCGTGGCCGAGTCCACACCGAAGCGGCGCTCGATCTCGGCCAGCGGCCCCGCCCACTGGGCCAGCATCGCGCGGCCATCCTGAACGCGCTCCTCGTCCACCAGGCTGGCCAGGTAATCCCAGATCGGGGTGCGGAACTCTGGCTGGTTGTCCAGCAGCTCCAGCAGCGACAGTTCGGGTCTGACACCGTCCAGCGCACGTTCGAAGGTGGCCTTGCTGACACCTTCGCGTTGGGCGTCCGCCTGGATGCCGGCCAGGCAGCGCGCAAACTCGTCGGGGTTGGCCGTAGCGGGCGCTTGCGCAGCGGCGGCCAGGGGCAGCCCGGCCAGCCACAGCGGCCACCACGGGCGTTTCACAGCGCGGGGAATACGGGGCATCAAGGGTTATCCCAGTGGGGTTTCAGTGCGCAGGCGCAACAAGGCACGGACAAATCCGTGGTCGCTGCGCCAGCGCTCGCGGCTTTCATGCAAGTGGTCATTGAACACGTCCACCCGGCGGACATCGCCCAGGGCCACCCGCGAGGCGGCCACAAACTCTTCGCTGACCCAGATCTGGTCCAGCAGTTCCGGCCAGCCCTGGTGCACGTGCGAATAGGCCACGTCACGCGTGACGGGCGGCTCTGTCTGCACGTCCCAGGCGTGGAACAGCGCCGTGTCGCGTGCGCCCTTGTCGTAGGCCACGGCCTGGGTGGCGGCGATCATCTGGCTGGTCACTGCGTGCGGGCTGTCGTTCAGGTCACCCAGCAGCACCACGGGTTCCCGGGTGCGTTGTGTCAGGCGCACGATGATGCCGCGCAACGCCGCCGCTTCGGCACCCCGCATCACCAGGGAACGCAGGGTGGCGCGTGCCGTGACCAACGGGTCATCGCGGTTCTCCAGTGGCTGGCCCTCGGCGTCCTGCAGAAACTTCGGGCGCTTGCTCTTGAGGTGGGCTACCAGCACGTGCAGGCGCGGGCCCTGGCGAAGGCGCAGCACGGCGTGCAGCACCGGGCGCTCGAAGCGGGTCACCTCGCCCAGTTCCGGCACGTGCACCCGTTCGGCGGGTGCGTAGTCGCTGAGCGTCTGCACCGACTCCACCGACAACCGAGTGGCCAAGCCCACGGCCGGCGTGCCGGTGGCACCGGCCGCCGCCACGGGTGCCACCACCGTGCCGTAGCGCAGGCCGCTGCGCGCGACCACCGCACGCCAGGCGGCTTCGTCCCAGACCTCCTGCACGCCCACGATGTCAGCATTCAGGCGGGCCAGCTGGGTGCCCAGCCACTCGCACTTGCGTTCGTACTCATCGTCCCGGTAGGGGTCCTGGTTGTCGTAATACCGATGGCCGGGCAGCGCCAGGTTGAGCAGGTTGCAGCTGGCCACGGGAAGGGTTTGCCAGGCCGGCGCGGAGGGTGGCGTCGACGCAACGGGTACTGGGCTCGGGGCAGGCAGGGAAGGCTCCACGCCAGCAGTGTCGCTGCGCGATGCAAAATTCGCCATGACTTCACTGCCTTTGTTCATTGCGCCGGCTGTCTATGACGACGCCGACGCCGCTTTCGCCCAGGTCGACGCGATCTACCGCAACAGCGTCACCCACCTGCGCCAGTCACTCCAGCGGTTTGTCTCGGGCCAAGCCGATGGCCTGCGCACCCGAGCCTTTTACCCGATGGTTCGGCTTAGGGTGGATACCGTTGCCCGCCGGGATTCACGCAAGAGTTACGGCTTTGTGGCCGGACCGGGTGTCTATGAAACCACGCTGACCCGCCCCGACCTGTTTGCCGCGTACTACCGGGAGCAATTCAGGCTGCTCCTGAAGAACCACGCGGTGCAGCTTGAAGTGGGCACCAGCTCGCTGCCCATTCCGGTGCACTTCTCCCTGGGCGAAGGTGACCACCTCGAGGGCAGCCTGACGCCCGAACGCCGGCAGCGCCTGGCCGATCACTTCGACCTGCCCGACCTGGCCTCCATGGACGATGGCATCGCCAACGGCACGCACGAACCCGGCCCAGGTGAAGCCCACCCGCTGTCGCTGTTCACCGCCCCACGCGTCGACTACTCACTGCACCGCCTGCGTCACTACACCGGCACCCTGCCCGAGCACTTCCAGAACTTCGTGCTGTTCACGAACTACCAGTTCTACATCGACGAGTTCATCAAGCTGGGCCATGCGCTGATGGCCGACCCGGCCTGCGAGTACATCGCGTTTGTGCAACCTGGCAATGTCGTCACGCGGCGTGCAGACCTTCCAGCCGAAGCCTCGGACAGCCTGGGGGCTCCGCCACCGCGGCTGCCGCAGATGCCGGCCTACCACCTCGTCCGGCCCGACGGCAGCGGTGTGACGATGGTCAATATCGGCGTCGGGCCTGCCAATGCCAAGACCATCACCGACCACATCGCAGTGCTGCGTCCGCACGCCTGGCTGATGCTGGGCCACTGTGCCGGGCTGCGCAACACGCAGCAGCTGGGTGACTACGTGCTGGCCCACGGCTACGTGCGCGAAGACCACGTGCTGGATGAAGAGCTTCCGCTGTGGGTGCCCATTCCCGCGCTCGCTGAAGTGCAGGTGGCCCTGGAGCAGGCGGTGGCCGACGTGACCCAGCTGTCAGGCTGGGAACTCAAGAGCCTGCTGCGCACCGGCACCGTCGCGTCCACCGACAACCGCAACTGGGAGCTGCTGCCCCACCCGGGCCCTGAACGCCGCTTCAGCCAGAGCCGCGCCGTGGCGCTGGACATGGAAAGCGCCACCATCGCGGCCAACGGCTTCCGCTTCCGCGTGCCGTATGGCACCTTGCTGTGTGTCAGCGACAAGCCGCTGCACGGCGAGATCAAGCTGCCGGGCATGGCCAATCACTTCTACCGGGAGCGGGTTGACCAGCACCTGCGCATCGGTCTGCGGGCCATGGAGCTGCTGCGCCAGCAGCGCCCCGATCAGCTGCACAGCCGCAAGCTGCGCAGCTTTGTCGAGGTAGCCTTCCAGTAGCGGTGTGAACTGAGTGGGTCAGGCATCTGGCAGTTGGTACCGCCGCCGACCACGGCTCAGGCGGGTTCCGCGGTCGCCTTGGGTCTGCGGCTTCCGCTGGCTGGCTCTCCGGCAGTCGCTGGGGGCGCCGGCCGCCGAGCTGCCTCACAGCAACCAGCTGCTCGTCGGTCTCGACACCCTCTGCCACGGCGGTCAAACCCAGGCAGGCTCAGTACCCGCCCCAGGCCGCACTCGTTGGCCATCGACACCAGCCGCGCAGCCGACAAGGTACCGAGGCGGGGATGGATTCAGCGGACAAACGCCTTAAAACGCCTTCACGGCCCCACTCTCAGTGCCGATGATGGGCTACAGCGCCAGGCTGATCTCCAGCCGCGTGACGGCCAGACGCAGCTCACGCGCCATCTCCAGGTGTTCAACCGCCTCGGCATGCATCTGCACCATGAACACCAAGTGGCAGGCCTTACGGGCCGCCTTGGCCCTGTACATGGCCGTGTCTTCATCGCTGAGCCATTCCTGGGCTGTCAAGGTCGTGGGCTCGCTGACGCGAATCCCGATGCCGGCACTGGTGTTCAGCTCATGACCGCCGATGTGGATCGGTGCTCGGCTGCGCCGCTGCTCCTGTTCCACCAGGATCTCAAGGTCAGCCATGGCAGGCGCCGTTGACAACAGAACCGCAAACTCGTCACCCCCCAGGCGCGCCACCAGGTGGGCAGCGAGCACGACGTCGCGCAGCCGCACGGCAACCTCCCGCAGGAAGGCGTCGCCCACGCCATGGCCGAGGCTGTCGTTGATCAGCTTGAAGCGGTCGAAGTCCAGGAACATCACGGCGCAGGGCTGCGCGGCATCGGCGCAGTAGCGCTCAAAAGCCGCCTCCGGCTGCGCCTCAAACTGACCCCGGTTGGGCAGTCGTGTGAGGCTGTCATGGAAGGCGATGTGCCGCAGCTGCTGCTCGGCCTGGACACGCGGCGTGTTGTCCTGCCGCTGCAGTGGGGGGACGTCTGATGCATCGAACCACCGGTAGACCGTACCACCGAACAGATCGCCCGACGGCGCGTCCAGCAAACGATGCAGGGCCCGGTTGGCCAGCAGGATCTCGCCATCAGGCCCCACCAGGGCCATGCCGATGGCAGCGTGGCTGAAGGTACCCGTGAAGCGCGCCTCGCTGCGCCGCACGAGCTCCAGCTGACGCGCGGTCTGCTCAACCAGGCGCAGCGCGCCCTCCGTTGTCAAGCCTGCCGGGCAGAGCAGCGGCTGCAGCTGTTGCCATGCTGGGCCCGCTACGCCATAGGCCAACGCCGCCATCAGCGGCAGAAGGCCCCTGAAGCAGCCACCAGCCGAAAACAAACACCTCACCGGCCGCACCCGGGTGCTGCGACCTGGGAAAGCGGACGGGCATCACGCGGGCGGCAGCGACCAGGGCGACCCCCAAGGCGGCCTGAATCAGCGCCTGCGATACCCACAACGCGACCTGCCGCAGCGCATGGCTCAACGTCGGGTCGCCCATCAACATGAGGCTCCACGCCACCGCCGCCGGGCAAGCACGGCCCTGGGACGCTGACGCAGCGCGCCAAGACGGCGCTGACCCCATGCCGACCAACGTGACGTCTTCACGCTCACCCCCGTCGTTGCTGGGGCTATTGCTGGCGGCCTCAGAATGGCGCTTGTCGAAAGGGGAGTAGCCTGCAGCGCACTGCTGCCGCGTCACCCCGTCAATACGGAGAACCCGCAGCGGTTCCCCGGGGCCGCAAGGCACCACGCCCGTGGTGCTTCCGCAAGACCTTTCGGCGCCAAGTCATCCCTTCATCGAGATCTGCGCCGAAAGGAGTGTCCCGTGGACACCATTGCTCCCCTGTGGTTGTGGGCGGTATTCATCGCCATCGTCATCGCTGCCCTGTTTGTCGACTTTGTGGTCCTGAAGAAGCAGGGCGCGCACGAGGTGGGCGTCAAGGAGGCCCTGAACTGGTCGCTCGTCTGGGTGGCCCTGAGCTTTGCCTTCAACGGGTTGTTCTGGTGGGCTATCCAGCAGGACCACGGCACCGCGCTGGCCAACACCAAGGCCATGGAATTCCTGACCGGCTACCTCATCGAGAAGAGCCTGGCGGTGGACAACATCTTTGTCTTCCTGATGATCTTCACCTACTTCGCGGTGCCACCGGCTTTCCAGAAGCGGGTGCTGATGATCGGCATCATCGGTGCCATCGTGCTGCGCACGATCATGATCCTGGTAGGCGCCTGGATGATCCAGCACTTCCACTGGATCCTTTACGTGTTTGGCGCCTTTCTGGTGCTCACCGGCATCAAGATGTGGTGGGCTGCCGGCCAGGAGCCTGACCTTGAGTCTAACCCTGCACTCAAGCTGCTGCGCCGCATCATGCCGGTGAGCAAGAACTTTGACGGCGAGAAATTCTGGATCGTTGAGAACGGCAAGAAAGTCGCCACGCCGCTGCTGCTGGTGATTGCGCTGGTCGGCCTGACGGACGTCATCTTTGCGGTGGACTCCATCCCTGCCATCTTTGCCATCACAATGGACCCGTTCATCGTGCTGACGTCCAACGTCTTTGCCATCCTCGGGCTGCGCGCGATGTATTTTCTGCTGGCGGCCGTGGCTTCCAAGTTCCACCTGCTGAGCTACGGCTTGTCGGTGATCCTGGTCTTCATCGGAACCAAGATGATCCTCATCGACATCTACAAGATCCCGGTGGCGGTATCGCTCGGTGTCGTGGTGGGTATCCTCGCAGTGACGATGCTGCTGAGCGTGAAGACAGCGCCGAAGATCGCTTCAGACCGCTCGGAATCCTGAGCACAGGCAGCGCACGCTGAGGCTGCCGAAAGGCGGCCTCAGCGCATCATCAGCGGCACGCGTGACCTGGGCGCCGGGAACAGGCGCTCCAGTTCAGCCTTGTCGTCGGGCGAGAGTGTGCAACGCTGGGCAGCCCAGTTCTGCCGAAGGTGGGCCGCATGGCTGGCCTTGGGAATGGGCAGCACGTTGCCCTGGGCGAGCAGCCAGGCCAGCGCCAGTTCTGACGCTGACACGCCCTTGCGGCGGGCCATCTCACCGAGACCGGCATGGCCAAGCAGTGATCCCTCGTCCAGCGGGCAATAGGCCATCAGCGGCATCTCGTACAGGCGCATCCAGGGCAGGAGGTCCAGCTCAGGCCCGCGCTGGTTCAGCGAGTACCAGACCTGGTTGACGCTGCAGGCGGCGCCGCCGGGCACGGCCACCAGGTCACGCATGTCGTCGATGTCGAAGTTGCTGACGCCCCAGTGGCGGATCCAGTGGCGCTGCTGCAGGATCTCGAAACCGTCAACGGTGTCCTTCAGCGGTACCGGCCCACGCCAGTGCAGCAGATACAGGTCAATGCACTCCAGCCCCAGCCTGGCCAGCGTGCGCTCACACGCCTCCAGCATGCCCGCCGGGTGCGCATGCTGCGGCAGGACCTTGCTGACAATGCACAGTTCCTCCCGGCGCAGGCCGTCGGCCATGGCTTCCCGCAGGGCCCGCCCGACCAGTGTCTCTGCGCCGCCGTCGCCATAGAGCTCAGCGGTGTCGATGACCCGGTAGCCAATGTCCAGCGCAGCGCGCAGCGCCGCCAGCTCCTGGGCCGCATGGGCGGGTGATTCGCCCATGCGGGCAGTCCCCAGCCCGAGGGCCGGCCACTCTTCGGCGCTCGGCAACATGACCAGCGCGCCCATGTCCTGCAAAGATTCCACGGGTGAGATGGTATGTCGTCCCGATAGGCTCTCGGCCGGGATGAAGGCGGCTTTATCATCAACGACATGTCTTCTCCCCCGAGCGATACGCCCCGCGACCTGTCCGAGCTACGTCTGGTTAACGCCCTTACCTTGTTTGACGAGTTTGTGTCGCAAAACGTCCGCACCGCCGATGGTGCCGCCCTTCGGGGACTGGAGAAGCGATTTGCCGAACAGCTGCTGATCCAGCCCAGCTACTGGAGCCAGATCAAGAGCCGAACTCGTCACATCGGGGACCGTCTGGCACGCCAGTTCGAGGCCCGTTGCCGCAAGCCGGCGGGCTGGATGGATGTGGCACACCCGGAGTCGTCCGGTCAGCACCTGGCGCTGCAATTGCCCGCCGAGCCGCTGCCCAACGACCTCAGCAGTACGCCCCGAGACGATGATGAACGATTCATCATCGGATTGGTGCTGAGCTACTACCGAAGGCATCCCCAGCGGGCGCGTACGCGCCTGCTCGACCTGTTGTCAGAAGTGCTGAGCCCAAGCCTGGGCGGCAAGGCGGGCGACGCGGCAGCATTGCCGTCCAATTCCGTGTCCCCCCACCTGTGGAACACAGCTAGACAGGGAGTGAACCCTCCTTCTGCAGAGGCCACGGATGACGCAGACAACCTGTGGCGGCGGACGCAGCAGAGCGTCGCACCCCTGAAGAAGAAGCGCTGACCGGCGGCACTGCCAGGGCAAACATGAGCAATGGCGCTTGACAATGAGAATCTAATCTTTATCATTGCGCCGTGACTTGTTGTTCTCCCGAGATCCCATTCGGTCGGTCCCTGAGGCTCTTCGCCGAGGGCTGAGCAACCCAGTCCCGTCTGACCGCGCAGCCCCTGCGCGCGCTACCGGGCCTGGCTGCAGGCCCTTCAGCACCGTGGCGGCGTGATGTCGCGACCAGCTTCGTGGCCCCTCTGCCTTTATCAATGCTGCCCAGGAGTGCGCCATGAAGACCTTTTCCCTGTCCCTTGCCAAGCCCAAGCCTCGCAACCCAGTGGCGCTACCCGCGTCACTGCGCAAGGCTGGCGTCCACCGACGCAGTGCATCGGCGCTGCGCCAAGAGGCGCAGCGCGCACTGAAACGCGAAGTCACCGAATCGCCGCCTCATTGGCGGTGAGCGGTCTGAATGTCACGACAAGGAGCAGAACATGGACAAGAGCTGGGGTGCAGCGCTGGGACCCGCGCCGCCCAGTCCCCTCGAGTGGTGCCGCCGCGGCGTAGCCGCGGCCCTGCACCAGGCCGGCAGCCGCCTGCTGGCCTGGGCGCAACGGTGGCAACTGCCGGAACCGGTGCGTTCCGCCGGCCCGCAGACACTGGAGTTCCACGCCGAAGCCGGTGCACCGGAAGGCGCGCTGTATGTGGACGGGCAACGGGTGGGGGTTCTGCCAGGGGTCACGCGGCTGTAGGCCGCTTGCGAGCCAGCTGGGTGGCGTCGGGTTTCAAGTTGGCACAACTTCTGGCCGATAGCCGGGTCAGGACAAGCCACTGGACACCCTCCCCACCCACCTCGACGCCATGACCGCCACACCCCACGCCGAACAACGCCTGCCCCGAGACCTCGGGGGGTGGGCGTGTTTGTTTGACGTTGCACAGCTTCCCGTGCTCGGCGACACGGCGGAGCGTCTGGAGGAAGCACGCACCCATGAAGACAGCGTCGACGCCCACTGGCTGTCAGAGGCGATCTGCAGCGACCCATTGCTGACCATCAAGCTGCACGCCCATGTTGGCTACCTGCGCCGCGGCCGCGACAGCGGTGAACCTGAAACCGTGACCGCGGCTCTGGTGATGCTGGGCATCCCGCCGTTCTTCAACCACTTCGGCCCTCAGCCCACCGTGGAAGACGCGCTGCTCAGCAATCCGCTGGCATGGGAAGGCTTTCAGGCGGTGCTGCGGCGCTCACACCGCGCTGCCAACTTTGCGACCAGTTTTGCACTGCAGCGCCTGGATCACGACGTGGCGGTCATCCAAAGTGCCGCGCTGTTGCATGACTTCGCGGAACTCTTGCTGTGGCTGCAGGCGCCTCCCCTGGCGCTGGAGATGCTGCGTCGCCAACGCGCCGACCCTCAGCTGCGCAGCGCCGATGTGCAGCGCGAGCTGATGGGGATCACCCTGCCCGAGCTGCAGCGTGAGCTCATGCGGCGCTGGCGGCTTCCCTCAGTGCTGCAGCACACCGCGGACGACACCCGTCACGCCGACTCGGCGCAGGCGCGCACGGTACTGCTGGCGGTGCGTCTGGCTCGCCACACCGCACTGGGCTGGGACAACCCAGCGCTGCCCGACGATATCCGCGACATCGCAGACCTGCTCCACCTGGGTGAGGTGCCGACGCAGCATCTGCTGCACACGCTCGACCTCTAAGCAGCCAAGGCATGCCTCAGGGAGCCACCAGCAGGACAGCAAGTGCTCGTCACACCACCTCGGCTGGCCGCTGACAACAGCCAGCTCCTTGGCAGCACAGGCTCAGGGCTTGGCCCGTGCCGTGACTTCCACCTCGACACGCCGGTTGGGCAGCAGACACTCGCGAAGATCGGCCTGGCTCTTCCAACCCGAGGTACAGGCCTCGACCTGTACCTGGTCACCCTTGGCATCGGTGCTGATCAGCTTGGCATCCACACCCAGACCCACCAGCAGGTCACGCACGGTATTCACCCGCCGCTCGCTGAGCCGCAGGTTGTAGTCGGCCTGGCGGGTATTGTTCAGTCGGTCGGCGTGACCCACCAGCCGGATGGACTGCACTTCCAGCGTGCCTGACTTCAGACGTTCGGCCAGGCTGCGCAGCTGGTCCATGCTGTGGCCACGGATGTCAGAGTGCTGGTACTTGTCGAAGCTGAAGACCACATGGGCCATCACTGAGACCTCACGCACGGGAGCGGGCGGCGGAGGTGGAGGCGGCGGGGGAGGTGGCGGCGGAGGCGCCTGCACTTCGGCCGCGGGCGACACCACACCAGGGCAGTTGAGCGACAGGACTGACGCCTCGGCGATCAGGTCCTCGGCAATCTGCACATAGGGCTTGGCATGGCGCCACTGCTGCTGCGCGTGTTCGTTGCCGGCATGCACCAGCTCGACTTCGGCACAGGCCACCTTGTGGGCCGAGCAGCGAAAGCCCGGCTCCACCTTCAGCCCAGTGATGCGCTGCCACAGGTCCGGGCGCAGGCGCACGGCCTGGCCGACCAGCGGCGTGTCGGTGCCGAGGGTGGCATTGCTTTCCATGCCGACGATCAGCTTCTCCGATTCGGTCAACGCCGCCTGCGGAAGGCTGGAGCGGTCGTTGCGTGTGTACTCGTGAAAGCTCACGTCCAGCCAGCACTGGGCCTTGGCCAGGTGGTAATCGCGCACCGGGCGGCCCTTGTCGTTGAGCGCCTTGATGCGGCTCTGCAGACCCTCGTAGACAGCGTGGTCACGCTGGATGGCCTGGTCACTGATGCGCGCCGACGGCGGATTCAACGCCGCCTGGGCGTGGGCGCTCGCCAGCGGCAGACCCGCCCCGCCCAGCAGCAGCAACGCGGCGGCCAGGGCCGAAGGCTTGAAAAAAGTGTTCATCGGTCCAGACTCCGGTTGACCTCGCGGTCGCGGCCCTTGAAGAGGTTTTCGTCAAACTTGAAGCGCAGGCGAATATAGAACCCGCTGCGGGTGTATTCGTAGCCCGCAAGGTCGGTGTCACCCGCAAACCCGGTGGCGTTGAAGCCTGCCGACAGCCACAGGTTCTGCCGCAGCAGGTAGCCCACCTCGGCACCCACCGCGTGCTGACGCGCGCCGTTCTGGCCCATCTGCACGGCCGCCATGGCGCCGATGTCCCAGTTCTCGGTGATGTCGTAGACAACCCGGCCCGACACCAGCTGCGCGCGGAAGTTGCTGCGCAGGCCACCCTCAAACTGGTCGTTCTGCCACTTGGCGGCCACCCGGCCCGTCATCCACCAGGCGCGTGACGGGTGCACATCGGCATGGGCGCTGACGATCACACCCCGGGTGCGCAGGGTCCCCACAGCCGCGTTGCTGGCGTCGCTCTCGTGCTTGAACTCGATCTTGCCCAGGGCGTTGACCACGTTGGTGTCAGTCGGCCGGTAGGCCACGCCCAGCTGGGCACGGTTCTGGAAGACGTCGCCACGCGCCGCGTAATCGGTGCCCAGCATGTGGTTGCGCGCCAGCAGCGTCCAGTCGCGGTCGAGCTTGCGTGCGGCCATCAGCGTCCACAGCGTGGTGCTGAACCGTTCGTCGATGCCGGGCGTCGAGCTCAAGTCACCCGAGCGCCGGTGCTCGACGCGGGTGCTGCCGCGCCACAACGGGTGCGCCGCGTAGTCGACACCCACGGCCATCGCATTGACGGTGCTGGTGTCGCCCGACAAGACCTTGATGCGCTCCAGCGCCACGTGGGCGCGCAGGCCTTCGGCCACGTCCCAGAAGTGGCGCGCGCCCGAGGCGATTTGGGCGTCACGCCCGCTGATCGCGTCGCGCAGGCGGTACTCGCTGAACAGCTGAGTTTCGCGCAGCACATTGGCGTCGATGCCCAGCGCAAAGGTGTCGGCGCTGCGACGGGTGTCGGACACGCCGTTGAGCATGACCCAGCCGGTCTGGTGCTCGGCACGGCCATAGAGGCGCGCCTTGCTGTTGAGGGCGTAGTCGGCACCGAGCGCGACACGACGGCGTTCGTCGCCGTCCACGTCGGCCTCAATCTCGCCGCCGACACGCAGCTTGTCGGTCACGCGGTAGCCGGCCCCCAGGCGCACGCTGGTGGAATCGAGCCGCGTCCCCGCCGCCAGGCTGCTGGTGCCCGGCTGCAGGCTGCCCTGAGTGATCATCGGCAAGCCGGTCACCGGGTCCACCGCCTGGACACCAAAGCCGACGGCACCCCCGCCTGAACCCGTGGCCATGCTGCCCGTCAGGCCGCCGGTCAGGCTGAACGGCGAAATGACGACGTCGGTGCTGTGGGTGCCCACGGTTTCGCGGGCACGGCGCACGCTCAGATCCAGCAAGAGCCGGTTGTCGGGCATCCACTGCAGCCCCAACGCAGCCGTCTGCCGTTCACCACCACCGGTGTTGCGGTCCTCGCTGTGAGAGGCCTCGCCGTAGACCTTCCAGCCTTCGGCCACCTTGACGGCGCTGCGGCCATAGAACTCGTCGCGCCCACCGGCCAAGGGGGCCGAGGGGTTGTTGAACAGCGGCGAGCTGCGGCCCAGGAAGACACGCGCCTCGGTGTTGTCGCCTTGGTGCACAAACTCCAGGCGCGCCGCACGGCCTTCCACCTCACCGCTGCGGCCGCTCAGGCCCCGTGAGGTGTTGAGGTTGGCCGGGTTGGTGTTGACGGTGCTGGTGCTCTGCGCCAGCTCCACCACCATGGCCGACCGCTCGTCGAACTTCAGCGTCAGGTTGCCGCTCACCAGGTCATAGGGGGCGAGGCGATTGCGGTCACTGACCACACTGCCACCGATCTCCAGTGACTTGTTGAGTTTGATCTGCGCATCGGCACCGGCCACCCAATGGGCTTCGCCGCCCTGGTCAACCTCGTAGGTGACGCGCAAGGTCACCGGGTTCAGGTTCTCGTCGACGCTGGGCAGGAAGGTCGACAGCAGGATACGGCCCGAGAAGGGCTCGAAGCTGTAGTCGATCAGCCGGGTCAGCGGACGCACCGACACGATGCGCGACGGCTGGGTGCGATCGCGCACCACGACCTCGATCTTCTCGCTGCCTTCCAGCACCGCGTTGTGGCGCAGCGCGTAGGGGCCGGAACCCTGGCTGGAGAACTCCTCGACGGTCGACCGCAGTGTGTCGTTGAAGGCAAAGGCATTCACCACCAGGCTGTCGGTCTCGTGGTGGCCCCGGATGCCGGTGGCGGTGCGGTTGTACTGGCCCAGGCTGCGCTGCTTGAGCGACGCGACAGCGCCCTGCCCGGCTGGCTGCGAAAAGCCGTCACCGGTGACAAAGTCACCGAACATCACGTAGCTCTTGTGCTTGTCGATGCGCACGTAGAGCCGGCTGCCCGAACGGGCGTCAAAGCTCTTCAGCGAGGCGTCGCCATACACCGGGTAGAGCTCGTCGGCGCGGACATCGCGCAGCAGGCGGGCGTGGGTGACCTTGTCGGAGTCGTAGGCCGCCGTCAGCAGCATCTCGCCGCTGATCGTGCCCTTCAGGTAGAAAGCCGCGCGGGCCGCCGCATTGGCCTTGCCGTCGTTGAACTCACGCGACCAGTTTTCGATCTCCTGCTCGAAACCATCGCCGCGCCGCGTGGGCGTCAGCGAGACCTTGTTGCGGAAACTGACCACCCCTTCCAGCAGGCCGGCGGCAATCATCGGGCGCAGGTCAGGCACAAAGCTCACCGCGCCGCTGGCTTGCTGGCCATCGGCCGTGATGCGCAGTCGAACGTCCTGGGCGTCGGGCGGCGCCAGCAGATGGAACTCGGCCACGCCATTGCGCACCGCGAGCTGAACGCCCGGGTTGACGCGGTCGGCATCCTGGGCCCGCGGACCGAACTCGTCGGTGCGGGCCTTGGGCAGCAGCACACGCCCGCCAGAGTGTTCGATGGTGGCAAACACGGTGTCGTTCAAGGGCTTGCCGTCCTTGCCGAGCACCCGCAGCGTGACCTTGATGGCGGACTGGCCATCGGCGGGCACATGGTTGCGGTCGAGCTCCACGATGATCCGGTCAACCCGAGAGGGTGCCTGGTCGCCCAGGGCGGGCAGGTCCTTGCGGATCTGCACGCCGCCGGTCGCGGCAGCGCCTTCGTGCGGCGCCGCCGGGTGCAGCGCGCCATCCAGGCCGGAGACCGGCGTGTAGGCCAGGTCAGGCTGGGCGCCGGGCGTAGTGCCCTGGGCATGCGCACCGGCACTGCCGATGACGGCCAGCAACGCGGCCCAGGCCACTGGGCCTTGGCCACGGGGCTTGGGGCCGGCAGTCGACGTCGAGGTGGCGGCGGCCTTGAGCCGGCGCTGACGGTTCAGTTCAGCGCTTGCCATGGCTGCCTCCAGTGGTCTTGGCGCTGTCGGCAGCGTCACCCGGGCTTCGCCCTGTCGGGGGTGGTTGGTTCATCGGGAGCTGGGGAGTCGGCACGTTGGTTTCGTCCTTGGCGGGTGACAGTGCACGCGGTGCCACGTCACGCGCCTTGGGCGCTTGCTGGTTGGCACCGTCGGTGCCTTGTTGCGGCGAACGCAGGGAATCGAGCTGGTGGGCCTTGCTGTCGAAGCGCAGCACCGGGCCACCCTTCTTCTCGGTTTCCACGCTGCGCACTTCACCCTGGGCGCGGCGCGCCTTGGTCTGCTCCAGCACGGTGTTCGAGCAGCTGCCTTCGATGAAGTCGGCACGGTGCAGCTCACCGTTCTTGAGGTCCAGCCAGAGGCTGCCGGCATCACCCAGGTTGCGGTTGCTCGAAGTCGTCAGGCGCGAGCCGCGCGGCAAGGTGCTCGGGTCGATGCGCAGCACATGGCTGCGCGGCGCGATGCCACACAGGCTGTACTTGCCTTCGGAATCCGAGATCAGCGCAGTGCCGTCAGACAGCACCAGGCGAACGCCCGGAATACCCAGCTCTTCGTGGTCCTGCAGGTGGTTGTTGTTGCAATCCACAAACACCTTGCCCAGCACGCAGGACTCGGTGGTGAAGACGCCGCCGATCACCCGCACACGAAACTCCGCGCGGTTGGTGGAGATGGCGGTGCTGATGGGGTTGTTGCCCGCATCCACGCAACCGGCCGCCAACTGGCAGGCATGGGCCTGGGCACGGTTCACACCATCACCCTGCTGGGCACCGACCCCGACACGCACCCGGTAGCGCAGCACGTACTGCTGGCTGGCGGGCATCAGGCCAAGGTTGAAGACCAGCGTCGGGCCGACACCACCGGCCGGGTCGGCCAGCGGACGGTCGTTGACCGTGGCGGAACCCGGGATGTACGTGAAACCGGCCGGCAGACGGTCGACCACCGAGGTCTGTATCGGGCGGCCGCCGCTGGCCATGGCAATCGTCAGGGTGTAACGGACGCTGTCGCCCAATTCGGCCACCGATCGATCACCCGTCTTGCTCAGCGACAGCGCGCCGATGGCGATCGGATCCAGCGGGATGTGGTTGTGCACCACGCTCGGCGAGGCTGAGCCGCTCACCACTGACAGATAGTAGGCGGTGGCGGGGCCAGGGGCACCGCTGGGCGCGCCGGCCTGCGCCTGCACGGCAAAGCTGGTGCTGGCGTCACCGGCCGGGGCCAGGGTACCGGCCGTCGGCGGGATCAGCGTCGACACAAACTGGTAGCCCGAAGGCGCCCTGACCGTGAGGTCGAAGGTACAGCGGGCCGGTGCCGTGGGTGTCAGCAGGAACTGGTACAGGCCATCGTTGCCCACCGTCATGGAGACAGCAGCACCGTTGATGGTGTAGCCGCCCAGCATCGCACCGGCAATGGCCGTGCTGGGGTTCCATCCGACGCAGACACCGTTGGGCGCGAGTGTGACCACCGCACCACCGACCGGGCTTCGTGTCACGGCGTCGTAGACCACACCGCTGGGGTCGACCGGCAGGCTTTGCTGCGGCAGGTTCACCCCTGCTGCCAGCACCACCACCAGCTGCGGGTTGGGGGCTGCCACCGGGCAGGAACTGCTGGACCCTGCCGCGGGCGCACCCGCGGCGCAGCTGGCGCCCGAGGAACCGGGAGCCGTTTCGCCGTTGACCGGGTAGCCGAAAACCACGCGCGAGGCCGGGTCGCGGAAGCGAACCGCCAGCTCAATGCCAGGCTCCAAGCCGTTGACGCGGTAGGCACCTGTGGCATCGGTGGCGGCCGTGCCAACGCTGGTTCCCGTGGTTGGGTCGACGACCTCCACCAGCCAGCCAGACAGGCGGCGATCGCCGTTGTCGAGCAGGCGGCTGGAGGAGCCGGCGTCGAACCAGACCGTGCCCGACACCGAGGCGGGAGCCTGGATGATCGTCGGATCGCGGCAGACATTGTGCGAGGCCGGGTTGGTGCAGACTGGCAGCGAAGCCGGGTTGCTGTTGAAGGCGTCGCGCTCGGCCAGCGTCGGCCCGCGCGCGGCCACTTCGCCACCGCCCTCGACGAGCACCACGTTGCTGACCGGCGAGGCCGTCTGCGCCGCCGCACCCACGCTCACCACGGCCGTGATGGCGTTAGGCAGGCTCGCGCCCGCCGCGATAGTGGCGCTGCCCGTGCAGCTGAAGCTGCTGGCGCCGGCCGAGCCGGTGCACGTCCAGCCCGTACCGGTGGGTGTGGCCACCAACGTCAAGCCGGTGGGCAGGCGGTCCTGCACGGTGTAGCTGCTCGTGCTGGGTTGGCTGCCCGCATTGCGCACGGTGATCTGGTAGCTGCCGGTCAGGCCCACGGTGAAGGCCGTCTTGGCGTGGGTCTTGATGACCACCAGGTCGGCCGACTCCGGGATCTCACCAAACAGGTAATTGGCTGCCGTGACGCCCACGGGGACCGCCACACCGCTGATCGCCGACGGCGTGACCGCCGGCGCGGTGGCGGTGCCACCCACGCTGCCGGGCACCGTCTGGCCATTGGTGGTGCCGGCAGGCTGCGTCGGCTGGGTCACGGTGTAGGTGCCCGGACGCAGGTCGGTAAACAGGAAGGTGCCGTCGGCCGCACTGGTGCGGCTGAGGCTCACTGCGGCACCCAGGTCATCGGTGCCGGTCAGCGTGACGGTCACGCTGCCGATACCGTTCTCGCCCGAGCCGACGATGCCGTCATTATTGCCATCGGCCCACACGCGGCCGCTGAGCTGCGCGGGCGGGATCTCGGCAAACAGGTATCCGGTAGCCTGCTGGGCGGAGCCCAGCGTGATGGCGCTGATGCGGCTGTTGGCGGTGGTCGGGGTGGTCGCGGTGCCACCGGCCGTGCCAGCCACGGTGCGGCCCGACAGGGTGCCCGCAGGCTGGCTACCGGACTGCGTCAGCACATAGGTGCCGGCGCGCAGACCGTCGAAGCGCCAGCCGCCATCGGTGCCGCTGACCACCGTGCGGTTGACGGTGGCGCCCAGGTCATCGGTACCGGTGAGGGTCACGGTGACACCGGCCAGGCCAGTTTCGGTGCCGTCGACGGCGCCGTTGTCGTTGGTGTCGGTGAAGACACGGCCGGCCAGTGACGAACCCGGCACTTCGGCGAACAGGTTGTTCACCGACACCTGGCCTGCACCCAGCGCGATGCCGGTGATGGCGCTCGGCGTGGTGGCCGGCGCGGTGGGCGCGCCGCCTGCACTGCCGGCCAAGGTCTGGCCATTGGTGGTGCCGCTGGGCTGCGTGGGTTGCAGCAAGGCGTAAGTGCCCGGACGCAGGCCGTTGAAGCTGTAGCTGCCGTCGGCCGCGGTGGTGGCCGTGGCGGCGACGCTGGCGCCAAGGTCATCGGTGCCGCTCAGCGTGATGGTGACGCCGGCGATGCCGCTTTCGGTGCCGTCGATCAGGCCGTTGTTGTTGACGTCCAACCAGACGCGGCCCGCCAGTGAGGCTCCGGTGATTTCGCCGAAGTGGTTGCCGGTGGCAACCTGGCCCGCCGCCAGCGTGATGCCGCTGATCTGGCTGGGGACGCTGGTGACCGCACTGGCGGTGCCGCCAGCGGTGCCCGCCACGGTCCGGCCGTTGAAGGTGCCGGTGGGCTGGGTGGGTTCGGTCACGGTGTAGCTGCCGGGACGCAGATTGCCGAAGCTGTAGCTGCCGTCGGCGGCGGTGGTCAGCGTGGCGCTGACCGGCGCGCCCGTGTCATCGGTGCCGGTGAGGTTCAGCGTGACACCGGCCAAGCCAGTTTCGCTGGCCTCGATCACGCCGTTGTGGTTGGCATCGGTCCACACGCGGCCAGACACCTGAGCTGGCGGGATCTCGCCAAACAGGTAGTTGCCCGCCACCTGGCCGGCCACCACGGCAATGCCGGTGACGCGGCTGGGTGACGCCGAGACAGCCGAGGCCGTACCACCCGCGGCACCGGGCACGGTGCGGCCATTGAGCGTGCCAGCGGGTTGGGCCGGCTGCGTGAGCGTGTAGGTGCCCGGACGCAGGCCGGGGAAGCTAAAGCTGCCGTCGGCCGAGGTCGTGGCGCTCAGGTTGACCGCCGCACCCAGGTCATCAGTGCCCGTCAGTGTGATGCTCACGCCGGCCAGGCCGCCTTCGCTGCCGTTGATGGCACCGTTGTTGTCGGCGTCCAGCCAGACGCGTCCGGAGATGGTCGGCCCGGGTGTCTCGCCGAAGTTGTTGCTGACGGCCGAGCCGCCCGTGCCCAGCGTGATGCCGGTGATGGCACTGGGCGTGGTGGCCACCGGCGTGGCCGTGCCGCCACCGCTGCCGGCGATCGTCATGCCGTTGAAGGTGCCGGCCGGCTGCGCAGGCTGGGTCAGCGTGTAGGTGCCCGCGGCCAGGCCGCTGAAGCTGAAACTGCCATCGACCAGCGTCACGGCGGTCTGGTCGATGCTGGCGCCCAGCGTCGTGGTGCCGGTCAGGCGCAGTGTTTGGCCAACGATGCCGCTTTCGCTGGCGTTGATCACGCCGTCGTTGTTGGCATCGAACCAGACGCGGCCGGAGACCACGCCGCTGTCGGGAATCTCGGCAAAGCGGTTGGTGGTGGACGCGGTGCCCGGCACGAGCAACGCAATGCCACCGATCACGCTCGGCGTGGTGCCCACGCCAGTGGCGGTACCACCAGCCGTGCCGGGTGTGGTGATGCCGTTGGTCGTGCCGGCCGGCTGCGTGGGCTGGGTCACCGTGTAGGTGCCAGGGCGCAGGCCGCTGAAACTGAAGCTGCCATCCAGCAAGGTCGTGGTGCTCACACTGACCGCCGCACCGAGGTCATCGGTGCCGGTCAGCTGCAGGGTGTTGCCCGACAGGCCAGGGTCTGCGGCGCCATCGGGTGCGCCGTTGTTGTTGGCGTCACTGAAGACCAGTCCGCTGAGCGACACCGGCAGGATTTCACCGAAGTGGTGGTTCACCGAAGTTGCGCCGGCCGGCAGCACGATGGCGCTGATGGCGCTGGCCACACCGGCCGCAGGCGGCGTGGTGGAGCCCGTGGCCACACCACCGATGGTGCCCACTGCGTTGCGACCATTCAGCGTGGTGACGCCGCTCACCACCGGCTGCGCCAGCTGCTGCGTCAGGGTGTAGCCAGCCCCGTTGGAGGCCAGCAGGTCGCCAAAGCTGAAGGCGCCGGTGCTGTCACTGTTGGCACTGCGGTCCACCGCTGCGCCCGTGGCGTCGGTACCGGTCAAGCGCACGGTGACACCAGCGATGCCGGCCTCACCACCATCGCGCTGCGCGTTGTTGTTGGCGTCCAGGTAGACGCTGCCCGACACACTGCCCAGGCGTTCGAAGAATTGGTTGCCACCCGAACCGCTGACCGGCAGCGCCGTGACGGTGATGGCGTTAGCACCCGGCGAGCTGGCCGACGCGCCGGTGTTGACACCGCCGTCGGCATAGCCGGCGGGCTGCGTCTGGCAGACGGTGTAGGTCTGGCCTGCGGTCAGGCCCGGGAAACTGTAGCTGCCGTCGGCGGCGCTCACCACGGTGGCCAGCACAGTACCCGCACAGCTGTTGCCCGCCACCAGGTTCAGGCTCACGCCGGGAATGCGGCCGTCGGTGGGCTGGGCGTCCAGCGTGCCGTTGCTGTTGCGGTCGATGTAGACGGTGCCGCTGATGGCGGTCACCTGGATCTCACCGAAGTTGAACACGGTGCCGTCAAGACCTGCGGAGAGGTCGATGCCCGCGATGCGGTCGGTACCCGCAATCGGGGTATTGGCTTGCGCAATGCACCCTACGCAGGCCACGCCGCCCACCAGGCCGGGGTTGACCGGGCCACTGGCCAAGCTGCCACCCGTCACAGGCAGGGGCTCTTCCAGCACATAGGTGACCAGGGGGTCGAGGTTGGTGAAGCTGTAGCTGCCGTTGGCCAGGGTCGTGGTGGTGGCCACTTCCGTCAGGCCGGCGGCGTTGAGCAGGCGTACGGTCGCACCGGCGACCGGCGTGTCGCCGCCCACCTCGTAGACACCCGAGGTGTTGACGTCGATGTAGACCACACCCGCCAGGCTGACACGACGGACTTCGGGGAAGTTGTACGACGTGGCGGTGGCCGCTGAACCCAGGACCACGCCGCTGTAGCTGGAGTTGCCGCTGACGCCGCCGCGTGCATAGACACCGCCGGCACTGGGCGCACCTGCGCCGCTGCTGGGGGTATCGGCTGGGCCGTTGACATAGGCCGCCGGCTGGATCTGCGTGAGGGTGTAGCCAGCGCCGTTGGACGGCGCCAGATCGGCGAAGGCGTACACACCGTCGGCGTCGGTCGTGGCCGTGCGGTTGACCGCGTTGCCAAAGGCGTCGGTACCTGTCAGCTCCACCGTCACGCCGGCCAGTCGAGGCTCGGCGGCGGCGGCCTGCGGTGTGCCCGCATCGGCACCGGCGCGGCTGCGGTCTTCAAACACCAGGCCACTGAGGGAGCCGCGGGTCAACGTGACCGTGGCGGAGGCGGTGTTGTTGCCGCCCGGGAAGTCTTCAGCGCCCGTCTTGGCGGGCGATACGTCCACCGCAATCTGGTTGGTGGCGATGCCTCCCGCGGGGAAGGTGTCCATGCGCACCGGGACGGTGATGGTGGCCACGCTGCCGGCGTTCATCCGGCCCAGCGGGCAGTCAACCGAAAGGCCCGTCACCGTGCAGGTGCCGGTGGCAGCGGGCAGGGTCTTCGTCCAGGTAATGGCGCCGGTGACCACCGTTCCGGCGGGCAGTGTGTCGGTGACGTCCGTCTGCTGTGAATCACCAGGGCCGCGGTTTTCAATGGTGGCGATCCAGTTGAACGGCTGTCGGACGCTTACGCTCGGGCTGCTGGCCACCTTGCTGGCGCGCATGTCGATCAGGTTGCGCGTGGTGGTGGTCTCGGTCACGCTGTTGTTGGCCAGCAGCGTCTCGTTTTCATTGGACAGGGCCAAGGAGGTGCTGGCAAAGACGTCACCGGCCGCGGGAGGCTGGTCCAGCACCTGGAAGCGCAGGAAGATGTCCTTGGATTGACCCGCCGCGAGTTCACCCACGGCTGGACCGGTCGTGGCATTGCCCGCGGGAACCGAGCAGGTGAAGGTGGGCAGGGCCACACCCGCAGCCGACGTGACATTGGTCGTCGAGCACAGAGAGGCCGCGTTGCAGCTGCCGCCAAGCGTGGACGTGTCGCACACAAAGCGGATGCGCTTACCGGACGGCGGCACCATGGTCTCCGCCGTGCGCACATTGGTGCCAAACGACGGGCCGTTGCTGGTGATGCGGATGGCGTAATCGAGGTAGGTGGCACCGGCCGCGACATGGGGGACCGGGTCGACCATGTCGGTCTTGTTCACCAGCAGGTCGATGGCGTTGGACAGCACCGTGAGGTTGGAGACACGGGTGTTGTTGCCGTTATCGCCACCGGTGAAGCTCTCGCCAGGGCTGCTGCTGACGATGGTGCTGCTGTTGCGGATGATGCGCGTCGGGTTGCTCAGCTGGGAGGCAGGGCGCATCACCAGGGTAATGGTGTGGGCCTCGCCATCGGCCATGAAGCCGTTGACGCAACTCAGCACATTGCTGCCCGGGGCGATGATGGTGCCCACCGCCAATGACGCGCCATTGACCGTGCAGCCGGCGCCTAGCCGGCTCAGGTTGAACGACATCACCTGCAGGCCAGGGTCGGCCGGGTTGCTCGTCACGCCGTCGGCGGCCAGGAACGTGAACGTGCTGGTGATGGCCACATTGCTGGACGAGTCCGGGCCGTTGTTGCGGTAGGAGAGCACATAGGTGGTGTTCTCACCGGCCAGAACCGGGGTGGGCGTCACCGTGTTGCCATGCAACTCGACGTCGGCCAGGGGGTCGACTTCAAAGATATCGGAGCCCGTGTTGTTGGCGCTGTTCAGGTCGAACTCCACCGAGTTGCCAATGTCAACCGGTAAGGTGGCCGGTGAACCAATGGTGCTGCCCAGCGGACGGTTGACCGACACGGTCAGGGTGGGGGTCTCGCCCACGGCCCAGATGCCGCCCGTCTGCTCACAACGGCCCGCGCCGTTGATGTTCGAGCAGGTGAAGGTGGCAGTGCTGCTGCTGCCCGGCGGGAAGCTGAACACCATGCTCGGTGCAGCCGTGCTTCCGTTGATGAAGTTACCGATGAAGAAGCGCACCAGCGCGCCGGTGGCACCCGAAGGGCCAGCGTTGTTCATGAGCGTGGTGAAGGTCACCGAGTTCTCGGTGGCGGACATCCGCTTGTCGCCGCCCGTGGGCGTGCTGGTGCTGACACTCACGACCTGCAGGTCGGCAGTGCCGCCGCTGACCAACGCGATGGAGGTCGCGGTGGCGCAGTCGTTGGCAGGGTTCGGGTCGCCAGCAAGCGGGGGCGAGGCCGTCGCACCCGTCACACCGGAGGGGATGGAATTGCCAGTACACGCGGTGTTGACGAGATTGCCCGAGGCCATGGCAGTGGTGCTGATCAGCAGGCTGGGCAGGCTGGCGCCCACCGCCAGGCTGGACGCGTTGGGATGGTTACAGACGACGGTGCTGCCCGTGGCCGAACAGGACCAGCCCGTGCCTGACGCACCGACAAAGGCCTCGTTGCTGAGCACTTCAACCACCCGCAACGGTCCATCCGCCGTCAGCGGCCCGGTGTTGGTGACGGTAATAGTGGAGGTGAGCGTGCCGCCGACGGCCGCGGCAAACGGTGTCTTGGCCTTGGACAGGGAAAGGTCCGCCCCCGTGGGAAAGGCGGTCACGGTCACCGCGGCTGCGTTGTTGCCGGAGGCAGGGTCGGCCGTGGCCGCACTGATGCTGGCAGTGTTGGTGTAACTGGCGCCGCCCGGGATACCGGGTGCTGGTGCCTTGGCGACGATGTCGATGTCATCGGTTGCGCCGACGGGCATCGTGCCCCGGGTGCAGGACACCGTCTGGCCCGTGGCCGTGCAGGCCCAGTTTGTCCCGCCGGCGGACACAAACGCCCAACCCGTCGGCAAGGGATCGGTCAGTACGACGCTTGACGCGGTATCGGGGCCCAGGTTGCGCGGCGTGAGCCGGAAGGTCACGTTGCTGCCAGCCACGATGGGGGTGGCCGACACCACGGTCTTGGAGACGATCTGAAGGTCAGCGCCCGCCAGAATGGTGGTGTTGACCGTGCCAGTGTTGTCGCTGGTGTCGGGGTCGGAGATGCCGCCCGTCCCCGTGTTGACGGTCGCCGTGTTGGTGATGGTGCCACTGCCGGCCGTGGCCGTGGCCACGATGGCGATGGATGGAATGGCCGCACCTGCCGCGTGGGCACCGGCGCGTTCGCAGGTCACGGTGCCGGACGCATGGCTGCACGACCAGCCCGAGCCAGTGGCTGAGACAAACACGCTCGACGGTGGCAGGGTATTGACCACCCTCAGGTCACCCGAAGCGTTCGGGCCCGAGTTGCTGGCGGTGAGTGTGTAGGTCACGCTGCCGCCCGGCGCGACGCTGGCCGGCCAACCGGTGACCGTCAGCGCCAGATTGGCGCCAGACACCACGGTGGTTTCGTTGTTCAGGGTGTTGTTGGCACCGTTGACATCGTTGTCCGCGGTGACCACCGCCTCGGCATTGATGGTGGCAAGGCCGGCGACCACGGCGCGCCAGGTCATCGTCACCAGGCGGGCGTCGGCACCATTGCCCGCCACGCTGCCCAAGTTGCAATCGATCTGGGTCGCTGAGGTGGCCACGCAGTTCTGCGAGCTCGGGCTGGCAGACACAAAGGCGGCGCCGCTGGGCACCGTCACGCGAAGCCGGGTGTTGGTGGAGGCATCAACCGCGTTGTTGTCGACGCGAACGGTGTAGGTGTACAGGCCCCCGGCGATCACCGGATCAGGCGAATCGGTAAAGGCCGCGACCTGTGGGTCTGCAGCCAACGCCACGCTCGGCAGGCACAGCAAGGCTGTGAGCCAACGACGCAAGCGGGAATGGTCGATTCGCATCTTGGAAAACTTTCTGTCTGTTCACCAGCCGCTGGGGCCTGCCCAGCCGGTCATCGGGGGCGCCTTGGGCAATGCCCGATGACCCTCACGAGGGCGCCATCAGCAGCCTTGGCCACCACACCGTGTGGGGCTGAGCATCACTCTGGGAAAAGTGTAGGTGCCCCGGCCTGGTTTTCCCGGGCTGGTCCGGCTCGCGAAGTACTGCGAGCTAGGGGACTCGGTACCCAAACTTGGGGGGGTAACGTAGCCCAGCGCTGCCCATCAGCCCACGCGATGACCCGCTAAAGACACGCCTCAACCCTCGCCGGCCCACCCCAATGGCGTCTGCGTGTTGGCCGCTGACGACGCGCCAAACGTCATTTCCGACAACAGCGACTCACCATACGCGGTGCCGCAACGCAGGCAACTGGGTACGCACCTGTTCGAGCCGCCGATGGTCAAGGTCAGCCAGGACAACGGCCTCACCTTGCGGGCACTGCGCCAGGACTTGGCCCCAGGGATCAATGAGCATGCTGTGACCCCAGGTCGTGCGCCCATTCTCGTGCAGACCACCCTGGGCGGCCGCAATCACAAAACACTGGTTCTCGATGGCCCGTGCCCGCAGCAGGAGCTCCCAGTGAGCCTGGCCGGTGGTGTAGGTGAACGCCGAGGGCACACAGACCACGTCACAGCCCCCTTCGAGCTGCCCGAGACGGCGATACAGCTCCGGGAATCGCAGGTCATAACAGACACTGAAGCCGAGGTTCCACCGC
>JAJTDE010000252.1 GCA_021298085.1 Rubrivivax sp.
GCGCTGCACGCAGATGGCCACCCGATCGTCGGGCTGCACCCCCAGCTCGATCAGCCGATGGGCGACCTGGTTGGCGCGCTGGTTGAGTTCGCCGTAGCTCAGTGAAGCCTGGCCGCACACCACGG
Organism: Rubrivivax sp.; assembly: GCA_021298085.1. GTDB lineage: Bacteria > Pseudomonadota > Gammaproteobacteria > Burkholderiales > Burkholderiaceae_C > Rubrivivax. Next base: position 126 of record JAJTDE010000252.1, read on the forward strand.
CCGTGGCTTCGGGGTGGTGGCGCACCTGGGCTTCGAAGAGCTCGTGCACCAGCCCCTCGGGGTAGGGCACCTCGGTCTGGTTGAACCCCACCAGGAGCTGCTCGCGCTCCTGTGGGGGCAGGATGTCCAGCTCAGGCACCCGCTGCATCCCCCGCTCAAAGGACGAGGCGTTGTGCAGCAACTCCTGAACATAGGCGCCAAGGCGAAGAAGGGCTTCTATGTCCCAGATGGACGCGTCATAGACCCAGCGAATCTGGTGCCCTTGCTCATCGACTTGCAGACGCGCGGCCGAGTTGCCTGCAGTGACCTGTTCACGGTCTGTCGCAGCTTCATCGGACACCACCTCGATCTCAAAGCTCCAGCCTTGCCGTGCGACCGCCGACCCGGCTCCAATCGCTGGGTAACGCACGAACAGGTCACGACAGTAAGTTTGATCCAAGTGAAGCTGTTCACACGCCTGCTGCACTTCAGCGATGAGCTCAATGAAACTGACCTGCGGATCCACACGGACGTTCAGGGGCAAAACGTCTGCCACCAGTCTTTGCGACCATGGCGAAGCCTTCAGGGCATCGAACGGCAATGCAGATCGCCGCAGGCCGACGTGGATCTCGGTCTCGGCGGTCATGCGACTGAGCACGGCCAGGAATGCGGCCATGATCGCGTGGGCGTTCGACCCAGGGCCGGTCTGCTCTAGGGGCAACCAGGCGGAAGCAAGCAACTGTGTAGGAGATTCTTTGCCGCTGGACGCCTTGAGAATCGGTGGGGCTTGGGTTGGCTGGCACTTTGCAAGCCGCTGGGCCCAGCGGGATTCGAACGGTGCAAGCGCCTGATGCAAGTCCGTCAGACAATCGGCAGTGCCGGCCTCCAAAACCGGAAGGGCGCTGCCCACTTGCACCGCCAAGCGCTCGCACAATTCCGCCAAGACGACGTTGACGCCTTCGAGCGTGCTCAGCGCACGGATCTCCACATCGAGGCTGCCCGTCGCAATGCGAATGAACTGAGCAGCCATTGCAAGAACGGTCCCCGGCGTGGCTGTCGAGCGCGACGGCCCGACATGCAAGCGCTCCACCACAAACACTTCATCCTTGATGAGCAACTTGGCTTTGCCTAAAGGGTTGTCGTACGGCGCTCCGAAATCCAGAGCTCGCACCAGGGCGTCCATTTGTTCCGCACTGTCGGTCCAGCAAAGCAGGCCCATGGCGTTGGGTCGACGCCAGCGACCGAAGAAGGACCGGTGACTCAGATCCTGCTCGATGAGAGCCACGGGCCCAGCCCCCAAGAGCGTCAGCAACTCCTTAAAACCATGCACAGCAGCGTCGACGCACTTCAGGTTCAGCGTGAGCGCTGTGTCGACAGACTCGATGGCGACGGCTGTCTGCACTGCAATACCGCCTGCGTCCACTGTCGCGGCCACTTGGTGCCAGGTCACGGCATAGTGGTTTTCCTGCTGCAGGATCGCCCACGAGGTGGCGTGTGTGCCTGCATAACGCGGCAAAGGCGCATCGTGGTAATTGAAAGCCTGCCGCACCTTGGCGATCAGATTGGGCGGCAAAATAAGCGAGTTGACCGCCGAAAACAACCAGTCCGGCCGCGACGCGTCCAGCACCGCGTTCAGGGCATCAAGATCGGCCGCACAGGGGATGGAGCGGGCCTGGCACCAGTTTGCAAACGCCGAGTCCAGGGGCAAGGCCACAATAAGCCGGTGCCCCTGTTCAATGAGGTGCTGCGCACACACGATGGCCAAACGGGTCGAGCCGATCAGCACGCAACGCTGCGTTGCGAGACCTCGCTCAGACTGTTGCAAAGATTCCGTGGCTTTGCGTTGCACTTCCGAATGTAGCGCCGAGCCAGACCGGGTCGGGACAGTGTCCGGATTCGAGATTGTGCTCATAACGATTTTATACCCTTTCGTGTGGACCGTCACGTTCTATTGATCCGGCACTAAACATTTGAACTTATTGCGTGTCATGGAATCAAATCGAGCATGGAAAAGATCGACTCCCGAACGCTGCCGGTGGATGCGCTCAACGAGCGGCGCCGGCGTGCGGTGAAGATGAGGCTGGACGGCACGAGCCTGAAGGACACGGCCGCGCTTTGCGAGATGTCGCGCACGACCGTGATGGCCGCCTACAACCTCACTCGGCTGCGGACCTTGGCGCAATTGCGCCCGCAGTGCGCCCAATGAGCGGCGAGAAGGTCGAAGTGACCTCCTCCAGGCACCCGAATGACCGCGAAACAGGCCGTTGGAGGCCCATCTGGCGAAATCTTCGGACTGTATGACCGAGTCGACCCGAATGGCGATGGTGGAGGTCTCATTCATTGCTGACTTTTCAACGGCCTGCTAGTGTCGTGATGGAGAAGTTCGCAGACAAAACCGCTCGATGCTCGCGAGGATGTCGTCAGCGGTCTTGGTCCAGACGAAGGGCTTCGGGTCTTCGTTGTTCAGGTCGACGTACTGCCGGATGGATTTCTCCAGCGACTGCGTGGAACGATGCGTCCCTCGGCGGATGCATCGCTCTGTGAGCGTGGAGAACCAGCGCTCGACCTGGTTGAGCCAGGAGGCCGAGGTCGGCGTGAAGTGCACATGGAAGCGCGGTCGCGCGGCCAGCCAGCGCTTGATGGCGTCTGTCTTGTGCGTGCCGTAGTTGTCCATGACCAGGTGGATGTCCAGCACATCGGGCACGTTGGCCTCGACGGTGCGCAGGAACTTCAGGAACTCTGCACTGCGGTGCCGGCGCTGGGTCTGCCCGATGACTCGGCCGGTGGCCACATCGAGCGCGGCGAACAGGGTGGTCGTGCCGTGCCGAACGTAGTCGTGCGTGCGGCGCTCGGGCAGGCCAGGGGCCAGCGGCAGCAGCGGCTGCGTGCGATCCAGCGCCTGGATCTGACTCTTTTCGTCCACGCACAGCACCATGCCCATCAGCGGCGGGTTCAGGTACAGCCCGACGATATCGCTCACCTTGTCCACGAACATCGGGTCGGCCGAGAGCTTGAACGTCTCCTGCCGGTGCGGCTGCAGCCCGAAGGCGTGCCAGATGCGCAGAGGATCGCGTTCTGGGTCATGCCCATCTCACGGGCCATCAGCCGCGTGCTCCACTGCGTGGCGCCCTCAGGCTTGGACTCCAGCGTTCGGGTCACCACCGCCTCGACTCGCGCGTCGTCGATGGCGCGCGGTGCGCCAGACCGGGGCGCATCGAGCAAGCCGTCAAGCCGCTCGCGCACGAAGCGCCCGCGCCACTTCGAGACAGTCTGCTTGGTCACCCGGAGCCGCTCGGCCACGGCGTTGTTCTCGATGCCCTCGGCGCAGGCCAGCACGATGCGGGCACGCAGCGCGGCAGCCTGGGCACTCTTACGGCGCCGGGCCAACGCCTGCAACTCATTGCGCTCGCCTTCGCTCAATTCCAACGTCGCCTTCGGTCGCGCCATCCTCCAACCTCTTCGTGCATCACAGGGTACACGGACCGATACGAGACAGCACAAATAGTTCAACGAACTTCTCAATCAGGACACTAGGCGCTCGACGACAAAGCCTTGATGCAAAGGCCACTTCTAACGTGACCAATAGCTTATCGGTGAAGCTGATTCCCTTTTTTCAGTGTTTTCCCGAGAAATCTTCATTAAGGAAAGTCTGCAAAACCCCGTGCCGATCCGAGTGGCGCACGAGGCAATGACGTAGGACGATTGCGGTCATGAAGCAAGCGAACCTGGGCCTGGAGCTGACCACGAAGAAGACTCGCAAGCGAGAGTTCTTGGAAGAGATGGACCGCGTTGTCCCGTGGGGTGAACTGGTGGCCCTCATCGAGCCGCACAGTCCCCGCGCCAAGACCGGCCGGCCGCCGTTCCCGATCCAAACGATGCTGCGCATCCACTTCATGCAGCAGTGGTTTGGCCTGTCGGATCCGGCGATGGAAGAAG
>JAJTDE010000091.1 GCA_021298085.1 Rubrivivax sp.
GGGGCGATAGCTTCCAGCCATGCCTCATCAACGCACTCGCCCTGCCACGCGACATCAGGAACTACCCGGTTCTGCCGCGCAGACTCCTAGCAGGCTGTGCGGCAGAGATTCGGTGACCTGCCGACAGCCAGTCCTGCGGGGCCGCCGGCAGCAGCATGACTTGGTCAGGTTCGTAGGGGCGATAGCTTCCAGCCATGCACCATCAACGTATGCGCCATGCCATGCGACATCAGGAACGACCCGGTTCTGCCGCGCAGACTCCTAGGGCACATAGCCATCCGTCAGCGTCCGCAGAAAGGCCGTCAGGTCCTGCACGTCCTGCGCACTCAGCCGGGGCGGCTGGCCGGGCTGCTGGCCGAACAGTGGCTGCTGGTTGACGTTGCCGCGGTAGGCCGAGGGCAGGTCGTTGAACGTGTCCACCACGCCGCCCCTCACCGGGTACCAGCGGGCCGGGTCGGTGTCACGGGTGGCGTAGAAGGCCACGGCGTCCTGCAGCGTGGTGACTGCGCCATTGTGGAAGTAGGGCGCCGTCAGGGCCACGTTGCGCAGTGTCGGCACCTTGAACTGGCCGCACAGGTCGGTGCGGTTCGACAGGTCGGTGCGCACCGGGCCGCACAGGCCCATGTCGAAGAAGGTCGGGTCGGCGGTGGCCGTGCTCTGGTTGCGCGGAACGCCCAGGGCAAAGTAGCCGAAGTTGGTGAACAGGGGCCGCGTCTGCCCTGCGGGTGGCGTGCTGCTGTGGCAGCTGGCGCAGTTGCCCTGCTGCGGGCTGTTGAACAGCGCGAGCCCGCGCGCTTCCTGGGGGCTGAAGGTGGCACGGCCATCCTGCACGGCGTCGAACTTGCTGGTGAACGGTTGGTAGTCCGGGTCACCGGACTGGTAGGACTGCAGCGCCACCTGCACCGCCTGCAGCACCTGGTCGTCGCTGGCACTGGTGTCGAGGGCCGACGCCGCCAGCAGCTGCGCGAAATAGGGCAGGGTCCGGACGCGGGCCACCACGGCGGCGTTGTTGGCGTGGGCCATCTCCTTGGCGGCCAGCAGCGGCCCCAGGGCCTGGGCCGCGCGGGTGGCGGCCCGGCCGTCCCAGGTGAAGCCGCCGCTGGGGCGCCCTTGGTTGTCGATGCTGAAGGGGCGGTTGTCGTTCAGGTAGTTCAGCGAGGGTGAGCTGCGCAGGCCCTGCTGGTCCAGCGCCGGGCCGCCCAGCGGCAGGAAGACGCCCTCGGCGTCGGCGTGGCCGCGGGCCTGCACGTGGCAGGTCGCGCAGGCCAGGTTGCCGGCCGCGGACAGGCGGATGTCCTTGAAGAGCAGGTCGCCCACGGCCACCTTCGCGGCCTCGGTGGCCGCGCCGGCGGTGTCGGGCGGGGTGACGGTGGTGGCGCCGCTGTCGTCTGAGCCGCTGCCGCCGCCGCAGCCAGCCAGTGCGGCCGCCAGCAGCGTGGTGATGCCCAGGGCACGGAAAGAACGAAGACGGTGGTGGCGATGCATGGAATGGGGCCCCTGGGCTGCTGCAATGGCCGCCACGATGGCCCACGAGCGTGCAGCCAGCATGGAGACATTGTGGAGACGGCCTCCGCAATCCCAGGCTGGCCGACGGCTACGATCGCCGGACGATGACGCTCGCTGAACCGCGCCGCCTGCGCCTGGCCTTGGTGCACCAGTTGGCCCTGCTGCTGGTGGGCGCCGTGCTGCTGGCCGTGACGGTGCTGGGCGCGGCCGTGGCCTGGAACCTGCGCGCAGGGTTCAGCGACTACCTGCGCGCCCAGGACGAACATTGGCTGGAACGTTTTGCCGACGTGGCCGCGGTGGCCGTGGCCGAACGGGGTCTCGCGGCCTTGTCCGGGCCGCCCGGTTCCTTGCGCCCCCTGTTCGACGCCGTGGCGCCACCCCGCGCGGCAGCGCCGCAGCCGCGGCCAGGCGCCGACGAGGCGCCGCGGGGCGGGCCCCCTCGGCCTGGTCCGGGCGGGCGGCCGCCGCCTGGTGCAGGTCGCCCGCCGGAGCGGCTGAGCCTGTCTGACGCGGCAGGCCGGCCCCTGGCAGGCCGCCCCCTGCCGTCGCAGGAGGTGTGGGCCGAGCGCGCCATCGTCGTGGAGGGTCGCACGGTGGCCTGGGCGCGCCTGGCGCGTGTGCCCGCGGCCCACGCGGGTGTGGACGCGGCCTTCCTGGCCCGCCAGTACCGCGGCATCGTGCTGACGGCCTTGCTGCTGACGCTGCTGGCGGTGGCCGGTGCCGTGTGGGCAGGGCGTCGCTGGCTGCGCCCCGTGCGTGACGTGCAGCAGGCGGCGCGCCGGGTGGCGCAGGGTGAATTTGACGTGCGCCTGGAGCCGCACGGCAACGACGAGCTGGCCGACTTGTCGCGCGACATCAACGCGATGGCGGCGTCGCTGCAGCAGCTGGAGACCAGCCGGCGCCGCTGGATGGCCGAGCTGTCGCACGAGATGCGCACGCCGCTGGCGGTGCTGCGCGGCGAAGTGGAAGCCCTGGTGGATGGTGTCCGTCCGCTGACACCGGCGGCCATGCTGTCGCTGCAGGAAGAGGTGGCGCGCGTGACACGCCTGGTGGAAGACTTTCACCAGCTGGCGTTGTCCGACCTGCGCGCGCTGCCGTGCAGCTTCGCGCCCGTGGAACCCGCCGCCTTGCTGCGCGAGGCGGTCAAGCGCGTGGCGCCGCGCGCCCTGGCCGCGGGCCTGCGCATGTCCGTGGATACCGACCAGGCGCCACCGCATGCGCAGTGGGATACGCAACGCATCGGCCAGTTGCTGTCGAACCTGCTGGAGAACAGCCTGCGCTACACCGACGCGCCGGGCAGCATTTCCGTGCAACTGCGCGCCGCAGGGGCTGACCGGGTGGCGCTGAGTGTGGACGACAGCGCCCCTGGCGTACCGTCTGCTGACATGCCGCGCCTGTTCGAGCCGCTGTACCGCGCTGACGCCTCGCGCAGCCGACGCCTGGGCGGCAGTGGGCTGGGCCTGGCCATCTGCCAGGCCATCGTGCGCAGCCACGGCGGGTCCATCGAGGCAAGCGCGTCGCCGCTGGGCGGCCTGCGTGTCGTGGTGACGCTGCCCCTGCATCCGGAGAGCCCACCCATGCGCAACGAGGCACGCCCATGAACGCCGACCGACGGGTGCTGGTGGTCGAGGACGAAACCAAGCTCGCCGCGCTGCTGTGCGACTACCTCCGCGCCGCGGGTTATGACCCCCGCGTGGCCGACGATGGACTGGCGGCGCTGCAGGCCTTTCAGGAGCACCCCCCGGCGGCCGTGCTGCTGGACCTGAACCTGCCGGGGCTGGACGGCATGGAGGTGTGCCGCCGGCTGCGCCGCGATTCTGACGTGCCCATCCTGATGCTGACCGCACGCGCCGATGAGATCGACCGCATCGTCGGGCTGGAGATCGGCGCCGACGACTACCTGTGCAAGCCCTACAGCCCGCGCGAGGTGGTGGCGCGCGTGGGTGCGCTGCTGCGCCGTTCGCAGGGCCGTCTGGCCGGTGCTGCGGGGGTGGCCGGCGCACCGCCCACGGCCCGGCTGGAGGTGGGTGGCTTTGCCCTGGACGACGCCGGCCAGCGGGCCTGGTGGCAGGGCCAGGCGCTGCCACTGACGCCCATCGAATGGCGGCTGTTGCGCACGCTGCTGCAGCAGCCGGGCCGTGTGTTTGCACGGGCGCAGCTGCTGGACGCCATCCACGCCGACTTCCGCGACGTGAGCGACCGCGCCGTGGACAGCCACGTGAAGAACCTGCGACGCAAGCTGCACGCCGCCATGGCGGGGCCCGATGGCATCGTCAGTGTCTACGGCGTGGGCTACCGGCTGGACGTACCCGACAGTGACGCCAGGCGCGCCGACAGCGGCGGAACCCGCGCACCGCCGCCCGCCAGCCGCTGATCGTGTTCGTAGTCCTGGTGGACGTGGATGTCCCAGGCCTCGCGGTGAAACGCCCGCTTCAGGGCCTGCGCAACCCGGGCGAAGTGGTGCCCCTCGTCGGCATTGCTGTCGAGATGGGACACGCCGGGCACGGGCTGCATCATCAACCCGGCCAGCGCCGCTGCCGTGTCGCCCATGAAGGAGCAGGCCGGTTTCCAGGCCTGGCTCGCAGAGACCCGCCCTTGGCTGGCTTGCCACTGGTCCAGGGCCATCAGCATGTTGTTGCCGGGCTGAAGGGCATCGATCTGCCAGCCGATGCGCACGACGCTGGCTTCTGCGTTGGCGGCCAGGATGGCGTCTTCACAGGCGCACTTGTACTGGCCGTAGGGGTCCTGGGCGCTGCGCTCGTCACCGACCGCATGCGGCCCGTTGGGCAGGTGGTGGAACACCATCGCGGTGCTCGTGAAGACAAAGGGTAGGCCGTGGTCTGCCGCATGGCGGGCCAGGCGCCCGGCCCACTCGGCGGAGCCCATGCCCAGGTGCGCGATGGCGTCGGGGCGTTCCTGGCGCAGCCATGCGTCGGAGGCGGCTACGTCGTCCGGCGGCAGCCGGTTCCTGTCCCAGGCCAGCACCTCGGCGCCGTGTGCGGCGGCCTGCCGGGCCAGGACGGGGGCCAGGGTGCCGTTCAGGCCCGTGATCAGCCATTTCATTGCAGGACCTCCAGGTGCCAAGAATCAGGCGGCGAATGCTACGTCGGCGGTGGACGCGCGTCGCACCCGGGCGCCCGGCCAGGCATGCATACTGTGCCCATGAAGTCGATCATGGCCCTGATGCTGCTGGCCACGCTCGCCGCCTGCGGTGGCGGCGGCAGTGTGCTGCCGGCCAGCGCCACGTCGCCCACCACGCCCACGCGTGTGCCCACCGTGCAAGAGCAGCAGTGCACCCAGGCCGGCTGGCGCAGTGAGACCCTGGTGGTGGGCGGGCTTGCCCGCGGCGTGCTGTGGAAGGCCCCTGTCGGCACCTGGACGCGCGGCGCGCTGGTCGTGATGCATGGTGGTGGCGGGCAGCATGCCAATTTCTGCGTGGCCAATGTGTCCTTGATCGCCGCCCAGGTGCGCTTCACCGACCTGGCTCTGGCGCAAGGTTTTGCGGTGTTCCTGCTCGACTCGTCCGACCGCGTCACCGACACCGAGGGCCGCCTGTGCGGCAAGGTCTGGGACGACGAGGTTCGCCAGCGCGACAACCTCGATCTGCCCTTCATCGGCCAGGTGCTGCGCCAGCTGATTCCGGCCGCACGCCCCGCGGGCAGCCAGGCCGACGTCTACCTCACCGGGCTGTCGTCAGGCGGCTACATGGCCGTTCGTGCCGCCACCCACTTCGGTGACCTCATCACCGCCTTTGCACCCGTGGCCAGCGGTGACCCTTATGGCTGGCTGCGCGACTGCACGCCCCGTGCCGGTGACCGCACCAACGTCTTTGGTGTCGGTGTGGATGCCGAGACCCGGCGCAACATCAGTGAGCCTGGCGCCTGCGCGTCAAGCGCATGGCCCAACGAGAAACCCTGGGACGGCCTGGCGCTGGCGCCCAAGCCGCCGTTCCGGCTGTTCCACCACGCCCAGGACGGCATCCACGACCGGTCCTGTGTCGAGAAGGTTCGCCAGCAGCTGGTGCTGCGGGGCTGGCCCGAGGCGGCACCGTTCACCCTGGATGGCGGGCCGCGCAGCGCTGACGTGCACTACTGGCAGGACGACTACAACGCCCCCTTGCTGGCGTGGCTGGCCGAGCAGAAGCGGCGCTGAGTGCGTGTGATGGAGCGTCAGGCCGCCCGTGTGAACGGCACCGGTTTGGCCGCTTCGATAGGCCCGGCGCTGAACGCCAGCACGCCGTCGTCGACGGGTTCAACCAGCAGGCGCCGGCGATCGTCGGCATAGTGGTCACACAAGGTCCAAGGCCCCCGGCTGCCCTGGCGCGGCAGCTCGTGCAGGGCGCGCTGCAGGTACCCCGAGGTGAAATCGGCAAACGGCGCCAATGGCATGTCGGCCGGCGGGCCGCCCGGCGTGGCCACATGGGTGCCGGTGTCGCGCAGGTGGTTCAGCACGCGGCAGACGTACTGGCTGGTGAGGTCGGCCTTCAGCGTCCACGACGCGGCCAGGTAGCCAAAGGTGGCGGCGAGGTTGGGCACGCCGGCGTACATCACCCCTTTGTAGGCCACCAGGCGGCCTGTCTCCAGCGGCACGCCGTCCAGGCTCAATGACGCGCCGCCCAGCAGCTGCAGCTGCAGCCCGGTGGCCGACACGATGATGTCGGCCTGCAGCTCACGCCCGCTGGCCAGGCGCAGCCCCTGTTCGGTGAACTGCGCGACATGGTCGGTGACGACCTCTGCGCGGCCATCGGCCAGCGCCTTGAAGAAGTCGCCGTCGGGCACCAGGCACAGCCGCTGCTGCCACGGGCCATAGGGCGGCGTGAAGTGCGGGCTGAGCGCCTGGCCGGCAGGCAGCGCCTTGGCCACCTGCTTGAGCAGGAACTGGCGCACCCGCTGGGGACGCTGGCGGCTGAGGCGGAAGAGCAGCGAGCCCAAGACCACGTTCTTGGCGCGTGTGAGCGCGTAGGCCCAACGTTCAGGCAGCACGGCGCGCAACAGCAGCGCGAGGCTGTCCACCGCGGGCCTGACGAGGTAGTAGCTGGGTGTGCGCTGCAGCAGCACCACCTGGGCGCCTTCAGCCGCCAGCGCCGGCACCAGGGTGGCCGCCGTCGCGCCGCTGCCGATGACCACCACGCGCTTGCCGCGCACCGTCAGGCCTTCCGGCCACTGCTGTGCATGAACGTGGGTGCCTTGAAAGCGGGCCATGCCCTCGAAGGCCGGCTGGTAGCCTTGGTCATAGCGGTAGTAGCCGCCGCAGGCGAAGAGGAAACGGCAGTGCAGGGTGACGGTTTCCTCCGCCCCTTGTGGCGTGCGGCGCACGGCCTGCACCTCCCAGCGGGCGGCCTGTGACTGCCAGTTCGCGCTGAGCACCCGGATGCCGTAACGGATGTGGCGTTCCAGCCCATGCGCGCGCGCGGTCTCGCGCAGGTAGCTCAGGGTTTGGGCGCCGCGCACGATGGACTCGCGCCCACGCCAGGGCTGGAAATGAAAGCCCAGCGTGTGCATGTCCGAATCGGAGCGAAAGCCCGGGTAGCGGAACAGGCTCCAGGTGCCGCCCAGGGTGTCCCGGGCCTCCAGCACCGCGAATCGCCGATCGGGGCACAGCGTCTGCAGGTGCCAGGCCGCACTGAGCCCCGAGATGCCGGCGCCGATGACCAGTACGTCGAGGGTTTCAATGGGCATCGCTCAGGCTCCTTGGCGGGAAGTCAGGTCCACGGCAGACGATGCTGCGTCAATCGACAGCGTAACAGGGCGGTTCAAGCGCCCTTGAAGGCGTTGGTGGTCAGAAGCAGCCTGCAGATCGGACGCTCTGAGTGCGCTCAAGTCCGAGTGGCCGCATCGTGGTGCTGCCATTGAAGGGGCGTGCTGCCCAGGCGCTGCAGGAAGACGCGCCCGAAGGCCCCCGGGCTGGCATAGCCCACCTCGGCTGAAACCTGCTTCACCGGGAGCCCCTTGCGCAGCAAGCTGCGGGCGAGGCCCATGCGCCAGCCAGTCAGGTAGTCACCGGGTGGAATGCCCACTGTGCGCGTGAAGTGCGCGGCAAAGCGCGCCCGCGACATGCCGGCCCGCGCGGCCATGGCATCCAGGGTCCAGGCCCGCGCGGGCTCGGCATGCAGGGCGCTGATGGCCTTGGCCAGACGCGGGTCGGCCAGGCCGGCCATGACGCCGCCGTCCACCAACTGGTGCGCCATGGCATGGCGCAGAAGTTGAATCACCAACACCTCGGCCAGGCGGTCCACCACCGCGCCATGTCCACAGCGGCTGGCCTGGGCCTCGGTGAACAGCAGCTGCTGGGTCAGGTCCAGGCCGGGCAGTTGGGCCAGCGGCACGCTCAGCATGGCCGGCAGCCCGCGCAACAACGGGTTCTCGTCACCTGCGCCGAAATCGATCGACGCGCACACGACATCGGCGCCTTCGCGCTCGCCACCGTCGAGCTGGTGTGCACCGGCTCGCGGGAAGAACAGGACGCTCGGTTCGCTGACCACGCTGTGCCGCCCCTGGGTGTCGGTCACACCCAAAGGCCCGCGCCGCACGAGGTGCAGATGGCCGACACCCGTGCTGCCCTCGACGTCAGCCTTGCCGCACAGCGCGCCGCTGTGGAAGACGCGCGCGTGCAGTTCAAAACGCTGGAGCAAGGCTGACAGACGGTCGGACATGGCGGAGCGCGGTGAGATGAATGGGTGAACGATGGAGACGATTAGCTGCCGATCATCTCATCCAAGGCGCTACATTGCCGTGCACACCCTTTCTGGAGACCTGACATGTCGAACCCGTTGCTGCCGTCACCGCTGATCCCGCGCCAGGCGGTGCCGTCCCTGCAAGTGCCGACCTTGGACCATGGCGGCTTCTCCCTGGCGGAAGACGCTGCGGCGAACTTCACGCTGGTGGTGTTTTATCGCGGCCTGCACTGCCCGATCTGCCTGAAGTACCTGCTGGAACTTGGCCGCCTGCAGCCCGAGTTCGACAAGCGGGGCGTGAAGCTCATCGCGATCTCCAGCGACGGGCGTGAGCGTGCCCAGGCGATGGCTGACAAGCTGAAGGCGCCTGCCCTGCGCATGGGTTACGACCTGGGCCTGGCCAAGGCCCGCGAGTGGGGCCTGTACGTCAGTACCTCGCGCGGTACCACCTCCATCGGCATCGAGGAGCCAGCGCTCTTCTCCGAACCCGGTGTGTTCATCGTGCGGCCTGACGGTACGCTGTACTACGGCGCCGTGCAGACCATGCCATTTGCTCGCCCGCATTTCGACGAGTTGCTGGCAGCGCTGGATTTCGCGCTCGACAAGAACTACCCGGCACGGGGCGAGTACGTCGGTGCCGTGTGATCGAGTTGCGCCTGAGGCGGTGACCCGCCGCCGAGCCCTCTTGGCGGGCATCGTCGGGCTGGGTTCAGCCAGCAGGCAGGTGAGCGCAAAGGCCGCGGCAGCGCCTGACACAGCGGCCTGGGCCGTGCGTGCGGTGCCGGCCGACGAGCCGATGCGGCAGCTGTGCCCAGGCGGACCATCCGGTCTGCTGGGCACCGGCGCCAGCGGTCGCCTGTGGGCCTTGTCGCTGGCGGGCGGGGCGCCGCGGCGTCTCGCCGACGGGATCGACCCCAGCACACCCACCGCCACGGGCCACGGCCGTATTGCGGCGCGCATGGCCGACGCAGGCTTGTGGGTCTGGGAAGACACCGCCGGTGGGCGCGGGAACACGTTCGTGTTGCCTTCGGCGGGCCTGTCAGTGCATGCAGGTCTGCTGGTCCTGCCGGCGGCTGTGCTGGCGGTCGTCCACGCGGGCGCCCGGCCAGCTGACCCGCATGGCCACCGCGTGGCCCGCTTCGAACCGAAACCCGCCGGCGGCTGGCGGGAAGTGGCGCGTTCCAAGGATGCCGTGCTGCCCGACGCGCGACCCGTGCAGGTCGACCTCGATGACCGAGGCGACGGCGGCCACATCGCGGTGCTGGCCGGCCCGGACAGCGGCCGCTACGACCATGGTGTTCTCGGCGATGCGATCGAGGCCACACGGGTGCTTTGGCTCGAGCGCCACGGTCTTGACGTGCTGCGCGAACTGAACATGCCGCCACCCCATGTCTTCGAGGACATCGCGCCCCGCCCCGTGGTGCTTCCCGGCGCGCAGGGAGCGCGCGGCCTGCTGACGGTGCGATCCGGCCCCGAGGGCGGGCAGCTGGCCCTCGTGACGGCCGACCCCGCAAGGCGCCACGGCATGCGCTTGTCTGCGCTGGGCGACACCGTCGGCGGCTATCACCGCTGGCTGGCGCCCACGACCGATGGCCGCCACCTGGTGGCAGTGCACACGCCCCACATTGGCGGCGTGCTGCATGTCTATCAGCCCGAGGGCGAGCGGCTGACGCGGCGCCGCTTGCAGGGCAATGTCAGCACCCATCGCATCGGCGCGCGCGAGATTGACCTGGCGGCCTGGCTGCAAGGGCTGCTGACCTTGCCCAGCCAGAACGGCCGTCAGCTTCGGCTGTTCAACCCGGCAGCTGATTGGACGGAGTTGCCTGCGGTGGCGCTGCCCGGCCGTGCCATCCTGACCGCCACCGTGCGAGACGCCGCGTCACTGGCCGTGTTGCTCGACGGCGGCGAGGTTGTGATGGTGGACATGTCGTCGCGAACAGCTTCTCGCGGCTTTCCGCCGCTGGCTGGCGCCGTCAGCCCCGCCAGGTGAACGGAAACTTCAGCTGCCCCCAGAAGCCATCGGGCACGTAGTCGCCCTGCACGCCGTAGCGCGCCGGCCACTCGCGCGGGCTCTGAACCGCGGTGCCGAAGAGGTGGTCGATGAAGGCGAAGTGCGCCGCGTAGTTGCGGTCGATCGCCTCGGTGTCCTGGCTGTGGTGCCAGTGGTGGAAGTTGGGCGTGACGATCAGGTAGCGCAGCGGCCCCAGCCGAACATTGACATTGGCGTGGTTGAACACCGCCTGCAAGCCGACGACGATGATGTAGGCGTCGATCACTTCCTTGGCAAAGCCCAGCACATAGATGGGCGCCAGCACTAGGGTGCGCGTCAGCACGATCTCCAGCAGGTGCTGGCGAGAGCCAGCGATCCAGTCCATGTGCTTGGCGCTGTGGTGCACGGCGTGCAGCCGCCACAGCAGTGGTACCTCGTGGTAGGCGCGGTGCGTGGCGTACTGCACCAGGTCAGCCACCAGGATGATCAGGAACAGGGCCACCCAGAAGTTGAGGCCGCGCACCCAGTCCTGCAAGTCGCCATGCACGGCCCAGCCGAAGAGGCGGTGCACCAGCAGGTTCACCGCCAGCAGCACGAAGCCGATGAGCAGGTGGTTGACGATGAAGTGCTGGAAGTCTGTCTGCCAGGCCGGGCGGAAGACCGGCTGGTCCTTGCGCAGCGGAAACAGCTTCTCGATGAAGATGAAGATCAGCGTGCTGCCCAGCAGGTCGAGGATGAACCAGTCCAGGCCGATGTAGGGCGTGCCGTCCGGGAAATCGTTCACCGGCACCTTGTGGCCGCCGAGGGCCACGCTCAGGCACACCAGCACAAAGGCCGCCGTGGCCAGCCAGCGCCGCCGGCCGAGCACGATGTTGAAGAGTGCCACGGCGCCCGCCACCACCAGTGCGCCGTACAGCACCTGGCGCAGCAGCGCGACGTCATACGATTTGCGCAGCTGCGGCGTCGTCAGGTATTCGGGGAAATGGAAGGCCAGCACGCCGAGGAAACACAGGATGCCCAGCGACAGCGCCACGATGCCGGACACCAGCCCCTTGCCGGTGCGCAGCTCGCCGTGCGAGCGGGTGAGCTGGTGGATCTTGTCGAGCATGGCCAGAGGCTAGTACGGCGAGCTTGCTGCCTGGCAGGCCGCCTTCAGCAGACGCACGTCCGCGCCGTCCGGCGGCCAGGCAGTCGCCGAGGCGTCTCGCACTTCATAGCGCGTGGGTGTCTCGAAGCGTGTGCCGCGGTAATGCTGCACGGTCTCGAGCCGGCGCAGGCGGGTGTCACAGTTGGCCGTGTACAAGGCCACGGCGGAGCTGTTCTCGCGCGAGCGCACCACGCCCACGCGGTAGACCAGCTGCCGTCCGTCGCGCCGAATGCTGTCGGGGTCGATCGACAGCGTCGAGCCATCGGACTCATGGAACGACACCCAGCGTGCGGCGGCTGGCCCTTCGCGGGGCCACAGGTGCAGCACGACCCCCACACACACCGAGAGCACCGCCGCACCCGCGATGACCCATTGCAGCCGGCTTGGCGAGTGCCAGGCCCGCAGGACGATCGGCGCTGCCGTCGGCGTGGGGCGTGATGCCGCAGCGGCCGGTGTGGCCGGGCCGTTGGCAACGGGCGAGGTGCCGGGGGTGTTCGCGGCAACCGACGCCGCCGGGGCTGTTGCCGGCTGGCGTGACCATGTCTGCAAGGCCGGCGTGGCGGCCGCACACGCTCGGTCGATGGCCGCCAGCGCACGCTCGTCGTCGTCGATGCCCGCCAGCACCTCCCAGTTCTCGGCCCAGCCCTTGGGCGCCCAGTCCTTCGCAGCCCGCCGAACCAGCCGCAGCAAGGGCTGGCGGTAGCCGTGCTCCGTGAGCAGTTGCAGCAGATGCCGCCGGCGATGGAACCCGTCCTCGCTGTCGCTCAGTGCCAGGCACTGCTGCATCAGCACCTCGCGCGCCCGCGCCGTGGCGGCCTCAGGGGGTGCCTGCGGCGGCGAAGCGGCTGCCAGCGGAAAGGCCTGGTGCAGCCAGGTCTTCAGTTCGGGCAGCCGCAGCAGCAGGCCCGTCCCGATGGCCTGGGTGGCCGGGGCGTAGAACCCGGCCGAGCGTTTGCGCCGGCGTGCCGCCCACTGGGCGGCCGCGTCGGCCAGCGTGGCCAACACCGCGGTGGGTGCCGCGCGGGACGTCGACTCGGCCCCGCGCTGGCGGCGGCGCCGCACCAATTGGGCCTCGCGCAACGCCTTCACAGCGGCGCGTGCACGCGGCCCGAAGAGCTGGGCGGCCTCGCGCTCGTCCTGCTCGATCCAGCGGCACAGCCGGGCCAGCGCGCGCCACTGCGCGGCCGAGAGGGCGAGCCCCTGGCTGCCGCTGGCGATGTCGTCGACAGAAGCGGTGGCGGTCATCGGCTCAATCGCGTTTGCGGGGGCCAAACATCGAGTTCCCCAGCTTGGCACCGATGGCAAAGGCAGCCAGCGGAGCCACGGCGCTGATCAGCTCGGCCGCGGCCGACGGCGCCGCTTCAGCTGCCGGGGCTGGCCGTGCGCGCCCCGGCCGCTCAGCGCGTGCAGCGGGCGCGGCGGCCGCGGACTGCGTGTGCCGTTCCGCCGTGCGGTAGGACAGGTGGATGCCGCGTGCCGGCTCCACGAGCCGCTGCAGCTGCAGGTCGTCGATCGTGGCATCCAACTGCCACCAGACACCACCTCGCCGCGGGCGGGCGTGCAGACGCAGCCGGTTGGTGCAGTTCAGCTCTGCCACCAGCGCCCGCACATCGGTCACGAAGGCCGTCTCGTGGTCGTTCTGCACACGGGCTGCCAGCGGCTGGAGGCCACCGTCGTCAAACGCCACCTTGAAGGCCGGACCGTCGGACTCACCCTCCAATTCATGGCTGCCGACCGTCGCGATGACCGCCTCCATGCCGTAGTGCTGCGAGTTGCGCAGACGCAGCAGGAGCTGGTCGCTCCGCAATGACGCGCTCAGCAGCGGCTCGCCCGACGGGCCCCAGCATTCATCCCGGTCATAGACCCAGTTCAGCGCAGCCATCAACCCCGGTCTCCGATTCCCGCCCCTGTTGGCGGCCATCTGAGCTTATCGGCGGTGCGGTGCCGGACTTGAAGCGTGGAGTCGCGCTGGGGCGCTGCCCAATCAAGGCCGCGCTTGATAGACGCGCACGTGTTCCACTTCCATGGCCACCGGAAAGACGCTGTCGTCCACCGGGCCGCCCAGGTCGCCGCCCACTGCGATGTTGAGGATCAGGAACTGTGGCGTGTCGAAGGGCCAGCGTTCGCGGCCGGCACGTGGGTTGACGTACTCCAGGTGCACCGTGCCGTCGATGGCAAAGCGCAGGCGGTCGGCCGTCCAGTGCATCTGGTAGTCGTGGAACCGGCTGCAGGCGTCCTTCAGCGTCGTGCCCCCGCCCACTGGGTTGCCGCCATGGTTGGCCGCGGTGTGGATGCTGCTGAACACGTGCCCGGGGTTCTTGCCGACGTGCTCCATGATGTCCAGTTCGCCGCCGGCCGGCCAGTCCATGGCACTGTTCAGGAGCCAGATGGCCGGCCAGGTGCCCAGGCCGCAGGGCAGCTTGGCGCGGACCTCGAAAAAGCCGTATGTCCAGTCACGCCGGCCATGGGTAAACAGTCGGGTTGAGGTGTAACGCTGGCCGCCCCAGTCGGGTGCTGTCGACAGCGATTCGCGCCGCGCCGTGATGACCAGCCGGCCACCCCGAACCACCGCGTTCTCGGCCCGTGGGCCGGCGTAGTACTGCAGCTCGCGGTTATGCCAGCCGGCCTTGTTCATGCCCGTGTCGTAGGCCCAGCGCGTGGGGTCGGGCAGGCCGTCACGCTCAAATTCGTCAGCCCATACCAGCTGGTAGCCCGCAGGCGGGGCCAGCGTCTGCGCCGGGTTGGACGCCACGGCCAGCGGGGCAGGGGGCAGGGCGGAGCAGGCTGTCAAGAGCACGGTTGCCATGGCGACGGCCGTGCGTGCCAGCCGGCTTGCGCGGCCAGAAGGGCATTGGATGGTGTGGGTGGACATGACTCGGACGGTTCGGCTCAGCCAGTTTCAACGCGGTCGCGGCCCAGTGCCTTGGCACGGTACTGCTCGGCTTCGACACGGGTGACAAATTGCTCTGACTGCGCCTGCAACTGCTGGACGATCCGTTCGCGCAGCAGTTCCGACTGTCGTTCCAGGTGCCGCAGGGCTGACTCGGTATCGCCCAGTGCCTTGTGGGCCTGGTACAAGGCGTGCTGGATTTGCGGCTCCGTCATCGGCGTGAGCGGCAGCCCCACGGCTTCGGCCTGCACGGTCAGCAGCCGTTCCCGGGCCTGCCTGGGGGAGGCGTGGCGCAGGGCTTCGGTCAGCGCGCTGTCCAGCAACGCGTGGGAGCGATCACGATCGCCGAGGTGAACCAGGATTTTGCCCAGGTTACTTACCGACATGATGCGCCAGTAAGGTTCGCCAGCGGGCCCTTGCAGGACCCCCATTTCCTCGGCCAGGGGCAGCGCCCGCTCCAGTGCTGCCAGCGAGGCCGGTGTGAGCTCGCTGCCTCGCAGCAGGTAATGGGTGCCGATCAGGACGGCGCAGAGGTTGTTCGGTGCGCCAAACAACTCTCGCAGTGGCGCACCTTCGCGCGCGATGGACAGCGTCTTGCGCAGCGGCCGTTCGGCCTGCCAGGGGTCGCCCATGCGTTCGACGCAGATGCCCAGGGTGTTGTGCGCTTGCGCACGCGGCCCTGGTTGCCCGCAGGCCTCGGCCAGCGCGTGCACCTCGTAGGCGGCCGCCAGGGCGACGTCGAAAGGGCCGGCCCGCCAGCTCGCCACGGTCGAGGCAGGTCTGGGCTTCGGCCAGGGCTTGTTGTTGTTCGTCGTTTTCCATCATCGCGTGGCGGCCAGCATAGCTGAAAGAGGCCCGGATGCGGCACGCCACGTCCGCCGCACCGGACCACCCCGGTCATCCGCCGGTCCATCCCCCATCCCGCGACGGTCAACTGCAAGCTCGGCCACCAAGGCCGTGCCATGCCCATAATCACGCCGAATCATTTCGAGGGTGCACACCGTGGCGCGCAACAAGATGGCCATCATCGGCCTTGGCATCATGGGCCGGCGCATGCTGGCCAATGCCATGGAGCATCCGCGTTTCGACATCAGCGGCCTCTGGGACCCGAGCGCGCAGTCGGTGGCCAAGGCGCGCGAGCTGATGCCCGGGGCGCCCCTCCAACCGGATGCCGCCTCGGCGATGGCCGGTGCCGATGTGGTCTACCTCGCCTGCCCGCCGGGGCCGCGCAAGTCGCATGCGCTGGCTGCCGCGGCCGCCGGACAGGCCGTGTTCATGGAGAAGCCCCTCGGCACCGACGAGGCCGAGAGCCGGGACCTCGTGGCGCAGCTGGGGGCGGGGCGGCTGGGCGCGGTGGTGAATTTCACGCAGGCCTCGTCACGGGGGTTCGAGGAGCTGCGCCGGGCGATCGACGCCGGCGAGACCGGCGAGTTGACGGGCATCGACATCGTCGTCACCTACCCGGCCTGGCCCCGAGCCTGGCAGAAGGACGCCGAATGGCTTCGACTGCGCGCCGAAGGGGGCTACACACGCGAGGTGATCTCTCATTTCCTGTTCCTCGCCGGCCGATTCCTCGGCCCCCTGCGGCTGGTGGCGGCTTCACCCCGCTATCCAGCTGACCCCTCGCTGTGCGAGCTCGACATCCTGGCCAGGCTCGAGACGGCCGACGGCAGACCGGT
This sequence comes from Rubrivivax sp., assembly GCA_021298085.1. GTDB lineage: Bacteria > Pseudomonadota > Gammaproteobacteria > Burkholderiales > Burkholderiaceae_C > Rubrivivax. The sequence goes on from JAJTDE010000091.1 coordinate 15,886, forward strand.
GAACGTTCTTGGCACCACCGGCGGGCAGCAGCCTGACCGACAGGAGGTCACCGTCAAGGGCACCCGCGTGAGCCACCAGTTTCGGGAGTTCTATCAGCTGTGGCGTTCAGACGGCGGGCCCTGGGCCGAGGCCATCGACTGGACTCACCAAGACCCGCGCACCAGCGCGCTTCAGCGCCAACTCACCGAGCTGGACCAGTGGCTGCAGGGCCAGCCGCATTGCCTGGCGACGGCAGAGGAAGCACTGGAGGTGCAGCTGCTCGTCGAGGGCATGCTGGCCGGCCGCTGAGGCCACGGGCAGACCCGCCTTAAGACCCCGGGCGTGCGGTCCCCGAAGTGGCTGGGAGGCGATCAGCGGGTGGCGGGCCGGGGTTCGGCTGCGCGGTCAGCGGCGGTGGATGGAGCGAAGGGAGATAGACCTGCGCGATGCGCTCTGCGATGCGCATCGGGTTGGCTTGGGCGAGGTTGCACAACACGATGACCGTCAAGTCGGCATCGA
>JAJTDE010000253.1 GCA_021298085.1 Rubrivivax sp.
TACCTGGCGGCCAAGTACGGCGGCTTCACGGTACCGCAGGGCTTCAACCCCTTGACGCGCACCAGCGACATTCCCCAGGCCTGGTGGCGCACCACGACCGACGAGGTCTATGGCCAACCGAAGCCCGACACCTACTTCATCGCGTCACAGCCCGAGCAGCTGGTCGTCGCGCTCAACCGCGCCTTTGCCAGCATGGCCTCCCGAATGCGCGCCTTCACCTCAGCGTTCTCGACCTCGTTGCCCCAGGTCTCGTCGGCCGGTACCACCAGCTTTTCGTCGCAGTTCGACTCCAGCACCTGGACGGGCGAACTCACGGCCAACCAGACCACCCTTGACGCGTCCACCGGCACACCCACCCGCACCGAAGCCTGGCGCCTGTCCCTGACCCTGGATGCACTGGCGGCCAGTGGCGGCTGGAACACCGCGCGCCGCATCGCCACCTGGAACAACGTGTCCCGCGTGGGGGTCCCCTTCAGGCACAACACCATCAGCAGCACCCAGCTGAGCGCGCTGGACAGCAGCGTCCGTTCCGGCAACGACGCCCAGGACGTGCTGAACTACCTGCGCGGCGACAAGACCCACGAGGTGGGCTCCAGCGTCACGGGCAGCGCCCGCGCCTACCGCAGCCGCAGCACCATCCTGGGTGATATCGGTCAGTTCAAGGCCCGGCCCGTGGGGCGGCCCGATGCGCCCTATGCCGAGACCACCAACCCTGGCTATGTGGCCTTCAAGACCACCTGGGCCTCCCGGCCGACGGTGGTCTATGTCGGCACCAATGCCGGTGTCGTGCACGCCGTCCATGGCGCCTTGACCGGCGCCGATGCCGGGCGGGAGCTCTTTGCCTATGTCCCTGGCGCGTTGTACAGCGGCCCGAGCGGCGCACCGGCGGTGAACGGCTTGCAGGCGCTGGCCAACCCCGACTACGAGCACCGCAACTACGTCGACGCCACGCCCACCGTCGCCGATGTGGATTTCGGCCGCACGCAGGGCGGCAGCGGCACCGACTGGCGAACGCTGCTGGTGGGCGGACTGGGCAAGGGGGGGCGTGCCATCTATGCACTGGACATCACCAACCCCATGGGCGTCGCCAACGAGACCCACGCCGCAGCCCGCGTGCTGTGGGAGTTCACCGACCCCGATCTGGGCTTTGTCTTCGGCGAGCCCGCCGTCGTCAAGACCGCCAAACATGGCTGGGTGGTGATTGCCGCGTCGGGCTACAACAATGCCGACGGCAAGGGCTACCTGTTCTTCATCCATCCGCGCACGGGCGCGCTGCTGGACAAGGTCTCCACCGGCACCGGTGCGTCGGGTGCGCAGGCTGGCCTGGCCCACCTCCAGCCCTTCCTGCTGGACCGCAGCAACGGCACGGCCGACGCCGTCTACGCGGGAGACCTGCTGGGCAACCTCTGGCGCTTCGACCTCACGGCCGCGTCGGGCACCTTGCCCGCACCGTTGCTGATGGCCGAACTGCGCGATGCGTTCAATCAGCCGCTGCCGGTCACCAGCCGGCCGCTGGCCGTGGTTCACCCGGAAAGCGGGCGGCGCTACGTCACCGTCGGTACGGGGCGCATGCTCGACACCTCCGACAGCAGCAGTTCACAGGGCCAGCGCTTCTTTGCCATCATCGACGGCAATGCCTCCCGGTTCTACCGCAGCAGCGGTGCTGATCTGCCCAGCGCCATCAGCTGGCCAGTGCGCAACAACCACCTGCGCCAGCTCACCGACCTGACCCAGGAAGTCACGCTCGACTTCACCCGCGAGATCGGCTGGTACCTTGACCTCGGCCAGGCCGCCGGCGTTGGCTGGCGCGTGATCACCGATGCCACGTCCTTCTTCGGCACCGTGGCCTTTGCCGCGATGCAGCCCGGTGGCACCACCAACCCCTGTGAGCCCGGCGGGAGCAACCGCATCTACGCCATCGACCTGGGCCGCGGCATCAGCAAGCTGACGGGCACCCCCAACCCGACCAGCAGCACGCCCGCGGTTCCCTTTGTGTCGGTGCTTCCAGGCGTGGTGACCGACCTTCGCTTCTTCAGCGCCAATGGCAAGCCCAGGCTCATCGGCGGCTCGGATTCCGGCGACACCGGCGTGATCCATGGCCGCTGGGGTTCAACGGGTGTGATGCGTCGAATGAATTGGCGGGAAGTGATCCTCGCCGAGTGAGCATAGAATGCTGGATTACGTCGGGGTGTAGCGCAGCCTGGTAGCGCAACTGCTTTGGGAGCAGTGGGTCGGATGTTCGAATCATCTCACCCCGACCATCTCACACTGCCCTGGGGCCGAACCGGCGCCCCCAGGCTTCACCAGCTAGTGGCACCACCTGCCCGTAGCTCAACCGGATAGAGCAGCTGCCTTCTAAGCAGCAGGTCGGGGGTTCGAGTCCCTCCGGGCAGGCCAGCGTTCAGGCTATTCCGGTTTGGGCCCCGCCACGACAACCACGTGCCGCAGCTCGCCAGAGGCCTTCTGAAGCCCCAGCTTTCAGACGTTCACCCCCTCCAGCGTAGTGTTCCAGGATGCCGTGCCTGCGTCGATCTTGACCACCAGACGTTCCTGAATGACCACATGCCCCAGCACCGTGAAGGCCACCCGAAACGCCGAAGGGCCGCCGCCCATTGCGGCGGTTTCGGCGGAACATGCCAATCACACGCCTGGCGGGCAATGCACCAGCGGGTACCGTCTGTTCACCCAGTACAGCACCAGCGCCGCGCTCACCGCGGTGACAGCCATCACCCCGAGTGCCACGGCAAGCCCTTCGGGAACCATGGGCGCGTGTGCCTTGATGCCCGCGGCAAGGCCGAAGCTCATGACGGTGGTCGGCAATGCCAGCAGCCCGATCACGTGCATGCGAAGCCCCGGTTGATGGAAGCCCGTTGCGCAGTGTGGGCAACTCAAGGGGCTGATCAAGGATGACCGGGCAACGGCCCAGGCCGAATGCCCATGCGCCTTGCCGCAGGAGGGGCATGGCTTGGTGAGAAGCAGACGGCGCATCACTGGGGCCTGACGTGTCGGCGTCCGCTGCTGCGGGTTTCGCGCAGGGTCTGGCGGCTCATGGCGCAGCGGGGTACTCGACAAGCTGCACTTCATTGCCGGCCGGATCGCTCAGCGTCGCCAGCGTGCCGCCCCAGGGCTGGCGCTCCGGTTGACCCGTGAACACCACGCCTTGCGCGGTGAGTTCACGGAAGCGTTGCGCGATGTCGGCAACCCTGAACGAGAGCCCGGTAAACCGGCCGACAAGGGCCCGTTGAAGCAACCTGCTCCACGATCAAGTTGCACGACTGCACGTCGTACACCACAAAGCTGGCCTGCGGCCCCACTGCGGCGACGGTGAGACCGAGCGTGCCCTCGTAGAACACGCGGGCCTGCTCCAGGTTGTCCACGAAGATCCTCGCGGCTGCCAGCTTCATGATGTGCGTCCCTGATTGCAACAGCCAACAACAGCTGCCAACACCTGCGCACAGGATAGTTCATTCGTATGGCGGCAGGTGCGCAGCCGGTTGGCCGAGGAACTACGAGCCGCGAGGAGCCGTTTTCCGGCTCAGTGTCGTGACCGGCCTGCTGTCCATCAGCGGGACTGTTCCTCAACACGCCCTCGCGCCGCATCGGCGCGTTGGGCCAGTTCGTCGGCAACCGCAGACTTCGCCAAGGGACGAAACGACAACGGAACCTTGGGCGAGAACGAGACGTGTGTTCCAAAGGCGCCCGCCTTCAACAGCTGAAGCGTGACCCTGGGCGGATTGAAGTACTCGACAGCGCTCACGTTCATGATGTTGCCCAGCTCGATCTGGTCGACAACCTTGCCTCGCCGCACTTCAAGGTAGGTTCCATGGTCGTTCACCTCATCGGCCAGGTCCCAGACAAACACGCGGAAGATGAAGGTTCCCAGCACCGCCATGAACGCGATGCCAGCCAGCAGGAGGGGATCCTTGTGGAAGTCGCCGCTGCGGTAGCCATCTGCCGCGAAGTAGACAAGAAAGCCAAGGAACAGCGCCGGAAAGATGCGCTTGGCGAAGTACGTGCCCGACGATGAGATGCGCTGCATGGCGGCGGATTGTGCTGCCAGGCGCCGCGGGTCAGGCAGGGAAGGGGGTTTGCCTGCACCGGCCGCTCCAGCGGGGTGCTGACCGCTAGGCGTCGTAGGACACCAGGACCACCTCGGCGGCTTGCTCGCGAAGCGGAATCAGGGCCTGATAGGCGGGCGACGAAAACCAACTGTTCACCGCGCCAATGCTCGGGAAGCGTATGACGACGATGTCAGAGTACGGGCTCTCGCCGGAAAACACAGCCGCTTGCTTGCCACGAAAGACAAGCTCACCGCCCCATGGCGTCAACGTTGCCGGCACTTGACGGCGGTATTCGTCCCATGCTTGCGGGTTCTTGATCCCGATGTGACCGACGACGTAAGCATGGCTCATGGGCGTAGTGTGGTGATGGCAGACCAACTAGGCATGCGTGTATTTCACCACCAGGTCCTGCGAGCCTGCTGGTGATTCGAATCAGGCAGGCTGTAGCCCTCACCCTTGACCCTGTTCCAGGTTTCCGGACCGTTCAACAACAGAAATGACCGGCATGATGAAGGCCTGCACGGGCTGAGGAGCATGTCGTGAGGAAGAGCAAGTTCACTGAAGAACAGATCGCGTTTGCGCTGAAGCAGGCCGAGCTGGGCATCAGCGTCGAGGAGGTCTGTCGCAAGATGGGTATCAGCGATGCCACGTTCTACGTGTGGCGCAAGAAGTACGGCGGCGTAGGACCGTCGGAGTTGCGCCGCCAGCAGACCTATTGAGTCGAGGGGAAGTCTCTGTACAGGGGTTAGGTCGCACTTCGTAAGAACGAGCGTATAGCGTTTGCGACTCTGACGGGTTGCGTCAACGTCGGCACGTGTCCAGCATCGTCCAAGACTGCTAATCGTGCGTTCGGCAAGGCTCGGACAAGTTCCTTGGCGCGGTCAAGCGGCACGATCTTGTCGAGCGCTCCGTGAAGTACAAGTGTTGGCTGCAAGACCCTGGCAATGTCGCCGGTGACGTCGGCTTCTGAGCCGACGATGCGGAGGGCGATTGCTGCCTCGGGAGTTGCCCGCGCAAGAAGTTTCCGCCCCCAGTCCTTTATGTGCTCCGAATCAGCCTCTGGAACGCATAGTTGAACGAAGCGTTCAATCGTTGCTCCGTAGTTGGAACGTAGGCCTTGAAGGAACGGATCGTTGTCGATAGCGATCCCACGAGAGTACATGCCATCGACGATTACCAGATGGGTGACACGTTCGGGATGCCGAGCTGCGACAGCAAGAGCGGTCTGAGCCCCGGCCGATTCGGCCGCCAGTACGCACTCATCGATTCCATACGAATCGAGAACAGCCAGCGCGTCGGCGACAAGGTTGTCGAACGCTATTGAATCAGTCGAGGTGACACTGATACCAGTGCCCCGGTGGTCATAGCTCACGACCACATACTCATCACTCAAGATGGCGAGCGGTTCCTGCCACAACTCTGAACTTCCGATCCATCCACCTATCGCCAGGATGGTTTGGGCACTAGCCCGGATATTTCACGAGCAGCAGGTCGGCAGCCTCGTGCCGAGGCGCGTTTACATAGGTATCTCACCCCCTATGGAAACCGAGGACTGCCGATGCCAAAGTGTACCGATCGGACCGTCGAATTTGGACGGGTTGGAAGGCGAGTGGTCGAGGCCGCATTCGACGGTGGCGACATCGTCAGCGATGGCGGTGTGCTGCTGCTCAAGCGGGTCGATGAGCGCCTTGGTCTGACCCGCGCTGCGGCGCAGGCGTTGGGTGATGATCGTCGCGGCGCCAGCGTCCAGCACAGTGTTGCCAGTTTGCTGGCGCAGCGCATCTACGGTCTGTGCCTGGGCTGGTCGGACGTGTGCGACCACAACGTGTTGCGCAAGGACCTGGTGATGCAGACGGCCGTGGGCCGCGCCGAGCCGCTGGCCAGCGCGCCCACCTTGAGCCGCCTGGAGACGGCGGCCACGCCCGAGCATGCGGCTGCGCTGCACGAAGTGCTGATGCAGCAGTTCATCGCCAGCCACGCCAAGCCGCCCAAGGAGTTGGTGCTTGATGTCGATGCCACCCACGTGCCGCTGCACGGCCAGCAGGAGCGCGGCCACTTCCATGCGTACTACGACAACTACTGCTACTTGCCGCTGTACGTCTTCGCCGGTCAGGACATGCTGGCGTGCGTGCTGCGCCCCAGCGACCGGGACCCGGCCAGCGTGGTCAGCGCGCTGATCAAGCGGCTGCTGGTGCCGCTGCGCCGGGCGTGGCCCAAGACGAAGATCATCGTGCGGGCCGACTCGGGCTTTTGCCGACCGCGCGTGCTGCAGCGCCTGGAGCGCTGGCAAGTGAGCTACATCATCGGGCTGCAGAAGAACTCTCGCCTGAACGAGCAGGTGAGCCTGGCCGCACTGGCCCTGGCCGAGCAGTACACAGCCAAGCAGACCAAGCAGCGCATGTTCGGCGAGTTCCAGTACGCCGCGGGCACCTGGGACAGGGCTCGGCGCGTCATCGCGCGGCTGGAGCACGGCGAGCAAGGTGCCAACCCGCGCTTCATCGTCACCGATCTGCCGGGCTCGCCCAAGGCGCTGTACGAGCGCAGGTACTGCGCGCGTGGCGAAGCCGAGAACCGGATCAAGGAGGCGCAGCTGGACCTGTTCGGGCGCTGCGCGAGTTGCCACCGCTTCCAGGCCAACCAACTTCGGCTGCTGCTGGCCGCGCTGGCCTACACCTTGATGATCAACCTGCGCCGGCTGGCACTGCAGGGCACCGAGCTGGCCCAAGCCTGCACGACCACCATACGTACCAAGCTGCTGAAGATCGGCGCAGCTGTGCTGCGCAACACCCGCCGCGTGCGGGTGTTGTTGGCCTCGGCACATCCGATGAAGCACGTCTTCCTCGCCGCAGCGCAAGCGCTCAGCCCGTAGCCATCCATCCAGTGCCTGGCCCGCGCGTTGATAGCAAAAAGGCCCGCATCCCAAGCCGGGGAAGGGGAAACCGCGTCCCAAAACGCCTCATCACCTACCGCGACCGCATCAAACGCCACAAACACCCCTCAGGTCGCCGGGCTGACCACCAAATCAGCGTCGCAAACGTATCCAGTAGGACCCTCGTGAAATATCCGGGCTAG
>JAJTDE010000092.1 GCA_021298085.1 Rubrivivax sp.
CAGGCGACCGTGGTCTTCACCGCGGGCGACAAGGAGTGGCGGGCCGAGTCCGACGGCAATGGGCCGGTCGACGCCAGCCTAAAGGCCATCGAGTCGAAACTGCAAACAGGTGCGGAGATGCTGCTGTATTCCGTCAATGCCATCACCTCAGGCAGTACAGAGTCGCAGGGTGAGGTGACGGTGCGGCTGCAGCATGGTGGGCGTGTCGTCAATGGCGTGGGCGCCGACCCGGATATCGTCGTGGCGTCTGCCAAGGCGTACCTGTCGGCGCTGAACAAGTTGCACAGTTCGGCCGAGCGCGTTGCGGCCCAAGGTTGAGCGTTTTCCTGGCACGCCGTCCTGACACAAGTCCTGGCTTCAGGAATATGCCGCAAGTAACTGTTCTTGCTTGCATTTTTGGCCTCCCTTAGACTCCGAACGAATAAGGAGTTGGCGTGCTGGGTTTGCAGATTCGACGGATCGTGCGTGTGTTGGGCTTGGCAGTTGCTGTGGCGACTGCTTCTGTGTCCGTGCCAGCCACCGCTTGGGCCAAGTCTTCTGGGCAGTCAGCTGATTCCAGCAAGTCCCGCCAGGTTTCCGGTTCCCGGGCAGCCAATGCACCCAGGGCTGCTCGGCCTGTCAAGGCGGGTACTGTCAAGGTCGCCCGCGGCAGTGAGGCCCACGCGTCCAAGGGCTCGGCGAGGAACGCCAAAGGCGGCTCCAAAGGGGCCAAGACCAACATGCGGGCGGCGCGCGTGGTGGCCGTGCCGTCGGTGGGCCAGCTCACCGGCCTGCATGCCGTTGACGACCCGCTTGAACTCAAGTCGGGTGTGGCCCTGGTGGTCGACGATGACAGCCGCCAGGTGCTCTTCAGCAAGAACCCGGATGCTGTCCTGCCGATTGCGTCCATCACCAAGCTGATGACGGCACTGGTGGTGGTGGAATCCGGCGAACCGCTTGATCAGCTGCTCAGTATCGGCCCCGACGACGTTGAAAACACCTTGAAAGTGCGTTCGCGCCTGGCAGCCGGCACGGTGCTCAGCCGGAGTGAACTGTTGCGCCTGGCCTTGATGGCGTCGGAAAACCGCGCTGCAGCGGCGCTCGCTCGCCACCACCCGGGGGGTGTGCCAGCCTTTGTGCGCGCCATGAATGCCAAGGCGGCCCAGTTGGGTATGCGCGACTCTCAGTTTGTCGAGTCTACAGGCCTGTCGCCCGACAACCGCGCCAGCGCGATCGACCTCACCCGTCTGGTGGCTGCATCGTCGGCCCATGAGGTCATTCGTGAGTACTCGGTGGCCAAGGAAACTGTGGTGCCCGTGGGTGCCAGCGACAAGGCGGTCCAGTTCCGCAGCACCAACGGCCTGATCGGCAATCCGGAGTGGGAGATTCTGCTGCAGAAGACGGGGTACATCTCTGCGGCAGGCCGTTGCCTGGTGATGCAGGCAAGCCTCGCAGGGCGCCGTCTGACGATGGTGCTGCTCGATTCCGCGGGAAAGCACTCGCGGCTCGGTGATGCCGAACGCCTGCGCAAGTGGCTGGTGGAGCACTTGCATTCGCCGGCGCAGGTGGCGGCGGGCACGGTGCCGGCGGCGCTTCCCTCTCTGCCCAGCGTGTTGCCGGCTGCCGCTGCCGCTGCCGCTGCCGGCATGCCGCGTTGATGCTGCGTTGATGGCTGTCCATTGCCCTGGCAAGGGCGGCCATCGAGGCTGGCCTGCCAAGTCAGGTCAAACCGCATCGCCGCGGTAACCCAGCGCCTGCGAGATGGCGTCTGCGGTCGCCTTCACCGGGCCAGCCCAGGAGGCTTCCAGGCGATCGGATGGCGCAGACACAGACAGCCCCGCAACCAGCTGCCCCTGGTCGTCGTAGATGCCCGCGGCAATGCAGCGTACCCCCAGCTCCAGTTCCTCGTCGTCCCTGGCCAGGCCGACTGTCCTGACCTCGTCGAGCTCGCGTTCGAGGCGGGGCAGGCTGATGATGCTGTTGCCCGTCTGACCTTTCAGGCCGGTTCGGGCGGCGTAGGACAGCACGCGGTCGCGGTCGTCGTGGGCCAGGAACAGCTTGCCCACGGATGTCAGGTGCAGCGGGGCACGGCCACCGATGGCGCGGACCACCTGCATGCCTGAGCGTTCGCTGTACGCCCGCTCCACGTAGACGATCTCATCGCCCTGGCGCATCGAGAGGTTGACGGGCTGGTGCGTCAGGCGGTGCAGCTCACGCATGGGCAGCAATGCTGCGTCGCGCACGTCCAACCGCGCCTTGACCAGGTTGCCAAGTTCCAGCAGGCGCATGCCCAGGCGGTAGTTGCCCGCTTCCGGCCGGTCGACCAGACGCCCCAGGGCCAGATCATTGAGGATGCGGTGGGCCGTGGATGGGTGCAGGCCCGTCAACTGGCTGATGTGTTTCAGCGAGACAGGTTCACGGTGCTGTGCCAGGACATCCAGCACCGCAAACACCCGTTCCAGCACCTGGATGGCAGGTGCGGGTTCGCTGGGGTCTTCCGGGTGGGCGGGTTTCATGGGCTTGCACAGGGCAGAGTCGCATTTTGCATCGCGGAAGCCGCAAGCGTGACGCCTCAGCGCGTGAGCAGCGTCACGAGCCTCACGGCCGATTCACCGCTGCGCACGGCGCCCTCGAGCGTGGCGGGGTAGGGGCCGCTGACGTAATCGCCGGCCGCCCAAAGGCGTGGGGCCACGTCCTGGGTTGGCCGCAGCAGGCCGGGGGTGCAGCGGAAGGTGGCGCGCTTTTCCGTCATCACGTCGTGCAGCCGCCAGCCCTTCGGCAGCGCCGGTGCCAGCTGTTCCGAGACTTGGGCCCGCAGCGCGGTCTCCAGCGCCTCGCGCCCCGCATCCACCCAGTCGGCGGCGCCGCTGCAGGCCAGCGAGACCTCGCCAGCCCGGGTGGTGTCCAGGCTGCCGAGGTCGAAGGCAAACTGCGCCGGTCCGCCTCGGAGGGCCAGCATCGGGTAAGGGAAGCGCACCTCGGGGGCCTGCAGCCAGGCCGTGATGATGGGCTCGTAGGCAAAGGCTGCGGCCAGCGCGGCCCAGGCGGGCGCATGCGGCTGCACCAGCCGCGCCGCTTCACGGGGTGGGCAGGCCAGGATCACCGCGTCGTGGCGGTCGTCACCGATGGCCCAGCCAGGGTCCAGCGGCTCGAGCCTGTCCACCCGCTGCCCCAGGCGGATCTGCGCCGAATGGCGCTCCAGCCAGCGCAACGCCGGCCTGGGCAGCAGCTCATCCAGACTGCTGCGCGGCAGCAGCAGGTCGGCACTGCCGGGTGCCGAAAACAACGCATCGCTGAGCACCCGCAACAGCACCGCGGTGCTGGCCTGCGCTGCGGGCGTGTTCAACGCCGCCACGCACAGGGGTTCCAGCAGGGTGTCACAGACACTGTCCGGCAGGCCTTTTGCCCACTCGGCCACAGGGCGGTCGGGTTCGCAGCGAAAGCCGTCAGCCAGCCAACCCGAGGTGGCCAGCAGAAAGCGGGCGCGGTCTGCCCAGCTCCACTGGTGGTGCGTCAGCACACCGCGGGCAAAGCTCAGCAGCGCCTGCCCGCCGGGCAGGCGAAGTCCTTGGCCTTGCGCATCCACCAGCGCCAGTGGCAGGCGCTGCAACACCCGCTGCGCGTCGACCCCGACGGTCTTCATGAGATCCAGGGTGCGCAGGTAGGCGCCAATCAGGATGTGCTGGCCGTTGTCGCGCACCTCACCGCGGTGCACCACCGCGCGTGCGCGGCCGCCGACGCTGGCGGACAGCTCATACAGCGTCACCGCGTGGCCAGCCTGGACCGCGCGCACCGCCGCCGTCAGGCCCGCCCAGCCGGCGCCCACCACGGCCACTCGCCGACGTGGGCCAGGGCCGTGCATGCGCCAGGCGTCGCGGCTCATGCCCTCAGCCGGCCTTCAACGCCCCTGCACCTGGGTGCGGGCCGCGATCCAGAGCTTGCGCAGGGGTGTCAGGCTGATCTTCTGGTGCAGCACCTGAAAGCCGCCTGCTTCGATCTCGCGCAGCAGGCTGCGGTAGATGTTCGCCATCATCAGGCCGGGCCGCTGGGCCTTGCGGTCAATGGCGGGCAGCAGGGCCATCGCCTCGTCATAGGTGCGGTGGGCGCGTTCGGCCTGAAACCGCATCAGGGCCTGAAAACGCTCGCTGTAGCCCCAGGGCGACTCGCGCTTGAGCAGTTCATGGGCCTTGACCTCAAACTGCTGCAGCTCGCTGATGGGCAGGTAGATCCGGCCGCGCCGTGCGTCGTCGCCCACGTCGCGGATGATGTTGGTCAGCTGCATCGCCAGGCCCAGGGTGTGCGCGTACTGGATGGTCTGCTCGTGGGTGCGGCCGAAGATGTTGGCCGCGACTTCACCCACCACACCGGCCACGAGATGGCAGTAGCGCTGCAGCGCGGGGTAGTCGAGCATGCGGCTCTGCTGAAGGTCCATGTCGCAGCCATCGATGACGGCGGCCAGGTGCCGGTGCTCGATGCCAAATGCCTGAGTGCAGGGCATCAGCGCCAGCATGACGGGGTGCGAAGGCTTGCCGGCGAAGGCCTGGGCAGTTTCCTGGCGCCACCAGGCCAGCTTGGAGGCTGCGACCGACGGGTCACTGACCTCGTCCACTACGTCGTCGACCTCACGGCAGAACGCATAGAAGGCGGTGATGGCTGCGCGCCGCTCTGGCGGCAGGAACAGGAAGGCGTAGTAGAAGCTCGAGCCGCTGCGCGCGGCCTTGTCCTGCACGTACTGCTGCGGCGTCACGGCGCGGCTTTCTGATCAGAGGGGGTGTCGGGAAGGCGTAGGGGCGACAGCGCCAGCCAGAGGAGGGCGGCGGCGTCGGCCTTGCCCAGTGTCGGGCGCCTGCGTGCACTGCCGTATCTCATGGCCTGGATTTTGTCGAGGATGCGCAAGCCGCCCGCCACCACCAGGCGCAATTCCCAGCCGGCGCGCCCGGGGATCCGCCGCGCCAGTGGAGCGCCGCGCAGCATCAGCTGTCGGGCCCACGCGCACAGCTCTGCCACCAGCCGGTCCACCTGTGGCGCCAGGTCGGGCTGTGTCAGGGTGGCCGGGTGCAGCCCGTGGCGCTGTGCGTCGTCCATCGGCACATAGCAGCGGCCATTGGGCAGGTCCACGCTGATGTCCTGCCAGAAATTGATGAGCTGCAGCGCGCTGCAGATGTCGTCGGACTGTTGCAAGGACACTGCATCGTCCACACCGGAGAGGTGAAGCAGCAGGCGCCCGACCGGGTTGGCTGAGCGGCGGCAGTAGTCCAGCAACTGCGCTCGGTTGGCATAGAGCGGGTTGCCGGTGTCCTGCATGAAGGCGTCCAGCAGGTCGTCCAGGGGCTGCCAGGGCAGGGCATGGCGTTCGCGCGCCGCGGCCAGTGGCACAAACACCGTTTCCCACCGCCCGCTGCGGGGCCTGCCCTCGAAGAGGGCTGCAAGGTCGTGTCGGTACTGGGCCAGTTGCTGCAGGCGTTCGTCGGCCTTCAAGGGGCCTTCGTCGGCGATGTCGTCGGCCGTCCGGGCAAACCTGTAGATCGCCACAATGGCAGGCCGCAGCTGCGGTGGACACAGCACTGACGCCACCGGGAAGTTTTCATAGTGATCGACACCCACAGCGGCCATTGTCCATGGCGCCCCTGGGTTTGACAGAGATTCCACAGGCTGGTTAGGATACTGACCAGTCAGTCACTAAAAAGAATTCGTGCCATGGATCTTCGCGCCGCTGCTTTTCCTGCCTTGTCTACACCCGTTTCACGCCAGGGCGCGCGTTGGCGTGGCCCTGCCGTCGCGGCCACCGCAGCCGCGGTGCTGGTGGTCTTGACGGCCTGCAGCAAGCCGGAGCCGCCGCCCGAGCCCATCCGTGCCGTGAAGACAATGGTGGTCGGTACTGGGCAGAGCCAGCTGGCGCAGGAACTGGCCGGCGAGGTGCGTGCCAGGACGGAGTCGCGATTGTCGTTCCGCGTGGGCGGGAAGTTGGTCGAACGGCCTGTCCAGCTGGGTGATGCGGTGCGAAAAGGGCATGTCCTGGCTCGGCTGGATCCGCAGGATCTGCGGCTGGTCGAACAAGGGGCCTTGGCGGCCGTGCAGGCAGCGCAGGTGCAGGCTGACCAGGCGCAGGCCGACTTGAAGCGCTTCCAGGGTCTGCGCGACCAGGGTTTTGTCAGCGAGGCCGAGCTGGAGCGCCGTACCAGTGCCGCTGCTGCCGCCCGGGCGCAGCTCGCCCAGGCACAGGCGCAGGCCGGTGTCCAGGGTCGGCAGACGACCTATGGTCAGCTGACGGCCGATGCAGCGGGTGTCATCACGGCCGTCGAGGCCGAGCCCGGGGCCGTCGTGTCTGCCGGCGCTCCGATCGTGCGGCTTGCCTGGGATGGCGCCCGCGACGTCGTGTTTTCCGTGCCTGAGGACCGTGTCACGGCGCTGCGGGCCTTGATGGGCCGACAGGGTGCGCTGTCGGTCCGGCTGTGGGCTGACGAATCGCGCCCGTGGAAAGCCACCCTGCGTGAAGTGTCGGCCGCGGCCGACCCGGCGACCCGAACCTTCCAGGTCAAGGCTGATCTGCTGACGCCGGCTGGCGCCGCGTCGCCCAAGCTGGGCCAGACGGGCACGGTGGTGCTGCCGGGGCCCGCCCTGAGCGGGATCGTCAAGCTGCCGTTGGCGGCCTTGCTGCAGCAGCAAGGCCGTTCTGTCGTCTGGGTGCTGGAGCCGGGCACGATGCAGGTGAAGCTCCAGCCGGTAACGCTGGCGGGGGCCGACGGCAATGACGTGCTGGTGTCGGCCGGTCTTCAGCCCGGGCAGGAGGTGGTTACCGCGGGGGTGCATGTGCTGACGGCCGGGCAGAAGGTCAAGCGTTATGGGGTGGCCACGGCGGCGGCACCGGCAGCGCCTGCGGCAGCGGCCTCGCGCTGAGCACGGAGGTCGACATGCAGCAATCGCCAGCCGACGCCGCCGCCTCGCGCGACCGCTTCAACCTGTCCCGCTGGGCACTGGAGCACCCAGCGCTGACCCGCTACCTGATGGTGGTGCTGATGGTGCTCGGCTTTGCCGCGTACTTCCAGCTGGGGCAGGACGAGGACCCGCCGTTCACCTTTCGTGCGATGGTGGTTCAGGCCTTCTGGCCGGGTGCCACGGCCCATCAGATGGCCGAGCAGGTCACCGACAAGATCGAGCGCACCTTGCAGGAGGTGCCGCATGCCGATGTCATTCGCAGCTACACCAAGCCCGGTGAATCGCTGACCATCCTGCAGCTGAAGGATTCTGCGCCACCGCGTGAGGTCACCAGCAGCTGGTACCAGGCGCGCAAGCGGGTGGGCGACATCCGCAACACCTTGCCGCAAGGGGTCATCGGGCCGGTCTTCAACGATGACTTCGGTGACGTCTATGGCTCGATCTACGCCCTGACCGCTGACGGCTTCTCACGCGAGGACATGCGGGCCTACGCCGAGCGCGTACGCAAGCGCCTGCTTCGGGTGCCCGACGTCGCCAAGGTCGAACTCTTTGGCGCGGTACCTGAGAAACTGTTCATCGAGATCTCGCAGAAGCGTCTGGCCCAGCTGGGCCTGGACTTCTCGCAGGTCATCGCCCAGATCGGGGCGCAGAACGCCGTGGAATCGGCAGGCGTTGTCCAGGCCGGGGCCAGCCAGCTGCAGGTGCGCATCGACGGTGCATTCAACTCGCCCGATGCCTTGAAGCAGGTGCCGATCCGGGCGGTCAACCCGGTCACCGGCCAGGCCAGCACGCTGCGCCTGGGCGACATTGCCACCATCCAGCGCGGCTACGAGGACCCTCCGCGGGTGCTGGTTCGCCACCAGGGCGAGGACGTGGTGGCCCTGGGCATCTCCATGGCCAAGGGTGGCGACATCATCGCGCTGGGCAAGGCCCTGAAGACCGTGGTTTCCCAGGTCCAGCAGGAATTGCCCGTGGGTCTGCAACTGGTGCAGGTGCAGGACCAGCCGTCGGCCGTGTCGCGTTCAGTCAACGAGTTTGTGAAGGTGCTGATCGAGGCGATCGCGGTGGTGCTGGCGGTGAGCTTCATCGCCCTGGGCCTGCACACCAAGCCGCTGCGCATCGACATCTGGCCGGGGCTGGTGGTGGCGCTGACCATCCCGCTGGTGCTGGCGATCACCTTTGTCACGATGTTCTACTGGGGTGTCGGGCTGCACAAGATCTCGCTGGGCTCGTTGATCATCGCGCTCGGGTTGCTGGTGGACGACGCCATCATTGCGGTGGAGATGATGGTCCGCAAGCTGGAAGAGGGCTACGACAAGAAGACAGCAGCCAGCTTTGCGTATGAAGTGACGGCCATGCCCATGCTCACGGGTACCCTGATCACGGCGGCCGGGTTCCTGCCCATTGGCCTGGCCAAGTCGGTGACGGGTGAGTACACCTTTGCGATCTTTGCCGTGACATCGGCGGCGCTGGTGATCAGCTGGGTGGTGTCGGTCTACTTTGTGCCCTACCTGGGCGCTTGGCTGCTGCGCACGCGGCAGCATGAATCGGGCACCATCCATGAAGGTGAACTGTTCAACACGCCCTTCTACAACCGGTTCCGACAGATCGTCAACGGGTGCGTGCGCCACCGGTGGATCACCATCGGGTTGACGGTGCTGTGCTTTGCACTGGGCATTGCCGGCATGGGCAAGGTTCAGCAGCAGTTCTTCCCTGATTCCAGCCGCCCGGAGATCCTGGTTGACCTCTGGTTGCCCGAAGGCTCGACGGTGAGCGAGAGCGAGGCCGTGGCCAAGCGCTTCGAGGCGCTGATGATGAAGGAGCCGGGCATGCAGAGCGTCACTGCCTGGGTGGGCAGTGGCGTGCCCCGGTTCTACCTGCCGCTGGATCAGGTCTTCCCGCAGGCCAACGTGTCGCAGTTCATCCTGCTGCCCAAGGACCTGAAAGAACGCGAGTCCCTGCGCCTGCGCCTGCCTGCGCTGCTGGCCGAGCAGATGCCGGAGGTCAGGGGCCGCGTGAAGCTGCTGCCCAACGGGCCTCCGGTGCCCTACCCGGTGCAGTTCCGCGTCGTGGGCCCTGAGGCCCAGCAGGTGCGCGCCTTCGCCGACCAGGCCAAGGACATCCTGCGTGCCGAGTCGTCGATGCGCGGTGTCAACGACAACTGGAATGAGCCCGTCAAGGCGCTGCGCCTGCATGTGGACCAGGACAAGGCCCGTGCGCTGGGCGTCAGCAGCCAGTCCATCGCACAGGCGTCACGCACCCTGCTGTCGGGCAGCACCATCGGCCAGTACCGTGAGGGTGACCGGCTGATCGACATCGTGCTGCGCCAGCCGCTGAGCGAGCGCGATGTGGCCACTGACCTGGGCAACGCCTACCTGCCCACGGCCACGGGCAAGGCCATCCCGATCACGCAGATCGCCCGTGTCGAATACACCTGGGAGCCCGGTGTGATGTGGCGCGAACGGCGCGAATACGCGGTGACGGTGCAGGGTGACGTGATCGAGGGCATGCAAGGCCCGACGGTCACAGCCAAGCTCTGGCCGGCGCTGCAGGCGCTGCAGGCGCGCCTGCCTGACGGCTACCGCATCGAGATTGCCGGTGCGGTGGAGGAAAGCAGCAAGGGCCAGGGCTCGATCGCAGCCGGGGTGCCGGTGATGCTGTTCATCATCTTCACGCTGCTGATGCTGCAGCTGCACAGCTTCAGCCGCGCGCTGCTGGTCTTTCTCACCGGCCCGCTGGGCCTGCCGGGCGTGGCCGCGGCGCTGCTGCTGCTGAACAGGCCCTTCGGCTTTGTGGCCCTGCTGGGGGTGATCGCCCTGATGGGCATGATCATGCGCAACTCGGTGATCCTGATCGACCAGATCGAGCAGGACAGGGCGCGTGGTGTAGCCGCCTGGGACGCCATTGTCGAGTCGGCCGTGCGACGCTTCCGGCCCATCGTGCTGACGGCGGCAGCGGCCGTGCTGGCCATGATTCCGCTGACCCGCAGCGTGTTCTGGGGGCCGATGGCGGTGGCCATCATGGGCGGACTGATCGTGGCCACGGCGCTCACGCTATTGGCGTTGCCAGCGATGTATGCGGCGTGGTTCAAGGTGCGTCGTTGACGTCACCGCCCTTGGCAGCGAGCCATTGATAACGCGGGCCACAGCCATCCCCGGGTAACCGGGCTAGAATATCCGGTTACGTCCGCGCGGGTGGCGAAATTGGTAGACGCACCAGGTTTAGGTCCTGACGCCTTCACCGGCGTGTCGGTTCGAGTCCGACCCCGCGCACCACGATCAACCCAGAACACCAGCTCTCCAGAAGAAGCTTGCCATGGCCGTGACTGTCGAAACGCTTGAAAAATTGGAACGCCGCATCACGTTGACGGTGTCCGCCGCTGACATCGGACGCGAAGTCGATGCCCGCCTGAAGAAGCTGGCCCGCACCGTCAAATCCGACGGCTTCCGGCCCGGCAAGGTGCCGATGTCGGTGGTGGCGCAACGCTACGGGTACTCCGTGCAGTATGAGGTCGTGAACGACCGCGTTGGCCAGGCCTTCCAGGACGCCGCCACCGAAGCCAAGCTGCGTGTGGCCGGCATGCCCAAGATCGAGCAGAAGCAGGAGGCCCCTGAGGGACACCTGGCTTTTGACGCCACCTTCGAGGTCTACCCTGAAGTCACCCTCGGTGACCTGAGCGGGGTTGAGCTGGAGCGCGTCAGCGCCGACGTCACCGACGCCGCGATCGACCGCACCGTCGACATCCTGCGCAAGCAGCGGCGCACCTTTGCGCAGCGTCCCGCCAGCGAAGGTGCCGCCGAGACCGACCGCGTGACGATCGACTTCGAAGGCAAGATCGACGGCGAACCCTTCGAGGGCGGCAAGGCCGAAGGCTTCAACTTCGTGATCGGCGAAGGCCAGATGCTTGAGCAGTTCGACAAGGGTGTGCGGGGCATGAAGGTCGGCGAAAGCAAGACCTTCCCGCTGACCTTCCCGGCCGATTACCACGGCAAGGACGTGGCCGGCAAGGAAGCCGATTTCCTCGTCACGATGAAGAAGATCGAGGCTGCCAACCTGCCCGGGGTCGACGACGCCTTTGCCAAGGCGCTGGGCATTGCTGACGCCACGGTGCAAGGCCTGCGCAACGACGTGCGCAAGAACCTGGAGCGTGAGGTCAAGTTCCGGGTTCTGGCGCGCAACAAGTCCGCCGCGATGGACGCCCTGGCCAAGACCGCCACGCTGGATGTGCCCAAGGCGCTGGTCGGCAACGAGGTTGAGCGCATGACGGAGAGCGCGCGCGCCGACCTGAAGCAGCGCGGCATCAAGGACGCCGATACCGCACCCATCCCCGCGGAGATCTTCCAGCCGCAGGCCGAGCGCCGTGTGCGCCTGGGCCTGATTGTGGCTGAGCTGGTGAAGACGGCCCAGCTGCAGGCCAAGCCCGAGCAGTTGCAGAAGCACATCGAAGAAGTCAGCCAATCCTACGAAAAGCCGGCCGAAGTGATGCGCTATTACCTGGGTGACCGCCAACGCATGGCCGAGGTAGAAGCGATCGTGATTGAAAACAACGTGACAGAGCACATCTTTGCGCAGGCCAAGGTGACCGACAAGGTGGTACCGTTCGACGAATTGATGGCCGCCTGAGCAAAAGGAATCTCTGACACATGAGCGCACTGGACACCACCTCACTGGGCATGGTCCCCATCGTCATCGAGCAGTCGGGGCGCGGCGAACGCGCCTACGACATCTACAGCCGGCTGCTGCGTGAACGCATCGTGTTCCTGGTGGGCCCGGTGAATGACGCGACGGCCAACCTGGTCTGTGCGCAGCTGCTGTTCCTGGAGAGCGAGAACCCTGACAAGGACATCTTTCTCTACATCAACTCGCCGGGTGGCAGCGTGAGCGCCGGGCTGTCGATCTACGACACGATGAATTTCATCAAGCCCGATGTGTCCACGCTGTGCATGGGCATGGCCGCCAGCATGGGTTCCTTCCTGCTGATGGCCGGTGCCAAGGGCAAGCGCCTGTCATTGCCCAACAGCAAGATCATGATCCACCAGCCGTCGGGCGGCGCGCAGGGCCAGGCCACCGACATCGAGATCCATGCACGCGAGATCATCAAGACACGCGAGCAGCTCAACCGCATCTACGCCGAGCGCACCGGCCAGACCTACGAGAAGATCGCTGCCGACATGGAACGCGACATGTTCATGTCGCCCACGGAAGCCAAGGACTACGGCCTGGTCGACCAAGTCATCGAAAAGCGCCCCTGACGCCGCCCAGGTGTCGTTTTGAAGCGCCAAAGGCCGACGTACAGTCGGCTTTGTTGTTGATGGCGGCGTGACTGCGCGCCACTGTCGTAACCGCCCGTGCCGCCTCAGGCGGCGCAGGGCAGTTGCACTATGATCACTGGCGCGATTTTGCGTACCTACCCAGGGCACCGCTCCGATGGCCGACAAACGTGGCTCCAGTACCAGCGAGAAGGTTTTGTATTGCTCGTTTTGCGGCAAGAGCCAGCACGAGGTCAAGAAACTCATCGCAGGGCCTTCTGTCTTCATCTGCGATGAATGCATCGAGCTGTGCAACGACATCATCCGCGACGAGGTTCCTGCGGAATCGGGCAAGGCCAAGACCAGCAAGTCAGACCTGCCGGTACCCACCGAGATCAAGAGCATCCTTGACCAATATGTGATCGGTCAGGACATCGCCAAGCGCACGCTGTCGGTGGCGGTCTACAACCACTACAAGCGGCTCAAGCACATCGGCGACAAGAAGGACGACATCGAGCTCAGCAAGAGCAACATCCTGCTGATCGGCCCCACCGGTTCCGGCAAGACGTTGCTGGCGCAGACGCTGGCCCGCGTGCTGAACGTGCCGTTCGTGATTGCCGACGCCACCACGCTGACCGAAGCCGGTTATGTGGGTGAGGACGTCGAAAACATCATCCAGAAGCTGCTTCAGAACTGCAATTACGACGTGGAACGCGCGCAGCGCGGCATCGTCTACATCGACGAGATCGACAAGATCAGCCGCAAGGCCGACAACCCGAGCATCACGCGTGATGTGTCGGGTGAAGGTGTTCAGCAGGCGCTGCTGAAGCTGGTGGAAGGCACGATGGCCAGCGTACCGCCGCAGGGCGGCCGCAAGCACCCGAACCAGGATTTCCTGCAGATCGACACCACCAACATCCTGTTCATTTGCGGCGGCGCGTTTGACGGCCTGGAAAAGGTCATTCAGAACCGCACCGAAAAGTCGGGCATCGGTTTTGCCGCCTCGGTGCACAGCAAGACCGAAAAACGGGTGTCGGAACTCTTCCGGGACGTCGAGCCCGAAGACATGATCAAGTTCGGCTTGATTCCCGAACTGGTCGGGCGCCTGCCCGTGGTGGCCACGCTGGGTGAACTCACCGAAGACGCGATGGTGCAGATCCTGACGCAGCCCAAGAATGCGCTGGTCAAGCAGTTTCAGAAGCTGTTCTCGATGGACGGCGTTGAACTGGAGATCCGCCCGTCGGCACTGCAGGCCATTGCCCGCAAGGCGCTGGCCCGCAAGACCGGTGCGCGCGGCTTGCGCAGCATCGTTGAGCAGGCACTGATCGACACCATGTACGAATTGCCCACGCTGGACGGCGTGACAAAAGTCGTGCTGGACGAACACATCGTCGAAGAAGGCGGTAAACCCCTGCTGGTTTACCGTGAACAGGCCAAGGCCAGCGCCTGATCATTGGGGTTGGGCGCGGTCCAGCCGGGCGCGCCTCTTGCAATTGACGCTCGGGGCCCCACGTGGGTTACCGAAAGCGAGGTTTCGATGTCTGGTCACCCCATTCTCCCGCCCGATCCCATCACGTTGCCGCTGCTGCCGCTGCGTGATGTGGTGGTCTTTCCCCACATGGTCATCCCGCTGTTTGTCGGGCGGCCCAAGAGCATCAAGGCCCTCGAGGTGGCCATGGAAGCCGGCCGGCAGATCATGCTGGTGGCCCAGAAGGCCGCCGGCAAGGACGAGCCCAAGGCCGAGGACATGTTCGAGGTCGGTTGCATCTCCAGCATCCTGCAGATGCTGAAGCTGCCCGATGGCACCGTCAAGGTGCTGGTCGAAGGCATCCAGCGCGCCGCCACCCAGTCGATCACCGACCAGGGCGACCACTTCGTCGGCGAAGTCGCGCCGGTGCAGCCGCAGGGCGATCAGTCGCCTGAGGTCGAGGCCCTGCGCCGCGCCGTGACGCAGCAGTTTGACCAGTACGTCAAGCTTAACAAGAAGATCCCGCCGGAGATCCTCACGTCCATCGCCGGCATTGACGATGCCGGCCGCCTGGCCGACACCATCGCCGCGCACCTGCCGCTCAAGCTGGACGCCAAGCAGTCGGTGCTGGACATCTTCTCCGTGCCCAAGCGCCTGGAAAAGCTGCTTGAGCTGCTGGAGCATGAAGTCGACATCCTGCAGGTTGAAAAGCGCATCCGTGGCCGTGTGAAGCGGCAGATGGAGAAGAGCCAGCGCGAGTACTACCTCAACGAGCAGGTCAAGGCCATCCAGAAGGAACTGGGTGACGGTGAAGAGGGTGCCGACCTGGAAGAGCTGGGCAAGAAGATCGCGGCTGCGCGCATGCCCACCGAAGCCCGCAAGAAGGCCGACAACGAGCTCAAGAAGCTCAAGCTGATGTCGCCCATGTCGGCCGAGGCCACGGTGGTGCGCAACTACATCGACACCCTGGTCAACCTGCCCTGGAGCAAGAAGACCAAGATCAAGCACGACCTGGGCTTTGCCGAGGACGTGCTCAACGAAGACCACTTCGGCCTGGAGAAGGTCAAGGACCGAATCCTGGAATACCTCGCGGTTCAGCAGCGCGTGGACAAGGTCAAGGCGCCCATCCTGTGCCTGGTCGGCCCTCCGGGCGTGGGCAAGACCTCGCTCGGCCAGAGCGTGGCACGTGCCACCGGGCGGAAGTTTGTCCGCATGGCGCTGGGCGGCGTGCGCGACGAGGCCGAGATCCGTGGCCACCGCCGCACCTACATCGGTTCCATGCCGGGAAAGGTGCTGCAGTCGCTCACGAAGGTTGGCACCCGCAACCCGCTGTTCCTGCTGGACGAGATCGACAAGCTGGGCATGGATTTCCGGGGTGACCCTTCCTCCGCCCTGCTGGAAGTGCTGGACCCTGAACAGAACCACACCTTCAGCGACCATTACGTCGAGGTCGATTACGACTTGTCGGACGTGATGTTCATTGCCACGTCCAACAGCATGAACATTCCGCCGGCGCTGCTGGACCGCATGGAAGTGATTCGCCTGTCGGGTTACACCGAAGACGAGAAGCTCAACATCGCCCAGCGTTATCTCCTGCCCAAGCAGGAGAAGAACAACGGCGTCAAGGCCGGTGAGCTGAACGTGACGGAGTCCGCCATCCGCGGCGTCATCCGCTACTACACGCGGGAAGCGGGTGTTCGGTCGCTCGAGCGGGAGATCAGCAAGATCTGCCGCAAGACGGTCAAGGGCATCCAGCTCAAGAAGTACGACGGCACGGTGGTGGTCACCGAAGACAACCTGAACGATTTCCTGGGTGTGCGCAAGTTCGATTTCGGGCGCACCGAGAAGAAGAACCAGGTGGGTCAGGTGGTGGGCTTGGCATGGACGGAAGTCGGCGGTGACTTGCTCACCATCGAGTCGGCCGTCATGCCCGGCAAGGGCAACATCATCCGCACCGGTTCGTTGGGTGACGTGATGAAGGAATCGGTCGAGGCGGCCCGTTCGGTGGTGCGTTCACGCGCACGCCGGCTGGGCATCAAGGACGATGCCTTCGAGAAGCGCGACATCCACATCCACGTGCCCGATGGCGCCACACCCAAGGACGGCCCGAGCGCCGGCATTGCGATGACGACGGCGTTTGTCTCAGCGTTGACGGGCATCCCGGTACGCGCCGACGTGGCGATGACCGGCGAGATCACGCTGCGAGGCGAGGTCACGGCCATTGGCGGCCTGAAGGAAAAGCTGCTGGCGGCGCTGCGCGGCGGCGTGAAGACGGTGCTGATCCCGGAAGAGAACGTCAAGGACCTCCAGGACATTCCGGAGAACGCCAAGAACGCCTTGGAGATCGTCCCGGTGCGCTGGATCGACCAGGTGCTGGAGATCGCGCTCGAGAAGGCGCCTACGCCCTTGCCTGACGACGATGAGTCGTCCAAGGGCGCCGGTGGCTCGGCGAGTGGTGAAAAAGCAACGGCGCCAGCAATTTCTGCTGCTGGTGATGGTCTTCCACACTGAACGCGTTTTTTTGCATAGAATACAAGGCTTAGCGCGGGAATAGCTCAGTTGGTAGAGCGCAACCTTGCCAAGGTTGAGGTCGCGAGTTCGAGCCTCGTT
>JAJTDE010000254.1 GCA_021298085.1 Rubrivivax sp.
CCATCGGCCGTGCGCCAGCCCCGGCGCTTCCAGTTGTGGATCCAGGTCGTGATGCCGTTGCGCACGTACTCGCTGTCCAGGTAGAGGGCCACCTGCGACGGCCCCTTCAGGGCCTTCAGCGCCTGGATGACTGCGCTGAGCTCCATGCGGTTGTTGGTGGTGCCGGGTTCGCCACCCCAGAGTTCGCGCTGGTGCGCGCCACTCACCAGCCAGGCCCCCCAACCACCAGGCCCAGGGTTACCCTTACAGGCGCCGTCGGTGTAGATCGTGACTTCAGGTCGTTCGTTGGGCATGGAGGTAGAAGAATTCAGTGACAACCACCGCATCCACGATGCACATCGGCTGACGAGGAAACGCCGCAGCGCTGGGGAATGGGCTGTCGGGCCGCCACGGCCGGCGCGGCCGCCGAACGTGCCTTGCGCGCAGGCGCCAGACCAACCAGCCGCATGCCGCGCACACGCTTGACCGCCTCGATGACATAGATGCCGCCGAGCACGGGCCACCAGTGCGAACCCATGCGGTCCATCCAGTCGAAGCGCTGCAGGTTGCGCTCACTGGACAAGGGCGGGCGCCACAGGCCGAAGCGCCCTCCTTCGATGTCGAAGCTGAGCAGGCGCAACCAATCCCGCACGCGGCGATAACCCAGGAACTCGGCGGTACGCGCCTCCACAGGCCCGGCATGCGGGCACGAAGACCAGCCCAGCCGCTGGTCGCGCGCCCAAGCTTGCCTCAGCCCCCAGAGGCTGGCCGGGTTGAAGCCCACAATGACAACGCGGCCTTCCGGCCGCAGCACACGGGCGGCTTCAGCCAGCGTCGCGTGAGGGTCTGCCGCCAGCTCAAGGGTGTGGGGCATAACCACCAAATCAATGCTGGACGACGGGAAAGGCAGCTGCTCAAACTCACAAAACATGGATACGCCGAGCACAGGGTGCAGGCACCCGTCGGGCTCCCCAAGCCGGTGAACCTCGGCCATGCTCAGCGCCAGCCAGCGCTGCGGCATGCGGTTGGCGCGAAGACCGGGCACACACTGCAGCCCCAGCTGAAGGGCGTGGAAGCCAAATGTGTCGACCACCGCGCGGTCAAGCTGCTGGACTGTCCAATCGAGCGCATAGCGCCCGGGCGGTGAGCTGGTCCACTCGTCGATACCTATAATTTGCCGGTCACGTGACATGAACGTTGTTGCCCTACCCGCCTTCGCCGACAACTACATCTGGATGATCCACGACGGCGCGCAGGCGTTGGTGGTCGACCCGGGTGATGCTGCCGTGGTCGAGCAGGCGCTGCGCTCGAAGGGCCTGAAACTGCAAAGTATTCTAGTGACGCATCACCACGCCGACCACACCGGCGGAGTTGATGCCTTGCGGCCACTGCTCAGTGGCCAGGTGCATGGGCCGGCAGGCGAAAGAATGCCGCAGCCCTGCCTTGCACACCGGGAGGGCGACCGTTTTCAAGCGCTCGGCGTGTCGTTCGAGGTCATCGATGTGCCCGGCCACACCGCCGGCCACATCGCCTACCTGATGTCGTCCGGGCAGGGTCCTGCGGCACTGTTCTGCGGCGACACGCTCTTCTCGGCAGGCTGTGGCCGCTTGTTCGAAGGCACGGCCGAACAGATGCACCGCAGCCTGGGCAAGCTGGCGTCGTTGCCTGGCGACACGCTGGTCTACTGCACCCACGAGTACACCCTGGCCAACATGAGGTTTGCGCTGGCCGTCGAACCCGACAACACGGTGCTGGCCGATGCGTTCTCGCAGGGCCAGGCCACCCGTGACAAGGGCCAGCCCACCCTGCCCTCCACCATTGCCCGAGAACGCCTGATCAACCCGTTCCTGCGCTGCTCCGAAGCCACCGTGGTGCGCAGCGCCTTGCAACAAGGCGCCGCCAACACCAGCGACGTCGCCGTCTTCGCGGCCTTGCGTACCTGGAAAAACCACTTCGCATGAACACACCGCTGCTCAGGGTCTACCCAGGCCTGCCGCGACAATTCTTCCGGTGGGCGGCTGCGCTCGGCGCGCTGCTGGCCATCGGCGCCGAACCTGCACAGGCACAAGAAGCCGACGTCGAGCCGCTGCGGCCAGCCACCCTGGCGCCTGCCGCGGCCCCGCGCACGCCCGCCCGCACCGCGAGCGTTCCCGCCCCGGTCGCCGCGGCAGTACCAGTGGCTGCCAGTGCCCCGGTGCCTGTTGCCCCATCGGCATCGGCGGCATCGGCGGCATCAGCATCGGCAGGGGCGCAGGAAGTGCCTGCGCGCCCCGCCGAACCGGCGGGGCCCGCACCCGCTGCAAGCGCCGCATCGGCGGTCACCGGGCAGGCTTTGAGCCCTGGGACGACAAAGCCGGTCGCCAGGGCATCGGACAAGCCAGCGACACCCCCAGCCGCCGCGTCGCAGCCTGCAGTGACGCGCAGCGCCGAGACCGACCCGCCTGCTGCGCGCCAACCACTGGACGAGGCAGCGCTGGTCGGAACCGACGCAGCCCCACCCGTCGAACAGACGACCGATTCGCCCAGCGCCTCCGAAGACCTGTGGGGCCGCGTGCGCAAGGGTTATGCGCTCACCCCGCTGGACAACGATGCGGTGCGGCGATGGGAGCAGTTCTACCTGCGCAAGCCCGAGTACCTTCAGCGCATGTTTGAACGCGGCGGCCGCTACCTCTTCCACATCGTCGAAGAGACCAGCAAGCGCGGTTTGCCCAGCGAACTGGCCTTGCTGCCCTTCATCGAGAGCGCCTTCAACCCACACGCCCAGTCCTCGGCGCGCGCCTCCGGGATCTGGCAGTTCATGCCGGCCACCGGGCGCTCGTTCGACCTGCGCCAGAACCTGTTTCGAGACGATCGCCGCAGCGTGCTGGACTCCACCCGCGCCGCGCTGGACTACCTGTCCCAGCTGCACAGCACCTTCGGCGACTGGCACCTCGCGCTGGCGGCCTACAACTGGGGGCAAGGCAACGTGGCACGTGCCCGGGAGGCCAATCGCCGGCGCGGCGCCGGGATGTCCTACCTGGACCTCAAAATGCCTGACGAGACCCGCAATTACGTGCCCAAGCTGCAGGCCATCGTCAACCTGGTCGGGCGGCCTGAGGCCTACGAGCTGCAGCTGCCGCCCCTGCAGAACCACCCGTATTTCCTGACGGTCGGCGTCGACCGCGACATCGATGTGTCCCTGGCCGCGCGGCTGGCAGGCATCTCCACCGAGGACTTCCAGGCCCTGAACCCGCAGATGAACAAGCCGGTCATCCTGGCCGCGGGGACACCCAAGATACTGCTGCCTTACGAAAACGCCCGCCGTTACCAGCGCGCTGTGGCCGAGCACCGTGGCGCCTTCGCCAGCTGGACGGCCTGGGTCGCTCCGCGCACGCTACGGCTTTCCGAGGCAGCGCGGCTGGTCGGCATGGCCGAGGAGCACCTGCGCGAAGTCAACCGCATCCCGCCGCGCATGCTGCTCAAGGCAGGTTCCACGCTGCTGGTGCCACGCAGCCAATCCATGGCGCGGGATGTCTCGGAACAGGTGGCCGACACCGCCTCGCTGAGCCTGGTGCTCGAGCGGCCTCAAGGGCGCAAGCGGGTGGTCAAGGTCGGGCCACGCGGCGAAAGCGTGGCGGCGCTGGCCCGCCGCTACCGGGTATCAGCCCAACAGCTGGCATCTTGGAACGACACGTCCGCGACTGGCACGTTCCGGGCCGGCCAGAACGTTGTGCTTCACACCGCCGCTGCCGCCGCCACCAGCCGACCCGAAGCGCGCGGGACGCCCAAGGCCCGCGTCAGCTCACCTCGGCCGGCACCCAGGGCTCCGGCCAGCGCACCCCGACCGAAACGCTGAGCCTTACTGGCTCAGCGCCGGTCGGCCAGCGCGTAGGCGATGGTGCCGAGGTCCACGTACTCCAGCTCGCTGCCCGCCGGCACACCCCTGGCCAGCCGGGTGACCTTCACACCCTGCTGGCGCAAGGCCTGCGAGGCCGCGTGCGCCGTCGCCTCACCTTCGGCGGTGAAGCCGGT
>JAJTDE010000093.1 GCA_021298085.1 Rubrivivax sp.
GAAGCAACTGAAAGCCTGTCCACCTTCAACTTCAGCGCAAACGCCATCGATTACGGCAACTGGCAGGCCGCTGATCAAGCCGCTGCGCAAGAAGCATTTGCTTCTGATGCTGGCTACAGCAGCTGGGCTGCCATGGTTGAACAAGCGGAAGAGTTCGGTGGCAGCAACATCGAAATACGCAAGGTCCTGGAAAACGGGCAGCTTTCCGAAGAGCTGCCCGCAGTCGAACCGAGCGCCGGCTGACATGACCAACCACCCCGGCCGCAAACCGGGGTCTGCGCAACAGCGCATGACCCCAGAAGCCCTGCGCCAACTGATCGAGCGCGCGGGCATCACGCAAGCACGGGCCGCAGAGCTGGCCGGCGTCGAGCAACGGACGCTGGAACGCTGGCTGTCCGGTGACAGAGCAATGCCGCGTTCAGCGTCTGGCCTCTTGTGCCTGTCCCTCATCATGCTGGGCGGCCCGGCCGCGCTGCTGCACCCTTATTTGCCGGAAGCCGTAGCCGACTGGCTGTCCAACAGCCCCGCTGCAACCCGCATGAATCCTAGGCCGTCAGCGCTTGCAGAAATTGGACAAACTGCCCGAGAACCCGCATGAATGCTCGATTGCGCGCATATCTTCTAAGCAGCAGGTCGGGGGTTCGAGTCCCTCCGGGCAGGCCAAGAATCAACAACTTAGCGCCGGCTCGGATCGACAAGTGTCCAATTTTTGGAGCACTGTCCAATTCCATCAGCGCGTTGGCTTGACCTTGCGGGCGTATTTCCCATCGACGTAGTGGCGCGTCATCGCCTCGCCCTTGTGGCCCAGCAGTCGCTGTGCGCTGCGCATGTCCTCATCGTCGCCCATAGCATCCACCCCGGCGCGGCCGCGCAGATCGTGGATGTTCAGATCCTGGACGCCGGCCCGGGCGCAGGCCCGCACCCAGGCTGACCTGATCCCGCTGTAGCGATACCCGCGGCCGCTCTGCGTCTTCAGCAAGTGCCCGATGTTGTCTCCCCGTTCACACGCAGCGATGGCCGCGCGCAGGGTCGGTGTCCACTCGATCAGCAGGCGCACGCCTGTCTTGCCCTGCTGCACATTCAGGCCACGCTCGGTGACATCCTGCCAGCGTAGGCCGATCAGGTCGCTGATGCGCTGGCCGGTCAGCAGCGCCAAGTCGATCATCTGCACCAAGGCCTCACCGTTGCGTGCCTGCTGCAGCGCCGCGGCCTTGATCGCGGTGACCTCGGCATCGGTGACCACACGCCGCCGGCCTTCCATCTTCTTCGTGGGTATGTTGTCGATGGGGTTGTACCCCTCGCGCAGCCCCTCCAGGGCGGCAAAGGCCAGCACCTGGCGCAGCATCGTCCGGTGCAGGTTGTGGGTGCGGGGCGTGGCGGTGTACCGGCGCAGGTACTCGGCACAGATGGGCGTGGTGACCACCGCCGGGCGGAAGTCTGCGAAGGCCTCGCACATCTCGGTCGCGATGCGCTCCTGATCCACAGCGGTCTTGTCGGCCCATTCCGGGCGCTTGGAATCGAGCCAGCGCACGATGACGGCGGGCATCAGGTCGGACCTGGCTTCACGCTCGGTGAGCGAAGCCAGGGCCCGGTACATGACCGGCAGGCCTTCGCGTTCGCGTGACAGCTTCAGCCATTTTCCGGCCAGCGTCACGAAGTAATAGCTGCCGTGGCGCAGGTACACCCGGCGGGGCATGTCGGAGCGAGTCATGCGGGGCGCAGGCGCGGCTGCCGTAGTTGTGGGGTGAGTGGCGGCGGCAGGTCACGGCCGGCCACCACTGCATCGTAATGCCCACGCTCGAGCACGACGTTGCCCAGCACATTGCGGCGGGCCCGATAGAACCCTTGGCGCCGCAGCTCGGCCAGCTGGCGGGATGGCTGGGTGTAGCCCGTCAGTTCAGCGATTTCGTGGGGGGTCAGGGTGAGCATGGTCGGTCGTTGGTTGGCCCATGTGCCATGGGGTTTTCGGTTACTTGCCCGTCGCGGGCGGTTGCCTACCTGTGCCTATTCCTGAGCTGGCCGGGATAGGTGTAGGCTGGTTTTCGTTCGTTGAAAGCACGTTGGGCGGCTTGTGGCGGGGCCGCCGTCTTGCGTGCGCAGGGCCGGCGGCGTTCAGGAAAGCGGCGCTGAACAGCACCGCCTTGCCGTGGAAGTCGCGCACCGCTTCAGCCATCAAGGCGCGCAGCTTCTGAATCTCGGCTTCGCGGCCCGCCTTCAGCGCGTAGCACTCCGGGTGCCACGTATCCACACTGCCGCAAGCGCACGGGTCGCCTTGGTTCGGTACGCTGGTCATCGCCCGCGCCTTTGGTAGTCGGCAGCCGTGTGGCACTCGCTCGGGAAGTGCAGGCCAGGCATGCAGCACTCGCCAGGCGGCAGGCAGCAGCCGAACTCGGGCGGGCCGTGCGGCTCGTCTCCGTACTCGTCGCCGCAGTAGTAGTCGGTGCATTCGTCGCAGCCGTTGCAGCCTTGCGTGCATGCGTCCGCGCGCTCCGGCTCCAGCCGCCCAACCCCTCGCTCGAAAGGAGGCGCAACGGCGCCTGTGGTTTCCTCATGCTTCATCGCGCGCCCCTTTCAGCTCGAACGTTAGGCCCCAATCCCATGCAGCCGCTCAATGTCGCGTACGCATGCCTCGAAAGCGTCCACTTCCTCGCGCAGCAGGCTGCTCAGCGGGTAGTGCTGGGTCATCACATCGTCAATCTGTTGGCGCGTCAGCGGGGCGCGCGGCTTCGCGTATGTCTCGGCCGCCTTGCTCCATGTGTGCGCCTCGCGCTTCAGTGCGGCGCTCTCGGCCTGTTTTGCCGCCACGGCCAGCGCCACCCTGTGCGCGGCCAGGGCCTCGGCGTAGGCCTGGGCGGAGGCGACGCTCATGGCTGCTGTGTTGTGATAAAGCGTTGCGGTTTCTGACCATGTGTGCTGGTCACCGGTCCCGCCCCGTTCGTTGCGGCGGCGGGATGAAGCGAGGTTTGATGCGTTCACAAACACAAGCGGCTCGGGCATCTGCGGCCCATCGAGTTTGGGGTCTTCGGTCATTTCATTTCCTCGTAGTCCAGCGCCATGCGCCGCCCGCAGACCTTGCAGGCGTAGTGCTCATGGGTCATGCTGGTGTCGCCATCTACCGGCAGCATGTTCTTGCAGGTCCAGGATTCACGCGCCGTGGTGCATGTCGGCGGCACGTTTCGCATGAAAGCCTCTGCGGCCTTGGGGTGTAGGGGGTCGGTCATGGCATCTGCCTCCCAATCTCAGCGGCGGCTCGGACGATGGCCGCACGCGTCGCAGTTGCAACATCTCCCGTTTCATAGCTCACGGCTTCTCGGGCTATAAAGAATTCGCCGTGATAGGACCGCGCTTCGACGCCGCTTGACTGAAACATGACGCTGATTTGTAGCTTTACGGCAAGTTCCAGCGCGTCGCCGTCGTCTTCAAGCGGGTTCCACTCGTTTGGCCCTTCACCGGACACAGTAAACCCCTCGTGCTCGCCCCACGGTGAGCCCTTGTCCCAGGTGTACGGCACCAGCACAATGCCCGCCGCCTTCGCGGCCAACTCCAACAGTTCGCGGTCGCTCACGGCTTGCCCCCTTGCGCCTGGGCGCGTGCGTCGGTTCCGATGCCGTGGGCGCGCTCAATGGCGCGGGCGAAGTCTTTGGCATAGAGCCAGCGCACCCGCAGGGCTTCCACGGTGTCATGTGGGCACTGACGCAAAGCATCGCGCAACTGCTCATCCGTCAGCGGCGCGGGAGCCTGCGACAGTGGCGTGATTGCCCAGCCATAGCGCTCAAGCTCCTCGGCCGCTTTTGCGTTGTCAGTGAAGCGCGCTTCTCCTTCTCGGTTCACTGCCATGTAGGCCAGAACGCTTGCGGGTGCTGGCGCGGCGGTCAAGGCCTGCCCCTCCGAGCACTCTGCACAGGGGCCGCCCCGGCAGGCGCAGAACGGATCGACGCAAGGCGCTGGCGTGGTCGCCTTCTGTCCGTCTTTGAAACCAACGTCATAGGCGAGGCTTGTGCGAAACGCCGCGACCATCAAGGGTGCTGGCGCGGCGGCAAGGGCTGCGCGGGCATAGGCGCGCATCTGTTCTTCAGTAAAAAGCAGGCGCTCTGTGAATGGGCAATTTATCCATTGCCGCGAGTAGGGCTCTGGCAGCAGCGGCAGTTTGCGATCATCCATTTCGTTCATCCTTTGTCTGGGCGCGTGCTGCGTCTACAGCAGCGTCGAGGTCTTCGCCGATCAGCGCCCAATGGTTCGGCCATGCAGGATGATCGACATGCACATGCAGTTGCTCGTCTGGAATGCTCGCATCCCGCAGCCAGCGATACCGCTCGGCATCGGCCCGCAGAGCATCGCGCTCGGCGGTCACCCGATCAAACGCCAAGTAGGCTACGCTTGCCTCCGCCTTCGCAGCAGACAGCCACCCCTTGAGGCAGTCCACACGCTGCGCTGGTCCGCCCTGTGTCCAGTCCTTCGAGCCGGCGAAAAGCTCATCCGGCAGCAGGGCTCGGATGGCTTCGCGCTCGGTGGTCAGGCGCTCCACCTCCGCGGTAAGCATTGCATTGGCCTGCCGCTCGCTGTCGAGGCTTGCCAGGTTTGCGATAGCCTCGCGCCCGGCGGCAGCCTCTTGCTGCGCCTCGCGCAGCAGACCCTCAACAGCCACGAGCCGCGGGGCATGAATCCCCTTCCAGCGAAGAAGCTCCAGCTTCTCGGAGTGCAGGCGCTCGATGGTTTCGGCGGCTCGCTGACAGTCTCCGTCCGGCTCGTCGACTTGGTACCAACGCACACCGTCTGTGCTGTGGTACTCGCGACGCTGGCGCAGACACCAAACGAGCTGCGCTTCCGGTGTGCTCATACAGCCCCCATCAATGCAGAAACAATGTCCGCCGCCACCGGCGGGCACACGGCGTTGCCCAACAGGTGCAGCGCCTGGGCCGGTTGTGCTGGCAGCCGGTAGTCGGCGGGGAATCCCATGGCGCCGCGGGCCTCGCTGGCTGACAGCATGCGCATCTGGTCGCCGTCGACAAGGCCCCAGCGGGCACGGGTGGTGACGGTGCCCAAAGGGCGGTCAATGCTGCGGCCCGTCAGGCCTGACCCGCTCCCGTAGTACGGCATGACAAACCGGACGCCGAATCTGGCGCGCCCGTTGGCCACACGCTGCAGCGTCCTGGAAGATCGGCCAGCCCGTTCAATGGGCAGCCATCGGCCCGCCGTCCAGTCGATGAATGAACCGATCGGCATATGCTCCCGGAGCTGCAGGCGCAGCTGCACCGGGCTTTTGGATCGCGTGGCCACAACAAAGAGCCGCCGCCGATGCTGGGGCACTCCATGGTCAGCCGCGTCGACCACCATCGGGTTCAGGGCATAGCCCAGGGCGTGCATGGCCGCGCACCAGGCCGGGTACAGCGTCCAGTCGGTGAACTCTGGCACGTTCTCCACCACCACGGCCTGGGGCCGGTGCACCTCGGCGCAGGTGATGACGGCCCAGGCAGTCGAGCGTTGGGCGTCGTGGTGCGGCTTGTCGGTGCCGCGGGCCTTGCTGTGGCCCTGGCATGCGGGCGAGGCCAGAAGGATGTCGTGCCGCGGCGCCTCGCGGAAATCGCACTGCTGCAGATCCTGGCAGGCGTGTGCCGTCTCTGGGTGATTCGCGGCATGCCACTGCACGGCGGTGGGCCAGTGGTTGGCGGCCCATGCCACGTGCACGCCAGCGGCCCGGGCGCCTTGGCTGAAGCCGCCGGCACCGGCGAAGAGGTCGACGGCGGTGGTCATCGTTGTGCCCCTTGCGGCGCTGCGGCGTTTCGCTCAAACAACCGCCGCGCCTCCTGGGCCAGCAGGTTCACCACCCGCGTCCTGGCCGCGCGCTGCCGGGCCGTGTCGGCGACGGCGGTGTCAATCACACGCCCAGCCAGCCTGGCCAGCCGGCGTGCGGCCTTGCGGTACTCGACGGGCTTCATGCCGTGCCCCCAACGGCGTCGAAGCCTGCAGCGCGCCGCGGGTCGTGCTCGGCCAGGGGCTTGACCACAAACAGCCGGCCGGCGTACTGCGACAGCCACTCCAGCGCCTCGGCCGACGGTTCGTTCAACCACACGACGCCGTCGTCGACGTCGTCTGCGGCATGCACCCACCAGGCGCGCACGGTGGCCGGTTCTTGGGCTGTTGCTGCGGTCATAGCGCCCCCGGCTGGGTGTCCAGATACGTCGTCCAGTTCGAGCCCACCTGCCACCCCTCGCGGCGCAGCTGGTGGTCTTGGCTGATGACGCCACCTTCAGGTGGCAGGGGAGTGGCCCAGCGGCTGGGCGGTGAACTCCAGCGCTGCACCACGTGCTCGCCAACCTTCACCGGTGTCATGGTGCGTGCCCAGTCGGCGCCGTGGCCGGGGGCGTTCACCACCGGCGTGAGGCTGTCAGGGTCGTCGCCGGGCAGGACGTAGCGCGGGTACTGGGCCTGGAAGAGTGCCGGCGTCAGAAAGTGCAGGTACTTGCCAATCTGCCGGCTGAACAGCTTTCGCTTGGCGCGCAGGGCGTCCAGGTAGTGGTCACAGCGCTTGTCGCCAATGTCCAGGGCCGTGCACAACTCATTGCGTGTGCGGGGCTTGGTGTTGCACAACTGCAGGATGCGGTCGCGCATTTCATCGGCCTGGGCCATCATCCGTTCGCGGGGGAGTCGCATGGCTGGTGTCGTTGGTGGTTGTTCGGGGTTGCGCTACCCCGCTTCAGCGGCAGCGTGTCAGCATCGAAAATGCGCACGTCGGCGCCAGCGGTGGGTTTTTGGCTGAGCACGCGCCGCACACGTTCGGCCACGCGGGCCTCGGCGTCGAAGCGCTCTTTGTGGGTGATGCCGGCCATCAGGTCAGCGAAGGCGCACACCAGCTCGCGCAGGGCTTGCAGTTCGGCCGCCCGGGCTGATCGCACACCGGTGGCCTGCAGCCTGTCCAGCACGGCGCACACCGCTGCCTGGGCGGTGGGCACCACGTCGGCGGTGTCCTTGGCCAGGCCCATGCGGCAGAGTTCTTCGACCAGGTTGATGGCGTCAAACAGGGCGGCCCACTGGGGGCGCTGGGCCGCGCCTGTGCGCACCGCGGTCAGCGCGTCATGCAGGCTGTCTTGCCACGCCATGCGGTCTTCGACGGACAGCAGGCAGGCGCCCTGCATGGCCATCAGCGTGGCCAGGTTGTTAATGGGCCGCGGCCGGTAGGCCTTGCGCGGCTTGCGGGTGTTGCCCATGTCAGGCGGCCTGGCTCTGGCGGTTGCGGTCGGCAAGTTGCACTTTGACCGCCGTGCGGTAGACCTGGTCTTCCAACAACTCCAGACTACCGCTGTTCAAGATCAGGAAATCCGCAGGCGCGGTGGCCTGCCATTGCTCGCTGGGGTGGGCGCTGCGGCCATCGGGTAGGGCGTCCACCTGGCGGTTCACACGCACCACCCAGCCGCCGGCCTGGCGGATCATGCCGGCCTCGTTCGGGAAGCGAACATCGTGCACCACCACCGCTTCCTGGTGCGTGCCGCGCAGCTCCTGGATCTTGTGGGCACACAGGCGCACCCACAGGGCCGGGTCGATGCGCTGCCGGCCCCATTCGGTGCCCAGCGTCTGGGCCAGCTTGCGGTAGCTGGCGCCGATAATGGGGATGGGGCGCTCTTTCAGCTCCCGGTCTTCCATCCATTCGTGGCCAACGCCCAGGCCGCTGAGCAGCGCGCCCAGCATGTCGCGCAGCGGGTCGGCCAGCGAAATGACCATGTAGCCATGGCGCTCGCGCAGCATGTTGGCGACGGTGGTTTTCCCGGCGCCGGCTGGGCCCATCAGGCCGATGAGCGGTGGCAGGTGGTGGGTGGTTTGCATGGTTCAAATGCTTTGAATGGTTAGTCAGAACGGCGCCGGGTCCATGTCCAGCACCAGCTGCCGCTTGTCATGCCGCAGCAGTGGCGGTGCGTCATCCGGCGGCGGTGTCGCCGGGGTTTTGGTGTCGGGCACGCACAGGCTGCGGGGCACAAACTTCGTGCGCGGGAACGGCCAGCCGGGTTCGCTCCAGCGCAGGTGCAGCAGGCCTTCACGGCTGCCGGGCAGCTCCATGGCCTGGTGCCCTGTGGGCGTGATCCAGCGGCGGCCGGCGGTCACAGCATCAGCCCTCGGTGGTGGCGCGCGACCATGGCAATCAGTTGTGCCACGGGCAGGTGGTTGGCCCGGGTGGCCGGTGCCTCACCGCCGCGCACAAACGCCGCCCCGCTGAGCACCAGCGGCGCCCTGTCGCCGGGCCCGCTGCGCAGCTGAATGGCCGCGCCGTGGGCTTCCACTTGCGTGCCAGGCTTCAGCCGGGTGCGCATGGCGTCGGCGTTGCTGAGGCCCCGGTAGCCTTCGCCAGTGTCCAGCGTGGCTTCGAATGCCGCGCCGCCGTCGGCTTGGTCAACCACCAGACGCAGATACCAGCGGCTGCGGCCTGGCCTGTTGAGGCTGTAGAAGCTGGTCACCGTGCGCACGGTGCCGCTGAGAATGGCTGTCATGGTGCAAACCTCGACAGCACGTCAGCCCGGGCGCGGTCGTGTTCCTGGTCCATCGCCAGGATGCGGTCACGGGTGGCGCTGTACTGCTTGCGGTAGCTGCGTTCCTCCGCAGGGAGGATTGCCAGCTGGTGCTCGACTGTTTCCAGGTTGTCGCGGATGTCGTCCAACTCTTTGAGCAGTGCGCGGCGCCGCACGTGGTACAGCACGTTGGCAACGGCCTGCTGAGCACGGGCCCGGGCGCTGAAGATGGCAAGGATGAGGCTGTGCATCACGCCCCCATGAGGCTGAAGATTTCGCCGATCAGGCGGCCGACTTCGTGGGCGTACACCAGCCCGGCGGCGATGCCCATGCCCGCGGCGATGGCCAGGATTGCGCCGAGCACACTGCTGGTGATGGCCCGGTGGGTGGGGGTGACGCGCATCATTGCGTGGCCCCTTGGCGCACGGGTTGCACGCGGATGGCTTTTTCGGCGCGGTAGGCTGCCAGGGCTGCGGTGAACGCGGCGTGTGTGCTGGCTTGTTGGGCAAAACGCTCGGCTTGGGCCTTGTGGTGTGCCTGCGCAAGTTGGGCGGCTTGCGGGTGTGGCATCGCTTGGCGATGCGACAGTTCTTTGGCAAGGTGCTGCTGGAAGGTCTGCATGGTGTACTCCATGGGTCGGCAAAACTGCACTCGCCTGCCCCCGAAGGGGCAGGCGGCTGGAGTCTTAGAGGGAAACGCTATGGCCGCGGCGGCCGTGCCTGTTTTCGAGCTTCAGGCCCAGCACTTCGCAAGACGCGGGGACAAAAGTCCAGTCGATGCCGGCGCGCTTGATGTCGGCTTTTGTGAAGCTGTAGCTGCCCAACTTGCTGACGCCGTTGCCGAAACCGTTCTTCACGGTCAACAGCACTTGGTAGAAGTCAGCCGGGCCGCGCAGATCGCTGGCCTTGATCAGGACTTGTGCGTTTTCGAAGGCTTGCATTTGGTGCTCCGGTTTGCGTGTTGCGATGACTTAGGCGAAGCATAGGTGCAGCTAACACACCCGTCAATAGGGCCCCCTAAGTTTTTTTTCGTGCATCATTTCGGGCGGCACGTTTCAGCCCTTCAAAGGAGCTTTGGACATGGTGAGCGCACCCGTGAAACTGGTTCTGGTGGCTGCTGTTGCGGTGGCGCTGCTGGTGTTCTACGACCGACACCAGCGGCACCAGGCTGCCACCCGGTTGGCGGCAGAGCGTCAGCTGGTGCTTGAGCAGAAAGCCGCTGAGGCCCGCGCCGACCGGCAGCGCAAGGCAGAGCAGGTCAAGCAGCAGGTGGCCGTTCAGCGTGCGGCCATGTCACCGCAAGAGCTGCGCGCGGAGGCTGTCCAGCGTCAGTTCCACCCGTGGGATGGTTCGCACATGGCGGTGGAAGCGGGCATCAAGGCCCGCATGAACGACCCTGAGTCCTACAAGCACGTGCAGACCCGATTCCGCGATGAGGGGCCAGGGCGTGGCCTGACCGTCTACACCACTTTTCGGGGCTCCAACGCCTTCGGCGCGGTCGTCACAAACCAGGCCGTGGCCGCCGTGAGCGAAGCGGGTGCGGTGATCAGCCTCAACCTATCGCAGACCTTGCCCTAGATGGATCGACTGGCGCGGCGGGTAGGCGGCCGATTAAATGGCACTACGACCCCCGATGTGGGGGGTGAGTGTTTCGTGTGAAGCTTTTGTGAAACTGGCACGATATGAACTGAGGGCACAGGCGCCCTCACGCGGCGCGTTTCCTGCGCGCGCCCTCGGGTGTCACGCTCGACAGCACAGCCATCAGATCCACTGCCGCGCTTTCCAGGTCTTCGGGTTGCGCCATCAGGTGGTCCAGTCGCGTGCGCACCATGAGCCATTGCGCCTCAGACAGGCGCACCAGGGCCTGCAGAACGCTCGGCAAGGCCTGTTCTAGGCCGGTGGCCGGTTCCGGCACCGACACGCTGTAGGCGTGATCGGCTTCGCCGATGGCCCGCATGGGCCCAACCCCATACAGCAGCCATTCCAGCCTGACTTGCAGAAAGGCCGCGGCCTTCGCTGCGCTGTTCGCTTTCAGCGCCTTGGTCTCGCCGCTGAACCAGTCTGAGACAGATGGGGCACTGACGCCGCAGGCCTTGGCCAGCTCAGCCTGGGTGGCGGGTGGGTGTCGCGAGCTGATCGCGGCCTGTAGGCGTGCTGCGAGTGTGGGCATAGCCTAGCCTAACTCCCCACACATAAGGTGTGCCTCTTGACAGCTTGCATTAGGTGCACCTAAGATAGGCGACATGAGCAACATCGTGTCAGAACTTGGTGGGCCGACGGCCGTGGCCAGGATGTGCGGCATTCGCGTGCCATCGGTCATCGGCTGGAAGGGGCGCCCACCGGTGGAGCGTTGCCCGGCCATTGAGCGCGAAACCAAAGGCGCCTGGACGTGTGAGCGCCTGCGGCCCGACGTCAGGTGGGTCAGGGTTCCAGACACACAGTGGCCGCACCCGGGCGGCAAGCCGCTTCTGGACGTGGACGCCTGAAGGCGGGCCAACAGGTGAACAGCATTCCCACACTGGTGCCGGCCTATCCGGTGCGCCTGGTCTCCTCCTCCCTGGGGGCGCGTGGGTGTTTGCCCCGGCTGGCACCTGCTGGCCGGGGCTTTTTTATGGGGTGGTGAGATGGCGACGGAACGACTGAACGAAAAGCGCACGCACGCGGTGAAGCTGCTGCTGAACGATGAGGAATTCATCCAGCTCATGGAGCAAGCCAACGCGCAGGATCTGGCTGCGGCTGATGTGCTTCGAAGGGCTTGGTTGCGGGACACATTCGGCAGTGTGGGCCTGGCCCGCCTGCGTGCCAAGCGGTTGCGCGGTGACGATTCGGAACTACAGCGGACCGACTGGGTCGACAGCGCCTTCACCGACGGCGTGGGGTTCTGAGCCATGCGCCCGCGGGGTGACGCACGACAGCGCATGGCCGAAGCGGCCACCGCGCTGCATGTCGAGGTGGGCCGTGTCTCAGCCTGCGCCATGGCGGCCTTTGCGGGTCTGCCGGTGTCAAAGGCGCGCGAGGTGGCCCGTGACATGGAGCGCAGTGGCGAGCTCGAGCGCAACGGCAAGGCCCGCCTGCCGCACGCCCGCAAGCCGGTCTTGCTCTACGTGCCGCGCCACCTGAAAGACGCGCCCCAGCGCTGCCTGGCAGAGATCACACACAGCTGGGCACAGACCCGGCTGGGCAACTGACCAACGGGAACGGGATGGGAATGGGAAACGCTGGTGACAGCGGGGCAGAGCGCCCCCGCATCGACTTTCAGGGCCTGGCGCAGCGTCTGCTGGACAGTGCCGAACACTTTGCATCAGAGTGGCTGCCGGGTGGGCGTCGGAATGGGCACGAATGGCAAGCCGCCAGCAGGGCCAAGGGCGGCCCGGGCGACAGCCTTTCGGTGAACTTGAGAACGGGCGCGTGGCGGCACTTCGCGGCCGATAAAGCCGGCGGTGACCTTGTGTCGCTGTATGCGTACCTCTTCCACGGCGATTCGCAACTGCACGCCGCCAAGGATCTGCTGCAGCAGTTCGGCGAAGGCCAGGCCCAGCAGCGTGCAGTGGCCCTGCCGCCACCACCGCCGCCGGCTGAAACGCCCAAGGGCGGCTGGCAGGTCGTCACACCGGTGCCGGCGTTTGCGCCGAAGCCGACGTTTCACCACTACAGCCGCCGGCCGGAAGACATCGAACTGGTGGCCGAGTACCGCCTGGACGATGAGCTCTTCGGCTACGTGGTGCGGTTCCGCACATCAGACGGCGGCAAAGAGCCGATACCGCACACCTGGTGCCGCGATGAAGGCGACGGCGCCGGCACGCAGCGCTGGCACTGGAAGACCTGGCCAGAGCCCCGGCCGCTGTTTGTGCCTGCTGGCACCTTCAACAACGCCAAGCCGGTGCTGGTGGTCGAGGGCGAGAAATGCGCCGTGGCGGCCCACCAGCTGCTGCAGGAACACATGGACGTGGTCAGCTGGCCCGGTGGCGGCAAGGCCGCGCTGAAGGCCGATTGGAGATGGCTGGCCGGGCGCCGCGTGGTGCTGTGGCCTGACTGTGACGCGCACCGGGTGAAGCTGACGAAGGCCGAGGAAGCCGCCGGCATTGACCCGGGCACCAAGCCCCTGATGCCTGAGCAGAACCAGCCCGGCGTGCGGGACATGATGGTGCTGGCAGAGCACCTGGCGCAGCACCAGAAATGCGATGTCAGCACGTGCGCATTGCCCAAGCCTGGTGCAGTGAAGGACGGCTGGGACGTGGCCGATGCCATTGCCGAGGGGTGGACGGTGGAACGCCTGCTGGCGTTCATCCAGGCCGCCAAGCCCTACGGCATCAAGGCCGAGGCCAATCCCCCCGAGCGCCCCGCTGGCGCGGGCAAGGCCGGTGCCGGCCAGGGTGCCCAGCGCTACTGGCACGACTTCCTGATTTCGGGCAAGTACGGCGCCCTGGCCATCCGCGAAAACATCGTCATGGCCCTGGATGGCATCCCTGAGCAGAATGTTCCCGGCATCGAGGAAGTCGCCGGCCTGGTGGCCTTCAACGAGTTCAGCAACAACATCGTGAAGACCGGCCCAACCCCTTGGGGCACCCCAGCGGGCACCTGGTGGGAAGAAGACGAATTGCTGATGGGCGACTACCTCTGCCGCCACCACGGCCTGCCCAGCATGGCCAGGGGCACGCTGGAAGAGGCTGTGCGCATGGTGGCCTTCCGCCACCGCTTTCACCCCGTCCGGACGTCGTTGGAAGGCTTGCGGGGCACCTGGGACAAGGTGCCACGCCTGGACACCTGGCTGCGGCGCTGCTGCCTGGAAGAGGACGAATGGGACGACACCGACCCCCTGCAGCAGTACCTGGCCAAGGTGGGCTCATGGACGGTGATGGCCATGGCCGCCCGGGTGCTGAAGCCCGGCTGCAAATTCGACTACATGCTGATTCTGGAAGGCACCCAGGGCCTGGGCAAGTCCACCCTGGTGCACGCCCTGGGCGGAGAGTACGCGGCAGACACGCCGCTGAACCTGGGCGACAAGGACAGCTTTCAGAACCTGCAGGGCATCTGGGTCTATGAGATGGGCGAGCTGGATTCGCTGAGCAAGGCTGAAATCACCCGCACCAAACAGTTCATCAGCTCGGTGACGGATCGCTTCAGGGCGACGTTTGACCGCCGCCCGAAAGACTACCCCCGGCAGTGCATCTTCGTGGGCACCACGAATGAGCAGCACTACCTCACAGACCCAACGGGCAACCGCCGTTTCTGGCCGGTGCGCGTCACCCGCCACATCGATCAGGACTGGCTGCGCGAGAACCGCGCCCAGATGCTGGCCGAAGCCCTGCACCGCCTGGATGCCGGGGAGCGCTACTACCCAACGCCCGAAGAAAGCCGCGCGCTGTTTGAGCCGCAGCAGCAGGACCGGGCCGTTGAAAACGCGATCGAAAGTGCCATCAACCGTTACCTGTACGACGAAAAGCAGCAGATGGTGCACGGCCGCGAAAAGGGCACCATGGTCAAGGAAATTACCCTGCTGGAGCTGCTGAACCGCATCGGTATTGGCATCGAAAAGCTGGGCCCTGGCCGGTATCACGAAAAGCAGGCCGCCGCCGCCCTACGCAAGCTGAACTGGCAGGAAGCGCGCAGCAGCGCACCAGGCCGCCCGCGCGTGTACCGCCGGCCGGCGCAGCAGATTGTTCACTCAACGAGCCACGCAGGCTCACCCACAGAGCAAGAGGCCGATGAAGCCATCCCGTTCTGACCAGCGATCGCGGGGCGCCGCGGAAAAGGTCAGCGGGATGAAGGCCCTGACCACCATGTAGCGACGTCCGCGGCCAGGCGCGCCTGGGGCTTGTCCACGTGTCCGTGTGTCCGTGGGTTTGCAGTGAGTTCTGGCAACAGCACCAGATCCACCAAACCCAAGGGTTAGCGGAGCCATGGCCAAGCTTCTT
Source organism: Rubrivivax sp. (assembly GCA_021298085.1). GTDB lineage: Bacteria > Pseudomonadota > Gammaproteobacteria > Burkholderiales > Burkholderiaceae_C > Rubrivivax. The sequence continues at coordinate 14,410 of JAJTDE010000093.1, forward strand.
TCATCTGTCCTTGTGTCCACAGCAAAGCGCGAGCGGGCAAGGCGGGTGCAGGCGAGTGCGCACTGGCGCGCGGGCGTGAACCTACCCATCTATGCGAGAAGAAGGACATATGGACACAAGGACAAAACAGAGCTTTGGCTGGCTGCCGGAACAGATGCCGAAGGTGTCGCAGCTGATCAAAGACCACCGCGCCAAGCACGGCGCCGATTGGCTGGCCGAGTGCTGGAAGCGTGGTGTGGTCCAGGGTGAACCCGGCTGGTTCTTCGCCTGCGAGGGCGTCCTGGCCATCGGCGCCGTCTGGGATGACGCGCGTGTGCTGGCTCTTCAATCCCAGGCCTACAGCCCGGGTCGTGCGCTGCTGGTTCTCAGGCCGACTGAGCAGCGTGAAATCAATCAGGCCCTGTGAGGGTGGTATGAAAGCTGACATCGACATGAAAGGCCGGCTGCTGGTTCAGCCGGGCACGCTCACGGAACAGGTGGCACTGTTTCAGTGGTGGGAGGCTTTGCCAAAGGAGGCGCGCGAAAAGATGAAGGATGTCCTGTTGCCATGTCACTTTGACGAAGGGGTAGCGGAAGCAAGCGTGAACTGTGCGGAAGCGCAGGAGACCTGGATTTACAGGGCACCAGGGGCAAAGCCTGTGGCCAACTGGAGTTTTCCCACTTCTACCCCCCCGTGAAACTATTCGCACATGGTCAGGTGGTTGCCACTGAAGCCTGCGCCGGGTGCTGATCACCACCCCATCCCGTCCCTTGGCCCCGGCGCTTTTTTTGCCATGAGCACCAGTGCTGAGCATCAAGCTTCAAGGGTTGCAGGAAGTGCGCGCCGCGCTGAAGGAATTCAGCGATCGGCGCTTTGCCAATGCCGTTTCCACATCGCTCACAAGAGCGGCCAAGGAAATGGGCATCGAGTGGCAAGAACAGATTGAACGCCGGCTGGACCGCCCAGCCCCGCGCACCAAATCCGCCACCACCTTCCTGAGTGCTACAGCGCAGACCTTGCAGTCCAAGGTGCTAGTGAAGGACCAGATGGCCGGCACTCCGCCGGCCACCTACCTGAACCCTCAGGAACGCGCAGGCAGCCGCCGCGCCAAGAAATTCGAGCAGGCCCTGCAGGCGTCTGGCGCCATGCCCAGGGGCTACGTGCTGGTGCCTGGCCGCGGTGCGCAGCTGGACAGCTACGGCAACGTCAGCCGCTCGCAGATCATCGCCGTGATCACGCAGCTGGGCTCGGAGTACTCCCCCGGCTACCAGCGCGTCATCCCGAAAACCGTGGCCGGCCGGCTTCGAGTCATGGCCAAGCGAGGCAAAAGCTACATCGCAGTGCAGCCCGACGAAGAGAAGCAGCTGGGCGTCAGCGCTGGGATTTACGAACGATCAACCGCGGGCGCCTTGCGCGCTGTCTTCCTATTCAAGCGCACGGTGCGCTACCGCAAAACGTTGGACCTGGAACGCACGGCGGCCGAGAAAGCACCGGCCAGCGTCGCCGAAGAATTCGAACGCGCCGTGCGCGAGTCGTTCGCGCGCCTTCGTGCGCAACAGGCAGCCGGGTGATGGCTGACAGCCGTTCGCGTCCGGAAAATCGTGGGTCCTCCTGGGGGATTCGCCGCGCGGGTCCGTTCCGGCGCGCAATCGCGCTAGTGGGTGGTGTTCGAACTTTCTTCGGTCTCAGGTTCGAAGCATGCCGGCCGGTTCGATCGAACTGATTTCCATGTC